>NZ_JBIUAG010000023.1:0-165807 GCF_044547355.1 Kutzneria sp. NPDC052558
GCTCCGCCTGCCTCGATACGCAAGAAGCTTATGCCATCGCCCCCCTCCACACAAAATCCACCCTCCGATTGTCGAAGTGGAAAGTCTGTGTTGCCGACTGCTTTTGCGGGTTGCCGGCTTCGCTTTGTTGGAGGGGGATTTTCGGTCCGCTGTGGAGTTGTCAAAGAACAGGTGCGGCAGGCGGGTCGTGGTCAGTACTGGTGGGGCTGGGTGGTGTAATGCCGACCCTGCGGAGTGACCCAATGCAAGGTCCCGTCCTCGTCGAGGGTGACGGTGTGGTTGCCGTGTTTTAGGTGGTGATGGTGTTGGCAGTAGCCCTTGAGTTGGTCCGGGTTCGTCTTTCCCTGGGGCCAGGGGATGGTGTGGTCGATTTCTTGGATGGGGTTGATGCAGCCGGGGGCGCAGCAGGTGCCGCCGTCACGGAGTTTGGTGAACTCCCGGCACCGGGCTGGGGGCTTGTAGAGGTGGGTGGCCATCGCGGCGGCCCGCTGGTACTCATCGAGCAGGACCCCGCGCCAGGGGCCGAGCATCGCGAGTTCGCGGGCGGAGTCGGCGCTGATGGGGCCGTAGCCGTCGAGCAGGCCCGGGTCCTCGGTAAGGCCCATGAGGGTTTCCATCGAGAGGGTGACGTGGACCTGGACTTTGCGGTCGATGCCGTAGCCCAGGAACCGGTCCAGGAACGCGTCGACCCGCTTCTGGTCGGTGGTGCGGCAGTCCTTGCACAGGGCGCGGGCGTCAGCGGTGGCGATGTCGTAGCACTGCCGGGCGTCGATCGCGGACATGCGGATGCGGAGTTCGGCCATGCCGTTGGGCAGGGGGTAGAACTCGATCCGGCGTTCCTTGTCGCGGGCCTTCTGGCGGCGCTGCTCGTAGCCGAGAGGGTCGGCCTCGGCGACCAGCTTGGTGGTGCGGCGCGCGAGTTGGGTGCGGGTGAGCTCGGCGGCGACCTCGACCAGTTGGTCTTCGATCTGGGGGATCGTGGCGGGGTCGAGGTGGATCACCCGCTCGTCGACGGTCTCCAGGCGGCGTAGGTCGATCTCGCCGCGTCGCAGCTGCTCACACAGCCGAGGCAGCCGGTCTAGGACTTCGGCGCGTTCCTGTTGGCGGAACAGGGACTGTTCGGACTCGTGGGTGGCCATGGACATCTCGGCCAGGTCGTCGAAATTCCGGAGAATGCACAGCCGAGCGTGGTCGGCAACCGCCGTGATCTTGCGGGCCATGACGAATGCGGTGACTTGTTGCTCGGGTGTGAGGGTGGAGAGATCCGCGCCGAGGAGCAGGTCCAGCATCGCTCCCGAAGGCTCAGCGGACTCCAGCTCTCGGGTGATTTCTGACATACCCCAACGATACCCCTATTGAAGATCCAAATCGAACCACTAACGAGTGAACCTGTGTTTCATGCATAATCGTGACGACGCCACAAACAGCATCACGACCCCGCCCACAGCACCACGGCGACAATCATCTACACCTTCACGCTCCGGAGGGTGGATTTTACGCGGAGGGGGGCGATGGCATAAGCTTTTTGCGTATCGAGGCAGGCGGAGCCTGCCCGATAGCGCCTTGATACGCCATCGCCCAGAGGTCTCCGCGCAAAATCCACCCGGAGTAGCTAACCAAAAAGGCCCATCACCCAGTCAGGCAGCGGCCCCCGGCCTCTCAATGCAAATCCCACGCCCCGGCAACCGCGCGGCGCGGGCACCCGAAGCACAACCACACCCACCCGGGAACACGGCTACGCCAGCCCCCCTCGAACCTCGCGCCAACCCCGATGCGAACCCCACTCCCCGGCAACCGCGCGGGGCAAGCATCCGAACCCCAGCCCAAACCAGCCCCCGCCCAACCCTAGGGGGGCGACCCCGCTGCCAGTCTACCCGAGCCAAGCCCCGGATGATCTTGGTTGAGGTTGGCTGTGGATAACCGGAGCGGGCTGTGGACAACGGGACCGGAGACGTCCCCGGCCTGGTCAGTTGGCGTGCAGCGCCGCGTTGAGTTCGATGCCCTGGCCCTGGCGGGGACGGACCTCGACGACGCCGGTGGCGGAGTTGCGGAGGAACAGCAGTCCGGACTGGCCGGAGAGCTCGAGGGCCTTGACGACGGAGCCGGAGGGCAGGGTGACCTTGGTGCCGGCGGTGACGTAGAGGCCGGCCTCGACGACGCAGTCGTCGCCCAGCGCGATGCCGATGCCGGCGTTGGCGCCGATGAGGCAGCGCTCGCCGAGGCTGATGACCTCCTTGCCACCCCCGGAGAGGGTGCCCATGATCGAGGAGCCGCCGCCGACGTCGGAGCCGTCGCCGACGACGACGCCGGCGGAGATGCGGCCCTCGACCATGGAGGTGCCGAGGGTGCCGGCGTTGAAGTTGACGAAGCCCTCGTGCATGACGGTGGTGCCCTCGGCGAGGTGGGCGCCGAGGCGAACCCGGTCGGCGTCGGCGATGCGGACACCGGTGGGGAGCACGTAGTCGACCATGCGCGGGAACTTGTCGACGCCGTAGACGGTGACGGGCCCGCGGGCGCGCAGGCGGAGGCGGGTGGCCTCGAAGTCGGCGACCGCGCACGGGCCGAAGTTGGTCCACACGACGTTGGCGAGCTTGCCGAAGATGCCGTCGAGGCTGAGGCCGTGCGGCCGGACCAGCCGGGAGGAGAGCAGGTGCAGCCGCAGGTAGACGTCGTGGGTGTCGACCGGCGCGGCGGACAGGTCCTCGATCACGGTCTCGACCTGCACGAGCGTGACGCCACGGGCCTTGTCCTCGCCGAGCAGGTCGGCGAAGTCGGGCTTGTCGGCGGCGGGCGAGTCGAGGGTCGGCGACGGGTACCAGGTGTCCAGGACGGTT
Organism: Kutzneria sp. NPDC052558; assembly: GCF_044547355.1. Taxonomy (NCBI): domain Bacteria; kingdom Bacillati; phylum Actinomycetota; class Actinomycetes; order Pseudonocardiales; family Pseudonocardiaceae; genus Kutzneria; species Kutzneria sp. NPDC052558. The sequence continues at coordinate 2,835 of NZ_JBIUAG010000023.1, forward strand.
CCGTCGGCGGCGATGGTGGCGAGGCCGGTGCCGTAAGCGCTGGTGGTCACGGCACAACGGTAACGTGCCGGAGGTGACGACCACCCTGGACCTGACCGCCGATCCCGTCGAACTGACCGCCGCGCTGGTGGACGTGCCGAGCGTCTCCGGAGACGAGGAAGCGCTGGCCGCGGCGGTGCACGCGGCGCTGGCGGCGCAGGCCCCGCACCTGGAGTTGGCGGTGTCCGGGAACACAGTGCTGGCGCGCACGAACCTGGGCCGGCCGTCCCGGGTGGTGCTGGCCGGCCACCTCGACACCGTGCCGATCAACGACAACCTGCCGCTGCGCCGCACCGGCTCGGGTGACGATCTGGTGCTGCACGGCTGCGGCACGGTGGACATGAAGGGCGGCGACGCGGTCTTCCTGCACCTGGCCGCGACGATCGCCGAGCCGGTGCACGACCTGACGTTCGTCTTCTACGACTGCGAGGAGATCGAGGCGGCTCGCAACGGCCTGGGCCGCATCGAGTGGGAGTTGCCGGAGTGGCTGCGCGGCGACCTGGCCATCGTGGGTGAGCCGTCCAACGGCGTGATCGAGGCCGGCTGCCAGGGCACGCTGCGGATCGAGTTGCGCACCAAGGGAATCCGTGCGCACACGGCCCGCGCCTGGATGGGCGAGAACGCCATCCACGCCATGGCCGGCGCGTTGCACAAGCTCGACCAGTACGAGCCGCGGCAGGTGGAGATCGACGGCTGCCACTACCGCGAGGGCCTACAGGCGGTGAAGATCACCGGCGGGGTCGCCGGCAACGTGGTGCCGGACGAGTGCGTGCTGACGATCAACCACCGGTTCGCCCCGGACCGCACGGCCGAGCAGGCGCTGGACCACCTGGGCGTCCTGTTCGAGGGCTTCGACCTGACGTTGGTCGACGCGGCCGAGGGGGCGCTGCCCGGCCTGTCCGCGCCGACCGCCCGGGAGCTGGTCGAGGCGGCCGGCGGCACGCCGGTGGCCAAGCTGGGCTGGACCGATGTGGCCCGCTTCGCGGCGCTGGGCATCCCGGCGGTGAACTTCGGCCCCGGCGACCCGACGCTGGCCCACACCCAGCAGGAAAATGTGGCCGCAGCACAGATCACGCACTGCACGACGGTGTTGCGCACCTTCCTGAGTAGGGTTTCCCGATGAACGAGAACCAGGAGCAGCCGCCACGGGAGCGGCAGCGCGGTCCGGTGACGCTGCGCCGGGACCGCTCCAGCGAGTCCACCACCACCGACCAGCGCCTGCTGGACGCCCGCGGCCCGTCCGACTGGGTGCACACCGACCCGTGGCGGGTCATGCGCATCCAGGCCGAGTTCGTGGAGGGCTTCGGCGCGCTGGCCGAGCTGCCCAAGGCGGTCACCGTGTTCGGCTCGGCCCGCACCAAGCCCGACCACCCCGAGTACGAGATCGGCCGCAAGCTGGGCGGCGCGCTGGCCGAGGCCGGCTTCGCGGTGATCACCGGCGGCGGCCCGGGCTCGATGGAGGCGGTCAACCGCGGCGCGTCGGAGGCCGGCGGCTACTCGGTCGGGCTGGGCATCGAGCTGCCGTTCGAGCAGGGCCTGAACCCGTGGGTCGACCTCGGCGTCAACTTCCGCTACTTCTTCGCCCGCAAGACCATGTTCATCAAGTACGCCCAGGCCTTCATCTGCCTGCCCGGCGGCTTCGGCACGCTCGACGAGCTGTTCGAGGCGCTGACCCTGGTGCAGACCAAGAAGGTCACCAAGTTCCCGGTCGTCCTGTTCGGACGGTCCTACTGGCAGGGCCTCTACGACTGGCTACACGATTCGGTGGAAGCCGGCGGCAAGATCGGGGCCAAGGACATGCGGCTGCTACATCTTACGGACGACATCGACGACGCCGTCCGCGTGGTCCAGGACGCCTATCGGGCGTGGGAGCAGGTGCACTGATTCCCGACTTTCGGACCTGACGGTCGGCGCGGGGCACCCCCTTGAATGGGGCGGAGTCGCTCCGCTGGTCAGGAGGAGAGTCATGGGCCGAGGATCGGTCAAGTCCGCGGGTGTGCTGGTGGTCGGGGCCGCGTTGGCGCTGGGCGGCGTCGCCGCCGCGCCCGCCGTCGCGGCGCCCGCCCCCGATCACGTGACGTCGCGCCACCACACGTTCAGCTCGGCGGCGGCGTCCTTCGTCGGCGCCGACAGCGTGACGCAGAAGGTGCAGCGGCTGGAGACGGCGCTGGCGGCGCTGCCCCGGCTGGCCACCGCGTATGACGTGAAACCGTTGTGGGACAAGGGGAACAACGGGGCCGGCATTACCGTGGCCACGCTGGTCTCCTTCGGTGACAAGGACATCAAGTCGGTCATCGACTCCTACGACCAGCGCAACGGGCTGCCCGCGGCCGACGTGCAGATCCTGGAGCCGGTCGGCCATGTGCCCGGCTGCCACGACGCCGGCGTGGACACCGCCACCTGCCAGAGCTGGGGCGGCGAGACCGACCTGGACGTGGAGATGATCCACACCCTTGCCCCGGGCGCGAAGATCGTCGTGATCGCCACGCCGGTGGCCGAGACCGAGGGCATCGACGGCCTGCCCGAGATGATGCGGGCGGTGGACTACGCCACCGCCAACAAGTCGGCCGACATCATCTCCATGAGTTTCGGCACGGCCGAGGACAACTTCGACTCCAACGCCCAGATCACCGGGCTGGACCCGGCGTTGCAGCGGGCCAGCGCGGCCGGCATCACCTTCACCGCCTCCTCGGGCGACTCCGGCGCCACCAACCACAAGAAGGCCGGCGGCTACTTCAGCACCCGGACCGCCAGCTGGCCGGCCTCCGACCCGAACGTGACCGCGGTCGGCGGCACGAACTCGGTGAGCGGCAAGCCGAACACCACGCTGTGGCCGGACTCCGGCGGCGGCCTGTCCAAGGTGTACAACCGGCCGGCCTGGCAGGACAGCGTCTCGACGATCACCAAGAGCACCAAGCGGTCCTTCCCCGACATCACCATGGAGGGCACCAGCGGCACCTCCGAGTCCTCGCCGCTGTTCGCCGCCGTGCTGGCGCTGGCCGCGCAGGCCAAGGGCGGCCGGCTGGGCCAGGTCAACCCGGCGCTCTACAGCGGCAAGCTGGCCGGCATCGTCGACGTGACCTCCGGCAACAACTCCTTCAACGGGGTCACCGGCTACGCCGCCGGCAAGGGCTTCGACATCGTCTCCGGCTGGGGCACCATCGACGCCGCCAAGTTCGTCCCGTCCCTCGTGGCGGCGCTTCGCTGACCGTAACAACCAAGCTTGGAAGGCGGCATTCCTCCACTCGGGGTGGAGGAATGCCGCCTTCCGCACGTAAAAATGGTGACTAGGAGTGATGATGAGCGGTAGAGGTTGGGCAGGGGTCGTGGTGGGGGCGGCGTTAGCCGCGACGGCGGTGGCGGCGGTGCCGGCGGCGGCGAGTCCGCAGCCGCGGGCGGCGCAGCAGTCGCACCACGCGTTCAGCGCGGCGGCGGCCTCGTTCGTCGGGGCGACGACGGTGGAGCAGAAGGTGCAGCGCCTGGAGGCGGCGACGGCCTCGCTGCCGCGGCTGGCCAAGGCCTACAACACGCCGGCGCTGTGGAACCAGGGCCTGACCGGCGCGGGATCGACCGTGGCCACGCTGGTGTCCTACGGCGACGCCGACATCAAGGCCGTGATCGACGCCTACGACCAGCGCAACGGCCTGCCGCCGGCCGACATCTCGGTGATCGCGCCGTCCGGCCCGGTGCCGGGCTGCGCCGACCCGGGCGTGGACACCGCGACCTGCCAGTCCTGGGGCGGCGAGACCGACCTGGACGTGGAGATGATCCACACCATGGCCCCGGCCGCGCACATCGTGATCGCGGCGACGCCGGTGGCCGAGACCCAGGGCTTCACCGGCCTGCCGGAGATGATGGCCGCGGTCGACTACATGACCAAGCACCGCATCGCCGACGTCATCTCGATGAGCTTCGGCACGGCCGAGGACACCTTCCCGTCGCTGGACTCGGTGAAGAGCCTGGACCCGGCGTTCGAGCGGGCCAGCAAGGCCGGCGTCACGCTGGTCGCCTCCTCCGGCGACTACGGCGCCACCAACCCGGTGCTGACCGGCCCGGGCACCTTCCCCTACCGGGCGGCCAGCTGGCCGGCGTCGGACCCGAACGTCACCGCGCTGGGCGGCACCGTGCTCTCCTTGGACGCCAACGGAAACCGCACCGCGCCGGACGTGCTGTGGCGGCCGTCGGGCGGCGGCGTGTCCAAGACCTACGCCCGGCCGAGCTGGCAGAACTCGGTGAAGGGCAGCACCGGCAGCAAGTTCCGCTCGTTCCCGGACATCACCATGGAGGGCATCTACGGCACCTCCGAGTCCTCGCCGCTGTTCGCCGGCGTGCTGGCGCTGGCCGTGCAGGCCAAGGGCGGCCGGCTGGGCCAGATCAACCCGGCGCTGTACGGCAAGCTCGGTCCCAAGGCCGACAAGTCCGGCATCGTCGACGTGACCAGCGGTGACAACAGCTACGGCGCGGTCACCGGCTACACCGCCGGCCCGGGCTTCGACATCGTGTCCGGCTGGGGCACGCTCGACGCGTCGAAGTTCGTGCCGGCGCTGGTGAAGGCGCTGAAGTAGTGGAAAGGCGGGGGCTCCCGCGCCGGGGCCCCCGCCTTCCAGCTCAGGCGACCGGCACGGTCAACGTGCCGGACAGCGTGACCGTGCTGCCGATCGTGCTCGACGAGCCGTAGCGCGGGTCGACGGTGTCCACGACCAGCGCGAGATGGTGCCCCGCCGGCACATTCCAGGCGATGGGCTCCAGGCCGAGGTCGATGTCCTTGGCCACACCGGGTTTCGCGCCCAGTAGCGAGTACGGCTTGTGCGTGATCAGCGACCCGAGGCCCAGCGGCCCCACGTCGTAGAGGTAGGCGAACAGCGTGGTGTCGGCGGCGCCCGGCGTGACGGTCAGCATGGCGTGCGGGGCACCGTCGACCTCAAAGCCTTGTGCCGCAGCGGGTTCGGACCAGACGGCGGCCGCGGACCGGGACACCAGCGGGATCGAGACGCCGGTCGGGATCTTCAGGTAGCCCTGTAGAGCACCGCTCACGATCGGCACGCCGCTGTCGGCGATGGTGTCCACGCCGGCGGCGAACCTGGTGCTGTCCAGCCGAATCGTCCGCTGCTGGGTCGGGAATCCGGCCGAGCCTTGCCAGCCGCCGCCGTTGGCCGCCTTCACCCGCACCGGCTGCTCCCGGTCGATGCCGTTGTCCACACCACGCAGGTAGTGGTCGAACCAGCGGTCGGCGGCGTCCCAGATCTCGTTGGGCAGCCCGGCCGCCCCGAACACCTCGGCGGTGGCGTGGTCGCCGGGCGTGAGCATGAGCCGCTTGGGGCCGGTCAGCTTCCCGTAGAAGTCGACCAGCTGGCTGGGCGGGAAGAGCGAGTCCTCCCAGGCGTTGGCCATCATCACGGCCACGCCGTGCCGGTTGACGGCGTCGATCTTGGTGGCGACCGAGCGCACCGGCGCGATCGGCAGCACGTCGGCGAAGTCGCCGGCCAGGTAGTCCCTCTCGGCCTGCTGGAGGTCCTTGCCGGGCCGCCCGGTCAGGTGGCCGGCGGCCAACAGCCCGTCCACGGCCAGCGAGCTGACGGTCTGGTTGGGGTAGAGGGAGGCGGCCAGGTCGGTCCAGCCGCTCATCGACACCACCGCGCGGATCCGGGGATCGGCGGCGGCCGCGAGCAGGCTGATGCCCGCGCCGTAGGAGATGCCGCCCATGCCGATGCGGGCCGGGTCGGCGTTCGTGTCGGCCAGCGCCCAGTCGATCACCTTGCTCGCGTCGGCCACGTCCTTCGGGCCGGCCACCTCGATCTGGCCGCCGGAGTCCCAGAAGCCGCGGGCGGTGTAGCTGACCACCACGTAACCCGACTGGTATGCGAGTTTCGCCGCCGCGCCCACGTATTCGATGTCGTTCACGCCCCAGCTGCTCGGCAGCACGACGAGCGGGAACGGCCCGTCGCCGCGGCCGGTCGGGCGGATCACGAACGCGTGCAGCGTCGTGCCGCCGTCGCCGGGAATCGCCTCGTAGCTCGTGCTGAAGCCGGCGGCCGGCGCGGCGGCGGCGGTGGCCGCCAGCCCCAGCACCAGTGCCACAACGGCCAGCAGAGTCGTCATTGACCTGCGCACTTGCCCTCCAGAGTGACCTCGGTCACGACATATCTACTCGGCAGTAAACTTGGACCTACTCTGGAGTAGCAATGAGCTGTGACGCGCGTCACGGCTGAACGGCGGTGTCACTCCCGCAAAGGGGTGACACCGCCGTCTCGGGCTGGGTCAGTGGTTGCCCACGCCGCCGGAGTTGCCGCCGCCGACGGTGTTGCCGGAACCGCCGTTGCTGTTGCCGTTGCCGCCGTTGTTGTTGTTCCCGATGTTGTTGCCGTTGCCGCCCACGTTGCCGTTGCCGGCGTTGTTGCCCGAGCCGCCGTTGTTGTTGCCCGGCAGCGGCCAGTGGTGGGCCGCCCCGGTCAGCGAACGGGCCGGCGAGACCAACGGCGGCACGCTCACGCGGTGCTCGGCGCGGTGGTTGCCGATGCCGCCGGAGTTGCCGCCGCCGACGGTGTTCCCGTTGCCGCCGTTGCTGTTGCCGTTGCCGCCGTTGTTGTTGTCGCCGATGTTGTTGCCGTTGCCGCCGACATTGCCCTGGCCGGCGTTGTTTCCGGAACCGCCGTTGTTGTTGCCCGGGCCGCCGGCCAGGCTGCGCTCGACGAATCCGCCTTCCGGCAGGTTGATCGCGTCCGGCGCGTACGAGTAGGCGTGACCGCCGACGCCACCCGAGTTGCCGCTGCCGACGGTGTTTCCGGAACCGCCGTTGCTGTTGCCGTTGCCGCCGTTGTTGGCCGACCCGATGTTGTTGCCGTTGCCGCCGGTGTTCTCGGCGCCGGAGTTGTTGCCGCCGCCGGCGTTGTTGTTGCCGGGGCCGCCCGTGGGCACCGCAACGCTGCCGCCGAGGAAGTCTGCGAAGGGGACCGAAGCCGTCTGGGCCAGCTTGGCCAGGCCGTTGTGCACACCGCCGGCGTTGCCCCCGCCGACGGTGTTGCCCGCGCCGCCGTTGCTGTTGCCGTTCCCGCCGTTGTTGCTGTCGCCGATGTTGTTGCCGTTGCCGCCGACATTGCCCGTACCGGCATTGTTGCCGTTACCGCCATTGGTGTTGCCGGTCGGCACCACGTTCTGGCTGAGGACATTCACGTTGGAAACGAGTGGCTGTTGGAAAAGGGGGTTGTCCGCCGGTGCTGCCGCCGCGAATGCCGGTGCCCCGATGACCAGCATTCCGGTCGCGGTCACCGCCACGACAAGAGCCTTCTTGGCCACGGTCTCTCCTTTGTGATCTTGTGTTGTGCGCCGGGCGGCGAGCGGAAGTGCGCCCCCTCCTGCTCGTGGATCGCCTCGGCCGGACCGAGGCTAGCCCCGAAATCGCCCAGGTCCGCCCGCGTGCCCACGTTCGGGTGGACCAAAAATCGGTAATCGGTATCACCCGCTGGTGTTGATTCGCTAGGCCGAATGGGTAAAAGCGCAAGTGAGGGCCTTGGCTGGAATACCCGGCCGGGGGACGGAGTCCAACAATGATCGTCCCACCGCGATTTGACCCGTCTCGGACGCCTGTGGCATACAGGAGGATCGCTCATCGCCGGCGGAGATGTTTGTCCCGGCAACAGTGACGGACATTACTCCAAACAGGTGGGCCGGGCTCGGCGTGGCACCATGACCGTTGTGCGACCGTTGCGATTCGGGACGAGGCCGGCCGGCGCGGACCGCGCGCTGGTGATGGCCATCGTCAACCGCACCCGCGACTCCTTCTACGACCGCGGCGCCACCTTCACCGAGACGGCCGCGATGGCCGCGGTGGACGCGGCGGTGGCCGAGGGCGCCGACATCATCGACATCGGCGGCGTACGGGCCGGTTCCCAGGGCGAGACCGTGGACGCGGCCGAGGAGGCCCGCCGCGTGGTGCCGTTCATCGCCGCCGTGCGGGAGCGCCACCCCGACGTCGTGATCAGCGTGGACACCTGGCGGCACGAGGTCGCCGACCAGGCCTGCCGCGAGGGCGCTGACATCATCAACGACAGCTGGGCCGGCGCCGACCCGAAGCTGGCCGAGGTCGCGGCCGAGCATCGCGTCGGCATCGTCTGCTCGCACACCGGCGGCCTGGCCCCGCGCACCGATCCCTTCCGGCCGCGGTATGCCGACGTGGTCGAGGAGGTCGTCACCGAACTGGTGGCCGCCGCCGAGCGGGTGGTGGCGCTGGGCGTGCCGGCCGAGGGCGTGCTCATCGACCCGACCCACGACTTCGGCAAGAACACCTGGCACGGGCTGGAGCTGCTGCGCCGGGTGGACGAGTTGGTCGGCACCGGCTGGCCGGTGCTGATGGCCTTGTCCAACAAGGACTTCGTCGGCGAGACCCTCGGCGTCGACCTCGACGAGCGGGTCGACGGCACCCTCGCGGCCACCGCGGTGGCGGCCTGGGGCGGCGCGCGGGTCTTCCGCGCCCACCAGGTCCGGCAGACCCGGCGGGTGCTGGAGATGGTGGCCAGCATCGCCGGCACTCGACCGCCGTCGGCCGTCCTGAGGGCGCTGGCCTGACGTGTTACCAGTCACCGAGCAGTGGTTTCGCGACCGCACCTGGCAGGAGCCGGCGTGGACGGTGCCGGAACTGGTGCGCGCCAAGGGTGATCGCACGGTCAGCGTGGTGCTGCCGGCGTTGAACGAGCAGGAGTCGGTCGGCGCGGTGGTGACCGCCGTTCGGCCGCTGCTCGGCTCGCTGGTGGACGAGTTGGTGGTGGTCGACTCCGGCTCCACCGACGGGACCATCGCCCGGGCCGAGGCCGCCGGGGCGCGGGCGGTGCGGCGCGGCGACGTGCTGCCCGAGCTGGAACCGTTGCCGGGCAAGGGAGAAGTCCTCTGGCGCTCGCTCGCCGCCACCACCGGCGACCTGGTCGTCTTCCTCGACTCCGACCTGGTCGACCCGGACCCGGCCTTCGTGCCGGCGCTGCTCGGCCCGCTGCTGACCGCGCCGGGAGTGCAGCTGGTCAAGGGTTTCTACCGGCGGCCGCTGCGGCTGGAGAGCAGCGGCGGCGGCCGGGTCACCGAGCTGCTGGCCCGACCGGTGCTGGCCGCGTTGCGGCCGGAGCTGTCCGGGGTGGTGCAGCCGCTGGGCGGGGAGTACGCGGCCACCCGTGAGCTGCTCGAATCCGTGCCGTTCGCCGCCGGCTACGGCGTGGAGATCGGGCTGCTGATCGACACATACGCGATGTATGGGCTGGCTGGCCTGGCGCAGGTGAACCTGGGCGTGCGCAAGCACCGCAACCGGTCGCTGCTGCAACTGGGCGTGATGGCCAGCCAGATTCTCGGCACCGCCCTCGGCCGCTGTGGCATGGACGTCGGCGATGCCACCGTGCTGACCCAGTTCGTGCAGGTGGACGGGGAATGGCTGCCCGATCCGAGCGCGGTGTCGACCGCCGACCGGCCGCCGATGCGGTCGCTGCGCGGGCCCGACTCGCGGGTTACGGACGGCCCCCGTGCACGGGTGGCCCCGGACGTGCCACGATCGATGCCGTGACCACCGTACTGATCTACCTCGTCGTGATGGCCGTGGTGGCCGGCGTGGTGTTCCTGGCCGCGTCGCTGATCTTCGGCCGCGGCGAGGAGCTGGGCCCGCTGCCGCCGGGCGCGTCGCCGACGCGGCTGCCCGCCGACGCGGTCACCGAGCAGGACATCCAGGACCTGCGGTTCCAGCAGGTGTTCCGGGGCTACAAGATGTCCGAGGTCGACTGGGCGCTGGACCGGCTGGGCCGCGAGGTGACCGAGCTGCGGGCCCGCGTCGCCGAGCTGGAGGCCGCCGCGCAGGATGCCGCCGTGGAGGAGAACGCCCGGTGACCGAGCGGGTCCGCTGCCCGTGGGGTGACTCCACAGAGGACTACCGGCGCTACCACGACGAGGAGTGGGGCGTCGCGCTGCGCGGCGTGCCGGAGATGTTCGAGCGGATGACCCTGGAGGGCTTCCAGTCCGGGCTGTCCTGGCTGACCATCCTGCGCAAGCGCGAGGCCTTCCGGGCCGCCTTCGACCATTTCGACCCCAAGAAGGTCGCCGCCTACAACGAGGCCGACGTCGAGCGGCTGATGGCCGACGCCGGCATCGTGCGCAACCGCCAGAAGATCGACGCGGCCATCCGCAACGCCGGCACCGTGCTCGGTCTGGACCAGCCGCTCGACGAGCTGCTGTGGTCGTTCGCGCCGACCGGCCGCCGCGCCCGCCCACGCACCATGGCCGACGTGCCGGCGATCACGCCGGCGTCCACGGCGATGGCCAAAGCGTTGCGCAAGCGTGGCTTCGTCTTCGTCGGCCCCACCACCTGCTATGCGTTGATGCAGGCGACCGGCATGGTCGACGACCACGTGGCCGGCTGCTGGCGGGCCCGCCGCTGACCGTCCACAGCGGACATGTGAAGGACTGGACCACCTCCGCCCGGCGTGCCGGCTCGGCGGCAGGGCCGCTGACTTGCCAAGATGGTGGCGGTGGCGGGAGGCCGAAAAGATCGGTTCGGTTTCACGCCCGATCGCGGATGGGGGAGAATGCAGGGGACCCGACAGGCTGGGAGGCGGTCGGGCCGAGCTGGACAGACGGAGGGAGCACGCTATGGCGGCCATGAAGCCCAGGACCGGCGACGGTCCCCTTGAGGTCACCAAGGAGGGGCGAGGCATCGTGATGCGGGTGCCCCTCGAAGGTGGTGGGCGCCTCGTCGTCGAGATGTCGGCGGAGGAGGCGAGCGAACTGGGCGATGCCCTCAAGGGCGTCGTGAACTGACGCTCCCGCCGCGTGTTCCCCTCAGCCCCGGTTTCCCACGTGGAGCCGGGGCAGAATTCGTTCCCCTGCTGGAGGTTTGACGTGCGCTCGACGGCGCCTGCCGTGCCCACTCCGCTGCCCGCGATCGAGGTCGCGCCGACCCCGCGCCGCGGCCTGCCCACCTCGGTGATCGTCGCCGACGGCCCGGTCTACGGGCCAGGGCGGGACCGTCTCGACGACACCGCACTGGCCGCCTTCGAGCCCACCGGCAAGACCGGCGAGGTGCGCCGGATCGGGCGTGACTGGATCGTCGGCGTCGGTGAGGGCACGGTGAAGGACTGGCGGTCCGCCGGGGCCGCGTTGGTCCGGTCGGCCGACGAGCACGAGGTCGGCAGGCACCAGGTGCTGCTGCCCGAGGACGTCACCGCCGAGCAGGCCGGGGCGTTCGCGCTGGGCCTGGCCCTGGGCGGCTACAAGTTCAAGGTCACCGGCGACACGCCGGCCGCGCGCACGAAGTCCGTGCTGCTGGTCACATCCGCTCCGGTCGCCGATGCCGTCGCCGAATCCGTGACGCTGGCCGCCGCCACCGCCCTGACCCGGGACCTGGCCAACACTCCGTCAAACGTCAAGGACCCGGCCTGGCTCGCCGGCACCGCCGCGCGGATCGTCGAGAGCGTCGCCGGCCTGACCGCCGAGGTGCGCGACGAGGCGTGGCTGGCCGAACAGGGCTTCGGCGGCGTGCTCGCCGTCGGCGGCGGTTCCTCCCGGCCGCCGCGCTTCCTGGAGTTGACGTGGCGTCCGCGTGGGTCGTCGAAGGCCCCGCACATCGTGTTCGTGGGCAAGGGCATCACGTTCGACACCGGCGGCATCTCCATCAAGCCCGCCGACGGCATGCACCTGATGCGCACCGACATGGCCGGCGGGGCCGCGGTCATCGCCGCCTTGACCGCGGTGGCCGCGCTGAAGCTGCCCGTTCGCGTCACCGGTCTCGTGCCGTGCGCCGAGAACCACGTGTCCGGCGCCGCCTACCGGCCCGGCGACGTGGTGCGGCACTACGGCGGCAAGACCACCGAGGTCGGCAACACCGACGCCGAGGGCCGGATGGTGCTTGCCGACGCCATGACCTGGGCCGTGCGCAAGCACTCCCCGGACGTGCTGGTCGACGTGGCCACCCTGACCGGGGCCATGAAGATCTCCCTCGGGCTGCGCACCGGCGGCCTGTTCGCCACCAGCGACTCGCTGGCCGCGCAGCTGATCACCGCCGGCGAGCAGGTCGGCGAGGCCCACTGGCGGATGCCGCTGCTGGCCGACCACGCCGACTCCGTGCGCAGCGAGATCGCCGACGTCAAGCAGGCCCCCGGCGGCCCCGGCGCCATCGCCGCCGCCCTGTTCCTACGCGAGTTCAGCGGCGACCTGCCCTGGGCCCACCTCGACATCGCCGGCCCCGCCCGCTCCGAGACCACCTACGACGAGGTCGTCCCCGGCGCCACCGGTTTCGCCGCCCGCACCCTAGTCAGGTTCGCCCAGAACTACCGCTGACACCCCCTCTTACGCCACATGCGCTTCCCATGTGGCACCTGACGCCACATGGGAAGCGCATGTGACGAATCGGCGGGATTCGCGTTAGCAAATGCCACATGCGCTTCCTATGTGGGCTTCTGCGCCACATGGGAAGCGCATGTGGGGAAAAAGTGGCGGCTAGGGCTGGGCGGCGGTGAACTGGCGGAACAGCTCGGCGGCCGGCGGCAGGGGCGCGCCGGCCAGCCAGACCAGGCCGATGGTGCGGCTGGCCGGCGGGGTGAGGGCCAGCTCGACCACGCCGTTCAGCGTGGCGTCGGACTGCGGGAGCAACGCGAGGCCGAGGCCGGCGGCGACGAGGCCGCGGACGGTGTCGACGTCCTCGCCCTCGAAGGCCAGCGCCGGCAGGAAGCCGGCCCGCTCGCACATGGCGTCGGTGATGCGGCGCAGGCCGTAGCCGGCCTTCATGCCCACGAACTGCTCGCCGGCCAGCTCAGCCAGCCGCACCCGCCGGCGGGCGGCCAGCGGATGCCCGGTCGGCACGGTCAGCAGCAGCGGCTGCTCGTACAGCGGCAGGCACTCCAGGTCCGGCTGGTCGACGGGCAGCGGCGCGGTCAGGGCCAGGTCGACGTCGCCGGCCCGGACCCGGACCAACATCTCCTCGTGCGCGGCCTGCTCCAGCGCGAACCGCACCTCGGGGTGCTCGGCCCGGAACGCCCGCAGCAGCTCCGGCACCCGCACCCCGCCCATGGTGTGCAGGAACGCCAGCACGACCTGGCCCCGTTCCGGATCGGCCTCGCCGACGGCCCGCCGGCAGCCGGCCTCCAGCACGCCCAGCGCCTGCTCGGCGGCCTCGGCCAGGATCTGCCCGGCCCGGGTCAGCCGCACGCCGCGGCCGTTGCGGACGATCACCGGCGTGCCCAGGTCGGCGCTCAGCGAGGCCAGCCAGCGGCTGACCGTCGGCTGCGGCACGCCGAGCCGGTCGGCGGCCCGGGTCACGTGCTGCTCGGCGGCCAATGCCCGCAGCAGGGCCAGCCTGGGGGCCAGGCCGGCGGCCAGTTGCTCGTGCGTCATCCGAAGTCCAGGGGCAGCTCGACCGGCGCGCCGGTCGCGGTCAGGTCCACCCGCCCCAGGGCCGAGACCTGCACGGGACCGGTGCTCACCCCGATCTTCACCGACTTCACACTGGCGGGCACCTCGAACACCAGCGCGGCCGGCAGCAGGTCGCCGTCGTAGCGGACGCCGACCAGCTTGGCCTTGCTCCCGTCGGGCAGGGTCAGCGCGAACGAGTCCTTGGTGACGGTCCCGCCCATGATCGCCGGCAGCTGGCCGCCGGCCTTGATCGCCACCTCCAGCAGCGCCTTGCCCGGCGTCACGTCGGTGACCAGCTGGTAGTTGCCGCTGTCGAGCTTGATCGGCCGCTGCCGTCCGAACCGCACGCCGGTCACGGTCACCTGCGCGCTGTGGTCGCCGGCCGCGACCCCGCCGTACGGCTTGACCGTCTTGACGGTGATCTGCTGGCTCGCGTTGGCCGGCACCTTGCTCACCCCGCTCGGCGTCAGCAGCGCGTCCGGCACCCGGGTCAGGGCCTTGCCGCCGGGCACCTCCCGCTGCTGCTCCAGCGAGTTGGCGCCGACGCTGGACAGGATCAGCGACTCGGCCGGGGACGGCTGGTCCGGCACGGAGTAGATCAGGAACACGTCGCCGGAGTCGGGCAGCCGGTCGGCCGACAGCACGGTCCGCCGACCCTCCACCGCCAGCGTCAGCGTGGAGGGCTGCGGCCGCCAGCCCGCCCACTGCTGGGCCGCGAACGCCGGGTCGGTCTTACCGGGCCGCTCCACGTGCAGGCGCAGCACCCGCAGCTGCACGCCCTTGTCCGGCACGAGGGTCGCGCCGTCGCCGAGCGGGAAGCTGGCCGGGCGGCCGTAGCCGGTGGCGTTCACCGCGAGCAGATCGTCGTGCACGCGCAGGGACACCGGGTCGGTCAGGCCCAGGTCGGCGTTGGACTTGTGGTCGGTGTCGGCCATCACGGCCACGAAGTTGGCGCTGGCCGTCCGGTTGACCACAGCCTTCGGGTCCAGGGACGAGCCGTCGGCCCGCAGCAGCCGGTCGCCGACGGGCGTGCTGCGGTTGCCAGGCAGCGGCACGTCCGGCGGCTGGGTCTGAAGCTGGACCTGGGTGGCGTTCTCGCCGGTCTTCTTCAGCGGGATCGGCACCCAGGCGTTGATCGGCGAGGTGCTCGGCACCTGCACCGGGCCGCACCACAGCCGCCCGTCCACCTGGTCGGTCAGGCCGATCCGGGCGAACCAGCAGCGGGGCAGCCCGGTGCCGGTGGGCGAGACGTAGCCGAAGCCGACCGTGTAGGCCAGCTGGCGCTCGCCGTCGGCCTCCAGCTGGGCCGCGTCGAGGATCTGCTTTCCGTCGAGGGTCAGGGTTCGTGCGTCCGAGCTGCCCGCGTGCGAGGTCGAACAGGCCGCCGTCCCGACCAGCAGCGCGGCGATCGACAGCAACAACGCGGCACGCCCCCCAGGCCCGTGCACGGTGAGTGACACCGGTCCTCCGATAGCTCGATCAAAGTCGCTCTATCGGGTAAAGGTGGTTGGCCGCGCCTCCGGGTTGCCGTGATCGGGAATGTCCTAGATCACACTTCGGTAAACATCGACCGTCTGGGCCGCCACGCCGGACCACGAGAACTCCCGCACCGCCCGCTCCCGGCCGGCCGTGCCCATCGCCGTCGCCCGGCCCGGATCGGCCAGCAGCCGCGAGATCGAGGCGGCCAGCCCGTCCCGGAACGCCTCCACGTCGGCCTCGTCGTAGTGCACGAGCAGCCCGGTGACGCCGTCGTCGACCACCTCCGGGATGCCGCCCACGTCGGAGGCGACCACTGCCGTGCCGCAGGCCATCGCCTCCAGGTTCACGATGCCCAGCGGCTCGTACACGGAGGGGCACACGAACACCGTCGCGTGGCTGAGCACCTGCTTGACCTCGTCGGTCGGCAGCATCTCCTGGATCCAGAACACGCCCGGACGGGCCTTGGCCAGCTCGGCCACCGCCGCCTCGGTCTCGGCCGCGATCTCCGGTGTGTCCGGCGCGCCCGCGCACAGCACCAGCTGCGCGTCCTCGGTGATCCGGTGGGCCGCGGCCACCAGGTGGCCCACGCCCTTCTGCCGGGTGATGCGCCCGACGAAGGCGACGATCGGCTTGGCCGGGTCGATGCCGTGCCGCTCCAGCGCGTCGGTGCCGGTCACCGCCTCGTACAGGGCGGTGTCGATGCCGTTGCGGACCACGTGCACCCGGGCCGGATCCAGCGACGGGTAGCAGTCCAGCACGTCGGCCCGCATGCCGTCGCTGACCGCGATGATCGCGTCCGCCGCCTCGTAGGCCGTGCGCTCCACCCACGACGACAGCCGGTAGCCGCCGCCGAGCTGCTCGGCCTTCCACGGCCGCCGCGGCTCCAGCGAGTGCGCGGTCACCACGTGCGGCACGCCGTGCAGGACCTTGCTCAGATGGCCGGCGAAATTGGCGTACCACGTATGTGAATGCACCAGGTCGACGCCTTGGACCGCGGCCGTGATCTCCAGGTCCACCGACAGCGTGGACAGCGCCGGATTGGCGTCGCGGAGGTTCGGCGCCGGCTGGTGGGCGACGGCGTCCGGCCGCTCACCGCCGAAACAGTGCACGTCGACGTCGACCAGCTCGCGCAGCCGAGGCACGAGGAAGCCGACGTGGACGCCTGCCCCGCCGTACACCTCCGGCGGGTATTCGCGTGTCAGTAATCCGATGCGCACAGCTGACAACCTAGTGCCCGGCGGATAGGGTCACTGATCGTGAAGGGGCAGCCCCACGTTCTGGGAATCGTGTTGGCCGGTGGCGAGGGCAAGCGCTTGTGGCCCCTGACCGCGGACCGGGCCAAACCGGCGGTGCCGTTCGGCGGCAACTACCGGCTCATCGACTTCGTGCTGTCCAACCTGGTCAACGCGGGCATGGCCAAGCTGTGCGTGCTGACGCAGTACAAGTCGCACTCGCTGGACCGCCACATCTCCACCACGTGGCGGCTTTCCAGCGTGCTCGGGCAGTACATCACCCCGGTGCCGGCCCAGCAGCGGCTCGGCCCGCGCTGGTACACCGGCAGCGCCGACGCGATCTTCCAGTCCCTCAACCTGGTGCACGACGAGAAGCCCGACTACATCGTGGTGTTCGGGGCCGACCACGTGTACCGGATGGACCCGGGGCAGATGGTCGAGCAGCACATCGACTCCGGCTGCGGGGTCACCGTCGCCGGCATCCGGGTGCCGCGGGCCGAGGCCAAGGCCTTCGGCTGCATCGACTCCGACGCCGACGGCCGGATCACCCGGTTCCTGGAGAAGCCCGCCGACCCGCCGCACGTGCCCGACGACCCCGACGTGACCTTCGCGTCCATGGGCAACTACGTGTTCACCACCGAGGCCCTGCTCGACGCGCTGCGCACCGACGCCGCCGACCCCGACTCCGACCACGACATGGGCGGCAACATCATCCCCATGCTGGTCGACGCCGGCAGCGCCCACGTCTACGACTTCGACGACAACGTCGTGCCCGGGGCCACCGAGCGGGACCGCGGCTACTGGCGGGACGTCGGGACCCTCGACGCCTACTACGACGCGCACATGGACCTCGTGTCCGTGCACCCCGTGTTCAACCTCTACAACCAGGCCTGGCCCATCCGGACCGCCACCCCGCCGCTGCCCCCGGCCAAGTTCGTCAACGGCGGCTTCGCCCAGGAGTCCATCGTCGGCCCCGGCTCCATCATCTCGGGGGCCACCGTCCGCGACTCCGTGGTCAGCTCCGACGTCGTCGTCGAGTCCGGCGCCATCGTCGAGGGCAGCGTCCTGCTCCCCGGCGTCCGCATCGGCAAGGGCGCCATCGTGCGCAAGGCCATCCTCGACAAGAACGTCGTCGTCGCCGACGGCGCCATGGTCGGCGTCGACCGCAGCCATGACCTGGAGCACTACACCGTGAGCAGCAGCGGCGTGGTCGTCCTCGGCAAGGGAGCCCGCGCCGAGTGACGGCCACCTGACCGCCGCCCCGCCCGGCCGCCGTCACCGACGCGACACCGTCGGCTTCCCGCTCCCACGCCCCCCTCTTCCCCGCACGTGAGTGGCTCATTTCGCCCCAGAGCCCACCTAAGCCACTCACGTGCAGGCGGGCGCCCCACCCTTGAGCTACGTGAGTGGCTCATTTCGCTTCTGGGCCCACCTAAGCCACTCACGTGCGGCGGGTTCTCGGCAAGTGAGCCACTCACGTGCGGCGGTGAGGGGGCGAAACCGCGGGGGCTCAGCGCTTGGCGGCCACCAGTAGGCCGTCGCCGACCGGGAGCATGATGGAGACCAGGCGGTCGTCCTCGCGGACGGCGCGGTTGGTCTCGCGGATGGCCTGGGTCTCGGCGTCCCGGTCGGTGGGATCGGCGACCCGGCCCTTCCAGAAGACGTTGTCGAAGGCGATGACGCCGCCGGGGCGCAGCATGCGGACGCCGTGCTCCAGGTAGCGGGGGTACTCGGACTTGGCGGCGTCGACGAAGACCAGGTCGTAGCCGCCGTCGGTGAGCCGGGGCAGCACGTCCAGGGCCTGGCCGTTGATCAGGCGGGTGCGGCCGGGGCTGATGCGGGCGTCGGCGAAGGCCCGGCGGGCCACCCGCTGGTGCTCGGGTTCGACGTCGATGGAGGTCAGCACGCCGTCGCGGGCCATGCCGCCGAGCAGCCACAGGCCGCTCACGCCGGCCCCGGTCCCGATCTCCACGACCGCCCTGGCCTGCAGGGACGCGGCGAGGAAGCGCAGCGCGGCCCCGCCGGTGACGCCGATGGGCACGCACCCCAGCTCGATCCCCCGGGCCCGCGCGGCCGAGGCGACCTCGTCCTCGGCGGCGAAGCCGTCCACGTACTCCCCGAGCGTCACAAGGTGCGAGGTTAGCGGCGAGAAGGGCCGTTCTGGGTCAACAACCCGCATCGGAGCATTCTCAGTCTGCTCTCAGGCGTCTCTCACCATGGTTATAAGCAGGCCCGCGACAGTAGTGGGGAACAACGGGGACGTCCGCCACGTTGTCCCCAACCGAAGGGCAGCCGCCCGCTGGAGGTGCCGCTACACCGATGCGCACGCAGACGACTGAGCCGGCCACGGAGCCGGTCGCCGCCGCCACCGTCGACATCGCGCCGGTCGAGGCTGCCTGGACACCGCCGTCGTGGGACGAGGTCGTGCGGGAGCACGCCGACCGCGTCTACCGGCTCGCCTACCGCCTGTCGGGCAACCAGCACGACGCCGAGGACCTGACCCAGGAGACCTTCATCCGGGTGTTCCGGTCGCTGGCCTCGTACAAGCCGGGCACCTTCGAGGGCTGGCTGCACCGCATCACCACGAACCTGTTCCTGGACATGGCCCGCCGCCGCTCCCGGCTGCGCATGGAGGGCCTGCCCGAGGACACCGACCGGCTGGTGGGCGACGACCCGAGCCCCGAGCAGGTCTACTCCGACACCCACCTGGACCCCGATCTGCAGGCCGCGCTGGACGAGCTGCCGCCGGAGTTCCGGGCCGCTGTTGTTCTTTGTGACGTCGAAGGCCTGTCCTACGATGAGATCGGCGCCACGCTCGGGGTGAAGCTGGGCACCGTCCGCAGCCGCATCCACCGGGGTCGCCAGGCCCTGCGCGCGAGCCTGGAGCGCCGCGCCGAGCTCGCACGGAAGGACGTCGTTGGATGACCGAGCTGCGCGGGTGGAGTCTGCCGAGCCTGCCGGAACAGCATCTGCTGCCGGACGCGGTGGTGGCCTTCGTCGACGGTGAGCTGTCGGCCACGGCCCATGACCGCGCCGCCGCGCACCTGGCTCGCTGCCCCTTCTGCGCCGCCGAGGCGGCCACCCAGCGCCACGCCCGCTCGGCCATGAAGGCCGCGCCCGCGCCGGCCGCGCCGGCCGGCCTGCTCGCCACCCTGATGTCCATCCCGCAGGACGTGGACCTGCCCAGCGGCCCGGACAACCTCGCCGTCACCGAGGACGGCCAGCTCGTCACCGTGCAGCGGCTGGGCAAGGGCTCCGAGAAGCTCCGCCCGTTCGGCAGCGGTCCCGCCTTCGGCTCCTCCGCGCCGCTCGGCAGCGGCGCCGCCGTGCTGGGCAGCGGCAGCCGCCTGTCCCGCCGCACCAAGCAGGGCGCCGGTGTCGTGGTGTCCGGCATCGTGCTGGGGGCCCTCGCCATCGTGACCATGCACGGCGACACGCCCGCGTCCGGCGACACCTCGGGCGCGCGGGTGGACGCCAACCACCCGATCTCCACGGTCCAGCCGGCCAGCTCGTCGGCCCCGACGACCGTCACCGACCTGCCCACACGGTGAATTCACCGCTGGTGAGGCACGCTTTCCCCTGATGAACGAGCAGCAGCCCAGTCCCGATCGGCCTGGCCCCGAACAGCCGCCGGCCACCCCGGTGTCGGGCGTCGACGACGGTCAGGGCCGCCGCATCGGTCCCCGGCCGCTGGACCGGCCGCCCGTCGATCCGACGCAGGCCGCCGAGTTCGCCCGCCCGGACGGTGTGGACAGCGCCTTCGCGCCGCGCACCGCCTCTCCGGCCACCAACGGCGCCATCGCGCTGGCCCCGCCGCCGCCCGAGGCGCTGAGCATGGCCTTCGGCCGCCCCGACGGCGGCGACGTGCTGTTGCAGCGCGCCCCCGGTGCCGTCCCATACGGCTCCGAGCCGGCGGTGGAGCCGGTGTTCTGGCCGGACTCCGCCGACCGCGACCCGTGGCGTGACCCGGGCGCCGGCGCGATCCTCGGCCCGCCGGCCTCGGACTCCACGCCGGAGGGCGAGCAGGAGGGCAAGCCACCGGCCAAGACCGGCCCGCTGCTGTCCGTGCCCGAGCTGTTGTTCGGCCGCCGGGTCAAGCCGGTCGCGCTGGCCTCGCTGGCCGGCGTTGCGCTGCTGATCGGCGTGGCCGGCGGGGTCGCCGGCTGGGCCATCGCGCAGGCCGGCAACCCGCTGACCAGCTCGGTCACCCTGGCCCAGGTCGACAGCCCCGGCAAGCAGGTCACGCCCGGCTCGGTGGCCGACATCGTCAAGCGCACCCAGGCCGCCGTCGTGCAGATCGAGGTGCAGGTCGGCAGCGGCGGCGGGCTCGGCTCCGGCGTCATGATCGACAGCGCCGGCTACATCCTGACCAACAACCACGTGGTGTCGGCGGCGGCGTCCGACCCGTCGGCCACGCTGCGCGTGGTCTTCGCCGACGGCGCCAAGACCGACGCCAAGATCGTCGGCCGGGACCCCAAGACCGACCTGGCCGTGGTCAAGGTGTCGGTGACCAACCCGACCGTGATCCAGCTGGGCAAGTCCAGCTCGCTGGCGGTCGGCGACGAGGTGATCGCCATCGGCTCGCCGCTGGGCCTGTCCAGCAGCGTCACCAGCGGCATCGTCAGCGCGGTCAACCGGCCGCTGCAGGCCGCGGGCGAGGGCGGCGACCCGCCCGTCACCTATGACGCCATCCAGACCGACGCCGCCATCAACCACGGCAATTCCGGCGGCGCGCTGCTGGACTCCACCGGGGCGCTGGTCGGCATCAACAGCGCCATCCTGTCGCCCGGCGGCCCCGACGGCGGCTCCATCGGCATCGGCTTCGCCATCCCCATCGACTTCGCCCGCCGGATCGCCGAGAGCCTGATCCGGGACGGCCAGGTCAAGCACGCCGACATCGGCCTGAACGCCCGCTCGGTCTCGGCCGTGTCCACCGACGGCGCGCAGGTGCAGAACGTCAAGGAGGGCGGGGCGGCGGCCAAGGCCGGCATCGCCGAGGGCGATGTGATCACCAAGTTCGGCGATCGCCCCATCCGCACCGCCGACGAGCTGTCGGTCGCGGTGATCGAACGCAACATCGGCGACACCGTGCCCGTGCAGGTCGTGCGGCAAGGGCGGCAGATGGTGCTACAGGTGACCACGCAGTCGGATTAGGCTGGGAGACGTGTTCGGAATCAGCGGGGGCGAGCTGCTCGTCCTGATCGTCGCCGGCCTGTTCATCCTCGGGCCTGAGCGGCTGCCGTCCGCTGCCGCCTGGCTGGCCAAGGGCATCCGGCAGGTCCGGGACTACGCCAACGGCGCCCGGGACCAGCTGCGCTCGGAGCTCGGGCCGGAGTTCGACGAGCTGCGCAAGCCGCTGGAGGACCTGCGGACGCTGCGGGAGTTCAACCCCAAGCGAGCGATCACGCGGCACCTGCTGGACGACTATCCGGGCGAGGACAACGGCTACAAGCCCAACGGCTTCGCGTCGGCGCCCACACCGCCGACCAACCAGCGTCCGGAGCAGCGTCCGCTGTCGCCGGGGGAGCGTCCTCCGTTCGACCCCGACGCAACCTGAGTTGCGGGGGAACGACGCTCGCACGGCGCGAATTGCCGTGAATTAGAGCGCTCTTATTTCCGCGCACGGCCGGTGCGAACGATTGCGACACCGGGATCGCGGCGCCCCGGGGGCAGGGGCCCGGGCGGCGATGCCGGGGGCGGAAGCCCGGCAAAGGCCAGGTCAGGGACCTTCGGGCAGCGGCGGCGATGCCGCGGCGAGCTGCTCGCAGGTGCGGCCGAAGGTGGCGATGGCGGTCTCGTCCAGCGCCTCGACGAAATGACGGACCACGCCGGCCAGATGGGTGCCGGACGCGCTGCGTAACCGGTCGAGCCCCGTCTGGGTGAGCACGGCCACCACCCCGCGACCGTCGCCGTCGGCCCGCTCCCGGGTGACGAGGCCGGTCCGCTCCAGCCGGTCGACCAGCCGGGTGACACCGGAGCGGGACAGCAGCACGGCGTCGGCGAGCTCCGTCATCCGCATCCGACGCCCGGGCGCCTCGGCGAGCTGCACCAGGACGTCGTAGGACGCCAGCGACAGACTCTGCTCGGCGACCAGCTCGGTCTCCAGATGTCGGACGATGCGGGCGTGCGCCCGCAGGAATGACCGCCACACGGCTAACTCGGTCCGGGTGGGCAGACGGGTCCTACCTGTGTCCAGCACGACCCCCCATGTTACGGAACGCGTCCAGATGGTCGCGCAGTGCCCCTATCGTGATTCGACGAACGCCGGCTGACCGATCGGTAACAACGGCTCGTAGCATGGGACTCGTGACTTCTCTCCCGAGTGCCGACGCTGTGCGGGCCGCGCTGGGCTCCGTTCAGGATCCGGAAATCCGCCGCCCGATCACCGAGCTGGGCATGGTGAAGGACGTCACCATCGGCGACGGCGGCGCCGTCACGGTGGCGGTCTACCTGACCGTCGCCGGCTGTCCGCTGCGCGACAAGATCACCGCCGACGTCACCGCCGTCGTGAGCAAGGTCGACGGCGTCACCTCCGTCAGGGTCGAGCTGGACGTGATGAGCGACCAGCAGCGCAGCGAGCTGCGCAAGTCGCTGCGCGGCGACGCGGCCGAGCCGGTCATCCCCTTCGCCCAGCCCGGGTCCCTGACCAGGGTCTACTGCGTCGCGTCCGGCAAGGGCGGCGTCGGCAAGTCCAGCATGACCGTCAACCTGGCCGCCGCCATGGCCCGCCGGGGCCTGTCCGTGGGCATCGTCGACGCCGACATCTACGGCCACTCCGTGCCCCGCATGCTCGGCGCCACCGGCCGGCCCACCCAGGTCGAGAAGATGATCATGCCGCCGCAGGCCAACGGCGTGAAGGTCATCTCCATCGGCATGTTCGTGCAGAACAACGCCCCCGTCGTCTGGCGCGGGCCGATGCTGCACCGGGCCCTTCAGCAGTTCCTGGCCGACGTGTTCTGGGGCGACCTGGACGTGCTGCTGCTGGACCTGCCGCCCGGCACCGGCGACATCGCCATCTCGGTCGCGCAGCTCATCCCCAACGCCGAGATCCTCGTCGTCACCACCCCCCAGCAGGCCGCCGCCGAGGTCGCCGAGCGGGCCGGGGCCATCGCCATGCAGACCCGCCAGCGGGTCGCCGGCGTCATCGAGAACATGTCGTGGATGGACATGCCCGACGGCAGCCGCATGGAGCTGTTCGGCTCCGGCGGCGGCCAGACCGTCGCCGAGTCCCTCACCAAGGCCGTCGGCGCCGACGTGCCCCTGCTCGGCCAGGTCCCCCTCGACGCCCGCCTGCGCGAGGGCGGCGACGCCGGCACCCCCCTGGTGCTGTCCGACCCCGAGACCCCCGCCGCCAAGGTCCTCACCGACGTCGCCGCCAAGCTCACCGTCCGCTCCCGCGGCCTCGCCGGCCGCCTCCTCTCGGTCAGCCCCGCCGGCCGCTGAGTTGGAATTCGTCGACACCGTGGCCGGTCTCCGGTCACGGTGCTAATCTCGCTCGGCGTCACGATGTATTGCGGTCATCGTAGGACGTCAGGGGGGATGATGGTTCATTCGGGCTATTGGTCCGATGATGGACGGGATCGATCCACGAACATTGTGGTCTGCGCCAGAAGTGGCCCTTTTCGTGCGGGGGTGCGGGCGGTACTTGACTCAGCGGAAGGGTTCGCCGTCTCCGGATCTCGAGAAAGCCTCGATTTATTCCCTGTCGGGATGCTCGACGAGGCGGACGTGGCCGTGATCGACATTGAGGCGCGGGGTGCCGCGCTGGTGGACGTCGTTGACGGTATGACCTCGTCGCTGCCGGATTTGTCGGAAAGACTGCTGCTCGCCGTCAATGATGTGGACGTGCCGATCCTCGTGCAGTTGATGCATCGCGGTGTGCGGGCGTTCGTGCACCGTGATGGTGACGGGGAGTTGATCGTGGTCGCGGCCCGCGCGGTCCGTCAACGCAAGATGTTCCTGTCGCCGGACCTGTCGGAGCCGGTGCGGCTGCATCTGGCCGCCTCGGCCGTCGAAGGTAAGGCCGTCGCGGTCGGCGGCCTCACCGCGGTCGAACGCGAGGTGTTCCGACTGGTCGCGCGCGGCCTGCCGAACGCGCGGATCGCTGACCAGCGGGCGACCACGGTGCGCACCGTGAAGTACCACGTCTCGAACATTCTGAGGAAGCTGGAGCTGAGCGGTCGGAGCGAGATCATCGCACTGGCCCATGGAACGGGTGACCCTGTACCGATGGGGTCACCGGTGGGCGGGAAGACTGATCCCTAGGACGTGGTGTTGCCCGCGCGCGAGTTGTAGCGTTTTCATGCCGGCCCCGTTGGTGGCCGTTGAATCTCCTCATTATGTGTGAGATTAGGGGTGGAAATGCGTAAGTTCAATCCGTTCGCCTTGGCCAAGAGGATCGCTCTCGTCGTCAGCCTGCTGGCCGTGGCGCTGTTCGGGTCGACCGCGATGGCCAGCGCCGCCGATGCGCCGCAGCTGGTGAAGGTGGCGCTGACGCTCGATTGCGCCCACATGACCGCGCAGGCGCACGACTACGCGGTCGATCACGGGCTGTGCACACGGAGCGGTGGCATCACGCCGCAGGGTGTGGTGACCGGCGACTGCGGGGACAGCTACATCTGGGTGACGAATCGCGGTGGTGGCACCGCGAACATTTCCTACGGATTCGATTCCAGCCTCGGCACCGTTGTCTACCGGGGCCTGCACGTCTCCTGGTACAACTGGGGCACCGGTGGCGCCAGCGGCTGGGACGACAGCGGATTCATGTTCAGTTCCTCCTACGGCACGAACAGCAACATCCGTACCGGCGCGGGCTGGGTGACCGCCGGCCTCACCGGCTACGTCGAACTGGTCTGGGGCGGCGAGTGCACGCTGCTCCAGCCGACCGCCGGCGGTCAGATCACTCCCTGAGCACCTGACTTCGGGTGTGCGCCTGCCGGGGACGGTCACCGTCCCCGGCAGGCGTGCGCGGACACCGCTCCACTACTCGACAACTGGTTGGGGACAATGAGCATTTCCGTGTGGAATTCCCTTTCGGAGACGATCGACGTGCTGCGGCAGGTGCCCACACCACCGGCGGACGGGCTGTTGGGCGCCGTCCTGGCTGGTCCGGTGGACGTCGATCCGGTGGAGTTCATGGCAGGCGCCCGCGCCGCCGACTGCACACGGGTTGCCCTGGGCTCGGAACTAGCGCTACTGGACTCGGCGTTCGAGGCATCGCCCCACGACACGACGGCTGCTTCCGCCGTAGCGGGGCTGGAGCGGCCGGCGCCGGACGAGGACATCGCGGCGAGGGTCGCGACCCTTCGCCACGGCGCGACAGCGACGACGTCGATCGATCCGGAGTCGTACCCGTTGTTGGCCCGCCTGCTTGAGACCGGTGACGACAGCGATCCGGTCGAGTGGGTCGTGGTCAATGCCGCGCCGATCGCGGCGGACCGGGCGCTGCGGGTTGCCGTCGACGAGTTTCGTTCTTGGTGCCGAGACGTCGGCGAGGGCCTGCGCGTGCCACTGGACCTGCCGTTCAGCGGCACCGGCGACTTTCAGGTGCGGCCGACCGGGATTCTGCGTGGCACCCGGGGCCTGAGCATCGAATCGACGGCTCGGCTCCCCCGGGTGGAGTCCGCGCCGCGGACCACCCGATCGGCGACCTGGCAGGGCTTCGCCCGAGTCACCGACGATCGTGGGATGCGCTACCTGATGACGGACTTCGAAAGTCGGCCCACCGGTGGCGGTGTCGCGGTCAACCAGAAGTTCTGGCCCGTGCCCGCCGAGGGGGCCGCTCGGTTGACACTGGAGGTCGACGGTTACGAGGTGACCGAGTTGCGCGGCGGCGGAGACGGCGACCCGGCCGTCACCTTCAGCCTGACGCCCGCGCACATGGTGATCGGGATCGAACTGCCCGGACTCGCCGATGCCTGACAGCCTGCTGGGCTGTGCCGGACTGAGCAAGAGCTACGGCGATGTGCGAGCGCTGGACTCGGTGGACCTGACCGTGCGCGAAGGCGAGATCTTCGGGTTGCTCGGGCCCAACGGCTCCGGGAAGACGACGCTGCTGCGGCTGTTTCTTGGCCTGGTCGAGCCAACCGCCGGCCAGCTGTGGTTGTTTGGCGAGACACGCCCGACGCCGGCCGCGTTGGCCCGGATCGGTTCGCTGGTCGAGGAACCGGCCTTCTACCCGTGGTTGTCAGGCCGACGCAACCTGGAGGTGATTCTCGACGCGGGCGCGCCGGTCGCGCGCCACGCCGTTCGAGACGCTCTGGACCTCGTGAGCCTTGGTGGGGCCGCGGGCCGGCTGGTCACGACGTACTCACTGGGCATGAGGCAACGACTGGCACTGGCCCTGGCTCTGGCTCGCCGACCGGACGTGCTCCTGCTCGACGAGCCGACCAACGGACTGGACCAGCCAGGGATCCGGCGGCTCCGCACGGTGTTGCGCGAACTGGCGGTCGGCGGCACGACGATCCTGTTGGCCTCCCACACGCTGACCGAGGTCGAGCGCCTGTGCGGTCGGGTGGCGGTGCTGCGCGCGGGCCGGCTGCTCGTGGTCGACGAGCCGGACAAGATCGGGCAGCGGGAACCCCGCGTGCGGGTGGTCGTGAGTCCAGCCGAGCAGGAGCGCGCCGAGGCGCTGTTGTGCCGTTGGGGGCCAAGCATGCTCGCCCCGGGCATGATGACGGTTCCGGTCACGACCGGCCGCGAGGTCAACCGGGTGCTGGCCGAGGGTGGCGTGTTCGCGGAAACCGTCGTCGCCGAGACTCCCGATCTGGAGGAGCGGTACCTGAACCTGGTGACGGGAGACGGCCGTGCGCCTGGTTCTCGCTGAGCTTCGCAAGCTCGACCGACCGCTCACCCGCTGGCTGTTCGGCGGGTTTCTGGCCTTCTGTCTCTTCTGGGGGGCGATCCAGCAGTTCAACGGGAGCCAGCAATGGGCGGGGCTGACGAGCCAGAGCCCATTGGTGCCGGCGCCGACCGGGACGCCGTCGGCGCCACCGTGCGCCGTGTTCCAACTGCCGGACGGTCCACAGTGTCGCCAACGACAGCAGGAGTTCCTCGCCGACCAGCAGAAGACGCCGGCGGTGATGTCCCAGGTGCACGCGGCGCAGCTGCACGACGTTCGCACGGCATTGGTGCTGCGGAGCTCGATCGGTGCGCCACTGCTGGTGGCCGGCCTACTGGCGTCGCTTCCCGGTGCCGTTGTGGTCGGGTTGCTGGTCAGTGGCCACGTGTCTGGCGAATGGTCCGGCCGGACGCTGAAAGTCCTGCTCGGGCAGGACGGCCGCCGGCTGCGGTTGCTGCTCGCGAAGCTGGCCAGCGCCTGGCTGGCCAGTGGCACGGTGCTGGTGGTGGCCGTGCTGGCCAGCCTCGCGGTCGGGCCGATCCTGGGCGCGCTGTTCCCGTTCGACGGTGGCAGCGTGCCCCATGATGTCGGCGTGGGCTTTGTCTTCGGGCAACTGGCCACTGCGTGGCTGGTCATCGCCTTCTACATGGCGCTCGCCACGCTGGGTGCGGTCCTGACCAGGAATCCGCTCGGTTCGTTCTTCGTCTTCGTCGCGGTGCTCGTCGCGTCGTTCAGCGTCGGCGCCGTGCCGGGCCTGGCCGGGGCCGCGCCGACGAGTTGGGTCGCTGATGCCATGGGCTTCACCGCAGACTCGCCCACTCCGCACCTGTTCGCCGGCTCGACTACCGGCACCGCACCGGTGATCGCCGTAGTGGAGTTGGCGGTCGTGTCCGCCGCCGCGGTCGCGACCGCGGCGGCGCGGTTCCGGCGGGCAGACGTGGTCGTCTGATCAGCTCTTCTGGGGGACGGATTCCTCGTCGTCCCAGCGTGGGTCGTCGCGGATGTCCTCGGCGGAGGGGCTGGACTTGCGGTGCTTGTCGCGCTGCCTCTTGCCGCCGGCCAGTTCGGCGCGGAGGCGGTCGAGTTCGCTGCGGAGGTAGTCACGGGTGGCGACCTCGCCGACGGCGATGCGGAGGGCGGCGAGCTCGCGGGCCATGAACTCGGTGTCGGCGGTGGTCTGGGCGGCGCGGGCCCGGTCCTCCTCAAGGGAGATGCGGTCGCGATCGTCCTGGCGGTTCTGGGCCAGCAGGATCAGCGGCGCGGCGTAGGCGGCCTGGGTCGAGAAGGCCAGGTTGAGCAGGATGAACGGGTAGGGGTCCCACTGCAGGCTCAGGGCGAACAGGTTCAGGCAGATCCAGATGACGACGATGAGCGTCTGCCAGAACAGGAACTTGCCGGTGCCCAGGAACCGGGCCAGCCGCTCGGAGAACCGCCCGAACGCCTCGGGGTCCACCTCGATGGACCACCGCCGCGGGGCCCGGGGCTGGTCGAGCCGCCGTCGTGAGGTCAGCTCAGGCATTGGCGACGTCCTCCTCATCGTGGTGCAGGGTCTCCCGCCAGTCCTCCGGCAGCAGGTGGTCCAGCACGTCGTCGACGGTGACGGCCCCGACCAGGTGATCCTCGTCGTCCACCACGGGGGCGCACACCAGGTTGTAGGCGGCGAAGTACTTGGTCACCTCGGTCAGCGACGCGGTCGGCGGCAGGCGGGGCAGGTCGGTGTCCAGGGCCCCGGCGACGAGGCTGGACGGAGGCTCCCGCAGCAGCCGTTGCAGGTGCACGCAGCCGAGGTAGCGGCCGGTGGGGGTGGCGGTGGGCGGCCGGCAGACGAACACCATGCTGGACAGGGCCGGCGTGAGCTCGGGGTTGCGCACCCGGGCCAGGGCCTCGGCGATGGTGGCGTCGGGGGTGAGCGCGACGGGCTCGGGGGTCATGAGGCCGCCGGCGGTGTCGTACGAGTACTCCAGCAGCCGCTTGACCGGCGCGGACTCCTCGGGCTCCATCAGCTCCAGCAGCCGGTTCTTGTCCAGCTCGGGCAGCTCGGCCAGCAGGTCGGCGGCGTCGTCGGGGTTCATCGCCTCGAGGATGTCGGCGGCGCGCTCGTCGTCGAGGTGGGCCAGCAGGTCCTTCTGGTCGTCCTCGGGCAGTTCCTCGATCACGTCGGCGAGGCGCTCGTCGTCGAGGGCGTCGGCGACCTCGAAGCGACGCTTGGCCGGCAGATCCCGCAGGGCGTTGGCGACGTCGGCGGCACGCATGGTGTCGAAGACGGCCAGCAGCTGCTGGACGCCCTGGGGTTGTGAGGAGAGCTCGGCCATGCCCAGGCCCAGCACCTCCTCCCAGCGCAGCACCTGCACCGGGCCGCGACGGCCGAGCCGGCCGGTGCGCTCGCGGACGGCGACCCGGCTGATCGTCCAGTCCCGGGTCCGGGTCGGCTCCATGGCCGCGTCCACCACGACGGCGCTGACCGACCCCTCCTCCAGCCTCACCCGGGCGTCCAGCAGCTGCCCGACGACCACGACCTCGTTGGGGCGCTGGTGGAAGTGCCGCAGGTTCACCGAGCCGGTGGACAGCACGACGGCCTGCGGCTCGATGGTGGCCACCCGCAGCATCGGCACGAAGATGCGCCGACGGGTGACCAGCTCGACCACGATGCCCAGCACCCGGGGCGGCTGGCGGTCGGTACGGAGGCTGGCCACGACGTCGCGAACCTTGCCGATCACCTCCCCGTCGGGGCCGAAAACCGGCAATCCGGCCAGCTGTGCGACAAAAATCCGGTCTGTGGCTGCCACAGGCAAAGGCTAACGTCGTCCGGTGCCGACCATGCGATTTGACGTGCTCGACGTGTTCACGGACACCCCGTTCGCGGGTAACCAGCTGGCGGTGGTGCACGGGGCCGACCAGCTCTCGGCCGACCAGATGCGGACCATCGCCGTGGAGTTCGGGTACTCGGAGACGACCTTCCCGCTGCCGCCGACCCAGCCCGGGGCCGACTACCGGGTGCGGATCTTCACCATGAGCGAGGAGTTGCCGTTCGCCGGCCATCCCAGCGTCGGAACCTCGTGGCTGCTGGCCCGGGACGGGGTCATCGGGCGCGGGCCGGTCGTGCAGGAATGCCTGGCCGGGCTGCTGCCGGTGGTGGTGGACGAGCGGGGTTCGCGGATCAGCGGCGGCCAGCGGACGGTCGGCCCGCGACTGGACCGGGCCGCGCTGGCGGCGGCGGTCGGGCTGACCGTGGACGATCTGTCCGATGTGGACCCCGGGGTGGCGGGGTGCGGCCTGGAATTCGCCTACCTGGGGGTCAAGCCGGACGCCGTCGCCCGGGCCGAGCCGGATCGGCGGGCCATGCGGGACGCCGGCATCGACCACGGGGTGCAGGTGTTCTCGCTGGCCGACGGCCAGGCCCACGTGCGGGTCTTCGTCGAGGGCACCGAGGACGCCGCCACCGGCTCGGCCGCGCTGGGCCTGTGCGTGTTCGCCATCGACCGCGGGCTCATCGGGGACACGGCTGACGTCGTTGTGCGGCAGGGCATCGAGATGGGGCGACCGTCCACTCTGTACTGCTCGGTGAGCCCCGACGCCGCCACCGTCCGCGGCGACGTCGTGCACGTCGCCAGCGGCCAGCTCACCTTCCCCGCATGACCCGGGGGTTACAGGCCGGCCAGGGTGGTGGCGATGACCTCGCAGCGGTCGGAGGTCCAGTCGTCGGTGTCCTCGTTGGCCCAGTTCACCACGGCGGTCACGAAGGTCCAGGCCCGGGCCCGGTCGGGGTCCAGCTCCTCGATCTCGACGAGCATGTCCAGGCGGTGGCGCAGGCGGTCGGGCTCGAAGCGGTTCCAGAGCAGGGTGGCCAGGCCGAACTCGGGGTCGGCGGCGATGACCTTGGGGTCGATCACCAGCCACGGCTCGCGGTCGCCGGCCAGGATGTTCTGGAAGTGCTGGTCCTCGTTGACCATCTGGCTCAGTGCCAGCGGGCCGAAGGTGCGGCAGTGGTCGATGGCCTCGTCGAGGATGGGCGCCGGCACGCCCTCGGCCCGGGCCAGCTCCTCGGCCCAGCGGGCGGCGGTGGCCCGCAGCGTTCGGATGCGGCGGGGTGCCGGGCGCAGCAGGCGCTTGCGCAGCAGGCCGGCGATGGTCAGGGCCTGCTCGATCGGTTGGGTGGC
Source organism: Kutzneria sp. NPDC052558 (assembly GCF_044547355.1). Classification (NCBI taxonomy): domain Bacteria; kingdom Bacillati; phylum Actinomycetota; class Actinomycetes; order Pseudonocardiales; family Pseudonocardiaceae; genus Kutzneria; species Kutzneria sp. NPDC052558. Next base: position 33,953 of record NZ_JBIUAG010000023.1, read on the forward strand.
AAGGGTTTCCGGGTGCAGCCGCTCCAGCAGCAGCACGCCGTCCTCGGCGTCGTGGTCGAGCAGCCGGACCGCGCCGTGTCCGTCCCATATGGACAGTGCGAGCCATTCGTGCTCGGATTCCTCATGCAGCAGGCCGAGTTTGAGCATCGCCGGCGTGGCGTCGGGCAGCCGGACCGGCTGCACCACGCTGCAGAACCCGTTCAGTGGCGTGCCGTCGGGCGCGAGGTCCCAGCGGTCGAGGTACTCCGCCGCCAGTTCCGGCAGACCGAGCAGCCAGCGGGTGGCCTCGTCGTCCCCCCAGCTCAGCACCGTGTCACTGAAGTCCTTGGGTATCCGGATCAAGTCGGTACACCTCTGTCCAGGCCGGCTCGGCATTGAGTCTGGCCGCCCGGAGCGCGTCCGTCACGTCTTTTTCCGGCTGGACCAGCGCGGCGGTGGCCGGCACGTCGGCGAGGTGCGAGTGCGTGGTGGGGGAGCGAACGGTGATCGTGCAGGTCACGCCGTCGCGCAGGCCCGGGACGGCCTGCTCGCCGCCGCCGGTCGCCACCCAGAGCGCGCCGTCCCGCCACAGCGCCCACACCAGCCGCGGCCGGCCGTCGACCGTGATCCAGACGGCCGCGGCCTTGCGCAGTGCCCGGTCCAGAAGCTGGGCGTTGTCGAGCAGACGGGTGATCTCCACCGGTTCAGCTAACCACGGGCCTGTGACGGCTGACTCAGCGAATGGCGGGCACTCCCGATGCGTGCCAGCATCGGCCCAAGTTACCGGTCAGTACAAGGAGGTACCGCCGTGCCGCGTGTCCGCCGCTCCTGTCTCGCCGTCCCCGGCTCCAGCCAGAAGATGATCGACAAGGCCCGGACGCTGCCGGCCGACCAGGTCTTCCTGGACCTGGAGGACGCCTGCGCCCCGCTGGCCAAGCCCGGGGCCCGCAAGACCATCGTGGCCGCGCTCAACGAGGGTGGCTGGGGCGAGCGGATCCGGGTGGTGCGGGTCAACGACTGGACCACCGAGTGGACCTACCGGGACGTCGTCGAGGTCGTCGAGGGGGCCGGCGCCAACCTGGACTGCGTCATGCTGCCCAAGGTGCAGACCGCCCAGCAGGTGCAGGCCCTGGACCTGCTGCTGACCCAGATCGAGAAGACCATGGGCTACGAGGTCGGCCGCATCGGCATCGAGGCCCAGATCGAGAACGCCCGCGGCCTGGTCGAGGTGGACGCCATCGCCACCGCCTCGCCCCGGGTCGAGACCATCATCTTCGGGCCGGCCGACTTCATGGCCTCGATCAACATGAAGTCCCTGGTCGTCGGCGAGCAGCCGCCCGGCTACGACGTCGGCGACGCCTACCACTACATCCTCATGCGCATCCTGATGGCCGCCCGGGCCAACGACGTGCAGGCCATCGACGGCCCCTACCTCCAGATCCGCGACGTGGACGGCTTCCGCCGCGTCGCCGGCCGCGCCGCCGCCCTGGGCTACGACGGCAAGTGGGTCCTGCACCCCGGCCAGATCGAGGCGGCCAACGACGTCTTCAGCCCCGCCCAGTCCGACTACGACCACGCCGAGAACATCCTGGACGCCTACGAGTTCTTCACCTCCGACGCCGGCGGCAAGCGCGGCGCCGTGATGCTCGGCGACGAGATGATCGACGAGGCCTCCCGCAAGATGGCCCTGGTCATCGCCGGCAAGGGCCGCGCCGCCGGCATGGACCGCACCGACAAGTGGGTTCCGCCGGCGGAGTGATCATCGAGCGGTGGGGGGGGGGGGGGGGGGGGCCCGCGGGGGGGGGGGGGCGGCCCCCCCCCCCCCCCCACCGCGTTGTGTCGTTCGTGTCCACAACAGGGCCGTAGAGTGGCGGCCATGTCGCGGCAGTTGGTGCGGTCCCTTCGGGTCGAAGGATTCCTCTCGATACGCGAAGCAGAGGTCGAACTCCATCCTCTCAACGTCCTCGTCGGCGCGAACGGTGCGGGAAAGTCCAACTTCATACGCGCGATCGAACTCATGGGCCGCATCGGTCGCTGGGACCTCGGTCTCTACGTCGGGCGAGCGGGCGGCGCGTCGAAGCTTCTCCACGACGGCTCACGTCGCATGCTCCTCGAGATGGATGCTGTGGACATCGGCTACACAGCGGTGCTCGAGCTGACCAGTGAGGACTCTCTGATCTTCTCGAGCGAAGACGTGCGAGGCATCGGGACGCTCGCGGCCGGTCATCCGGAGTCGAGGATGCGGCCCCAGGTAGCCGACTACAGACCTGTTTTCGGGCATCTGAACTCCTTTCGGGCCTATCATTTCCATGACACGAGCTCCGACGCGCCGGTGAAGCTGTTCACCGATGTCGCCGACAACATCGTGTTGCATGACGACGGGTCCAATCTTGCGGCGATTCTGCTGCGCCTGCGTGATGCCGACGAGCCTGCCTACGGCCGTATCGTGGGCGCGATTCGTTTGGTGGCCCCGTTTTTTGATGACTTCGTGCTCGACCCTGAGGGCAACGAGGACCGGATTCGGTTGCGCTGGCAGCAGGTTGGATCGGACTCGGTCTTCAGTGCCAACCAGATGTCCGACGGCACAGTGCGCTTCGTCTGTCTGGCTACCCTTTTGCTGCAACCGAATCGGCCAGGTCTGGTGGTGCTGGACGAGCCTGAGCTCGGTCTGCACCCGTTCGCCGTCATCCAACTCGCGGACCTGCTTAGGCAGGCTGCCATCGCGTCTCAGATTGTGATCGCGACCCAATCGGTGACCTTGATGAACCAGTTCGACCTGGACGACCTCATCGTTGTCGAGCGACGGCGCGGCACGTCGGTGTTCTCCCGGCCTGATCCTGAAGGTCTACGGGGTTGGCTGGAGGACTACTCTCTCGGTGAGCTGTGGGAGAAGAACCTCCTCGGTGGTCGTCCGAAGCGCGAGGATGTCTGAGTAGATGGATCATCGGCGGCTGCACGTGCTCGTCGAGGGGCAGACCGAAGACATCCTGATGGATGCGTTGTTCGCGCCGCATCTGGAGCGGCACGGCTGGTGGGTGCGCTGGTCGGTGCTGCCGAGCAAGCGGGTGATCGGTGGCCAGGACCATCGGGGCGGCGTCACGAGCTGGGCGAAGATCGAGCGGGAGATTCGGCGGCTACTTGACGACCGTGGTCTCACGGTCACGACGCTGTTCGACTACTACGGCTTCCCGGACGACGCGCCGGGAATGGCTGATCGGCCTACCGGTGCGCCGACCGGGCAGGTTGAGCATGTGCAAGGGGCGATGGCCAGGAAGATCGGTGATCACCGATTTCGCCCGAACCTTGTGCTGCACGAGACCGAGGCCTGGGTGTTCGCCGCTGCCGGCGAGTTGGGCGAGCTGAGAGGTCTCCCTGAACTGGCCGAGCGCTTGCGCGCGGACAGCGCTGAGGCCGGCGGTCCCGAGCTCGTCAACTCTGGCCGTGAGCGAGCGCCGTCCAAACGGCTGTTTGCCTATCTCTCCGATTACGCGAAGCTGAACGATGGCCCACTCGCTATCTGCGCGCTGGGGCTGCCGGGACTCCGTGCCGTGTGCCCGCATCTGGATGGCTGGCTCCGCGGTTTGGAGGTCTGATCCCTTCCCGGGTAGGCGGCTGGGAATGTGTTACCGTTTGTGAGCCGGATCAAAGATCATGTTACACAAATCGCGGTATTCGGCTACGCTCCGCGTTTGATCACGGTGAGATAACACACAGAAGGCAACCTTCGTTTGCGTCGGACCCCGGGGTGCGGTTCAGGCTGGAGCCCATGTCCAAGCAATCGAAGGGGATCCACCTGTTCCGCCGGCGGCGTCGTGACGACCTCCTGGAGCGCAGCTTCGTGCCGTGCGGGGGATGCAGCGAGCCGGTGTACGTGTTCGCCGAGCAGTGCCGCTCCTGCGGCGACGCCGTGGTGGTCCGGGCGAGCTAGCCGTAGGGCCTGGTCGAACACCTGAACCGATCGGGTGAGCACCTTCACAGGGTGAGACGTCGCGGGGTTGGGGATACTCACCGGTAACCAGTCAGCGACGACAAGGGGACCACCATGGCCCGCCTCGCCCAGACCGCCGGTCTCACCGACGTGCAGCAGGAGATCCTGTCCACCGTTCGCGACTTCGTGAACAAGGAGATCATCCCGCACGCGCAGGCGCTGGAGCACGAGGACGAGTACCCGGCCGACATCGTCGATGGCATGAAGGAGATGGGGCTGTTCGGCCTCACCATCCCCGAGGAGTTCGGCGGGCTCGGCGAGTCGCTGCTGACCTACGCCCTTGTGGTGGAACAGATCGCGCGCGGCTGGATGAGCGTCTCCGGTGTGATCAACACGCACTTCATCGTCGCTCACATGATCAAGCAGCACGGCACCGACGCGCAGAAGGCGCACTACCTGCCCAAGATGGCCACGGGGGAGATCCGGGGCTCCTTCTCGATGTCCGAGCCGGACCTGGGCTCCGACGTCGCCGCGATCAAGACCAGGGCGCGCAAGGACGGCGACTCCTACGTCATCGACGGCCAGAAGATGTGGCTGACCAACGGCGGCACCTCCAACCTGACCGCCGTCCTGGTCCGCACCGACGAGGGCGCGGACAAGCCGCACAAGAACCTGACCGCGTTCCTGGTCGACAAGCCGGTCGGCTACGGCGAGGTGGCCCCCGGCCTGACCATCCCGGGCAAGATCGCCAAGATGGGCTACAAGGGCGTGGACACCACGGAGATGGTGTTCACCGGCTACCGGACCGACGCCGGCCAGGTGCTCGGCGGCGTCACCGGCCAGGGCTTCGCCCAGATGATGGACGGCGTGGAGGTGGGCCGGGTCAACGTGGCCGCCCGCGCCTGCGGCATCTCCATCCGGGCCTTCGAGCTGGCCATCGAGTACGCCCAGCAGCGCAGGACCTTCGGCAAGCAGATCGCCGACCACCAGGCCATCGCCTTCAAACTGGCCGAGATGGCCACCAAGGTCGAGGCTGCGCACCTGATGATGGTGAACGCGGCCCGGCTCAAGGACTCCGGCCAGCGCAACGACGTCGAGGCCGGCATGGCCAAGCTGATCGCCTCCGAGTACTGCGCCGAGGTGACCCAGGAGGCGTTCCGCATCCACGGCGGCTACGGCTACTCCAAGGAGTACGAGATCGAGCGCCTCATGCGGGAGGCCCCCTTCCTGCTGATCGGCGAGGGCACCAGCGAGATCCAGAAGACCATCATCAGCCGGGGGCTGCTCCGGGAGTACCAGTCCCGGGGCTGATCCGGCACGCCCGGTTCGCGTGGTTCGTTGGTCGTGAGGACAATGGGAGATCAGCGACCGCGAACGGGGTGATATCGGTGACGAGTTCGTTCTCATCGCAGGACAGGTCCGCCGGCCCGCCGCGGCTGCCCACCAGGCCGACCGGGTGGCCGATCGGCTCGTACGAGGAGTACGGGCAGGCGCAGCGTGCCGTCGACTTCCTGGCCGAGAGCGAGTTCCCGGTCCAGGACGTGACCATCGTCGGGGTCGACCTGATGCTGGTGGAGCGGGTCACCGGGCGCCTGTCGTGGCGGCGGGTGCTGGGCGCCGGCGCCGCGTCGGGCGCGTGGTTCGGCCTGTTCGTCGGCGTGATGCTGAGCCTGTTCACCGGCGGCCAGTCGGCGGGCCTGCTCCAGATCGCCGTCTGCCTGGTGCTGGGCGTGGTGTTCTTCATGGTCTTCGCCGCCGTCGGCTACGCCTCCACCCGCGGCCGCCGGGACTTCCAGTCCTCCAGCCAGCTGGTGGCCGGCCGCTACGACGTGCTGTGTCAGCCCCGCAACGCCGAGCAGGGCCGTGACCTGTTGGCCAAGCTGGCCATGCGCCCCGCCGGGGGCGCCGCCTAGCCGGGCATTGGTACATCCGGGCAGAAGGCCCGCCCGGTGTCTGAATCGTTGCCCCAATCGCTTGCGGCTGCCAAAACGCCGGTCATAGGTTGCCTGCACCGGTCCGTCGGACGTGATCGCCCGGCCGGACCGGGGCACGTCGGGGTGCCGGAACCGGGTCGGCGGACGTCGTGGTGTCCGCCGGTAGCCGCGCGGGTTCGGCCCCCTGAGGCGAAGGGAGGCAGGACCGATGGCACAGCCGACCGGTCGGCGCCCGCGGTGGCGTCGGGGCCTGGTGGCCACCGCCGCCGCGGCACTGGCCGCACCGCTGGTGGCCGCCTGCGGGGCGGGCGCGGGCGGGGGAGTCACGATCAGCGTGTACTACCCGCCGGAACAGCACTTCCAAAACGTCATCGACCAGTGCAACCAGCAGGCGAACGGGGCCTATCACATCGAACTGCTGACCGCCCCGCGAGCGGCGGACGGCCAGCGCGAGCAGATGGTGCGAAGACTGGCGGCCGGCGACACCAGCCTGGACATCCTGGGCGTGGACACGACCTGGACGCCGGAGTTCGCCGGGGCCGGCTGGATCGTGCCGTGGACCGGCGCGAACGAGGCCGAGGCGCGCAGGGACGTGCTGGCCGGGCCGTTGGCCTCGGCCACCTATGACGGCAAGCTGTACGCCGCCACCAAGCACACCAACGTGCAACTGCTGTGGTACCGCGACGATCTGGTGTCCACGCCACCGTCCACTTGGGACGAGATGATCGCCGACGCGCAGAAACTCAAGCAGCAGGGCAAGTCCTACAAGATCGCCTTCACCGGGGCCCAGTACGAGGGCCTGGTGGTCGGCTTCAACACGCTGACCGCCTCGGCCGGCGGGCAGCTGGTCTCCGACGACGGCGCCAAGGCCGTTGTCGACGACGGCGCGGTGAAAGCGTTGGCAATGCTGAAGAAGTTCGCCACCGCGGGCGTCACCGACGCCGGCCTGGCCAGCGCCCAGGAGCAGCAGGTGGCGCTGCTGATGGAGGGTGGCGACGCGGCGTTCGAGCTGAACTGGCCCTACGTCTACGCCTCCATGCAGCAGGACAAGCCCGACCTGTTCAAGCACTTCAAGTGGACGACCTATCCGAGCGTGATCCCGGGCCAGCCGGCCAAGGTCACCATCGGCGGCGAGAACCTGGCCATCAGCGCCTACTCGCTGCACAAGGACGAGGCGTTCAAGGCGGCGCTGTGCCTGCGCAGCCCGCAGATGCAGGACTACTCGGCGGTCAATGACGGCGTGCCGCCGACCGTGGCCAGCGTCTACGACGCGCCGGACATGGCCAAGGCGTACCCGATGAAGGACGACATCAAGGCCGAGCTGGCCGACGCGGCCAGCCGCCCGATCACGCCCGCCTACCAGAACGTCTCCACCATCATGCAGAACCTGCTCTCGCCGCCGTCGGCCATCGATCCCCAGAGCACGGCCGACCAGATGCGCCAGGCGATCCAGGACGCGCTGGACTCCAAGGGGGTGCTCCCGTGAGTCGGACGACCGAGGCGGCGCGGCCCGCCACCACCCACCGCGCGAAGACCAAACCCGTGCTCAGCGAGGGAAAGCGGGCCGAGCGCCGGCTGGGCCTGCTGCTGTGCGCGCCGGCGGCGATCGTGATGCTGGCCGTGACCGGCTGGCCGATCATCTACTCCGTCTGGCTGTCCTTGCAGCGCTACGACCTGAGGTTCCCGGACAAGCAGGAGTTCGTCGGCCTGGCCAACTATGCCACCGTGCTGGGCAACGGCTACTGGTGGACCGCCTTCGGCACCACCGCGGTGATCACCGTGCTGTCGGTGGTGATCGAGCTGGTGCTGGGCATGGCGCTGGCGCTGATCATGCACCGGACACTGGTCGGCCGCGGCCTGGTGCGCACGGTTTCCCTTGTCCCGTATGGCATCGTGACCGTCGTCGCCGCGTTCAGCTGGAAGTTCGCCTGGACGCCGGACACCGGCTACCTGGCCAAGCTGGTCGGGCCGGACACCGCCGTGCTGACCGAGAAGCTCCCGGCGCTCAGCGCGATCATCCTGGCCGAGGTGTGGAAGACCACGCCGTTCATGGCCCTGCTGCTGATGGCCGGCCTGGCGCTGGTGCCCGACGACCTGCTCAAGGCGGCCTCGATGGACGGGGCCGGGCCGTGGCAGCGGTTCACCAAGGTGATGCTGCCGGTGATGAAGCCGGCGATCCTGGTGGCGCTGCTGTTCCGGACCCTGGACGCGTTCCGTATCTTCGACAACATCTTCATCCTCACCGGCGGCTCGCAGGGCACCGGCTCGGTGTCCATGCAGACCTACGACAACCTGATCCGCGGCCTGAACCTGGGCATCGGCTCGACCATGTCGGTGCTGATCTTCATCGCGGTGGCGGTCATCGCCTTCGTGTTCATCAAGGTGTTCGGCACCGCCGCGCCCGGATCCGACTCGGGGAGGCGATGATGGCCGTCATCACACCGGGCAAGCGCCTGCAGTGGACGCTGATCGACATCGTGGTGGTGGTGTACGCCCTGGTGCCGGTGCTGTGGACGCTGTCGCTGTCGTTCAAGTCCAAGGCCACCATCGGCGACGGCAATCTGCTGCCGAGTCAGTGGTCGATCCAGAGCTACCTGGACATCTTCCAGACCAACGACTTCCTGCTGGCGCTGCTCAACTCCATCGGCATCTCGCTGATCGCCACCGCGATCGCCGTGGTGCTGGGCACGATGGCCGCCTACGCCATCGCCCGGCTGGACTTCCCCGGCAAGACCCTGCTGGTGGGATTCTCCTTGCTGGTGGCCATGTTCCCGCAGGTGTCGCTGGTCTCGCCGCTGTTCTCCATCGAGCGGTCGGTCGGCATCTTCGACACCTGGCCGGGGCTGATCCTGCCGTACATCACGTTCGCGCTGCCGCTGGCCATCTACACGCTCTCGGCGTTCTTCCGGGAAATCCCGTGGGAGCTGGAGAAGGCGGCGAAGATGGACGGGGCCACGCCGGCCCAGGCGTTTCGCCGGGTGATCGCGCCGCTGGCCGCGCCGGGCGTGTTCACCACCGCGATCCTGGTGTTCATCTTCTGCTGGAACGACTTCCTGTTCGCCATCTCGCTCACGGCGACCACCCGTTCCCGCACGGTGCCGGCGGCGCTGCAGTTCTTCACCGGCGCCTCCCAGTTCGAGGACCCGACCGGGCAGATCTGCGCGGCGGCGGTGGTGATCACGATTCCTATCGTGCTGTTCGTGCTGTTCTTCCAGCGCCGCATCGTCGCGGGGCTGACCTCCGGCGCCGTGAAGGGGTGAGGCCGCGATGGCCGAGATCGTTCTGGACAAGGTGACCAAGCGGTACCCGGACGGCGCGCTCGCCGTCTCCGAGGTGAACGTCGAGATCGCCGACGGCGAGTTCATCATCCTGGTCGGGCCCTCGGGCTGCGGCAAGTCCACCACCCTCAACATGATCGCCGGCCTTGAGGACATCACCGGCGGCGAGCTGCGCATCGGGGGCCAGCGGATGAACGAGCGGGCGCCCAAGGACCGGGACATCGCCATGGTGTTCCAGTCCTACGCCCTGTACCCGCACATGACCGTGCGGGAGAACATGGCCTTCCCGCTGCGACTGGCCAAAGTGGACAACGCGACGGTCAAGGCAAAGGTGGAGGAGGCGGCCCAGATCCTCGACCTGATCCCGCACCTGGACCGCAAGCCGGCCAACCTGTCCGGCGGCCAGCGGCAGCGGGTGGCCATGGGACGGGCGATCGTGCGCAGCCCCAAGGCGTTCCTCATGGACGAGCCACTGTCCAATTTGGACGCCAAGCTGCGCGGGCAGATGCGGACCTCGGTGTCGCGGCTGCAGAAGCAGCTGGGCACCACCACCGTGTACGTCACCCACGACCAGACCGAGGCGATGACCCTGGGCGACCGGGTGGTGGTGCTGCGGGGCGGCGTCGTGCAGCAGATCGGCGCGCCGCAGTTCCTCTACGACCACCCGGCCAACCTGTTCGTGGCCGGCTTCATCGGCGCGCCGTCGATGAACTTCCTGCCGGCCACCCTGGAGGACGGGGCACTGTCCACACCGCTGGGCAAGGTCACGCTCACCGACCGGGTCCGGCGGGCCGCCGAGGCCGCCGACGCGCCGCGGGAGGTGATCCTGGGCGTGCGGCCGGAGCACTTCGAGGACGCCGCCCTGGTCGACCCGGCGGCGCTGGCCCGCGGCACGACCTTCGAGGCCCGCATCGAGGTGCTGGAGTCGATGGGCTCCGAGAAGTACGCCTACTTCTCGGTCGAGGGCGGCGAGGCGCAGTCCAGCGACCTGGCCGACCTGGCCGCCGACGCCGGTTCCGCCGGCGTCCCGGACAGCGGCAGCCAGGTGGTCACCCGCCTGTCCGCGGCCTCGGCCGCAGTCGAGGGCCAACCCACCACCTTCTGGTTCGACCCCGACAAGCTCCAGCTCTTCGCCCCCACTTCCGGAGCAAACCTCACCTACTCCGAATCCTGACCCCCGTCAACCCTTTAGCGCTTGGAAGGGGGCCTTCCTCCACTCCGAGTGCAGGAAAGCCCCCTTCCAAGCGTTGGGGTGTCACTCGATGGGTGGAGTTGTGGGGACCGGTTGGGCGCTGATTTCCGGGGAGGGGCGGGGGACCATCGGAACCGGGGTGATCCACATGGCGATCGGCGACCGGGCCCGGTTGACGGACTGGCAGCTCACGGTGGAGGCCCGGGCCCGTCGGACCCGGGCCGATCTGGCCGAGCTGGACGGGGTGCCGGGCGTGGACCGGGAGCGGCGGTCGGCGCTGGAGTCGCTGGACGTGGTGGACCGGGTGCTGGCGCTGAAGGAGCGGTTCTGGCGGCTGCCGGCCTCGTGGTGGTCGGGCTGGCACATCGAGCGGGCCTGGCGGGCATTGCACGAGGCCGAGGTGTGCACGGCGGCCGGCCTGCCGGATCTGGCCGGCCGGATGCCGAGCCTGCGCCAGCGGGTCGCCGGCTACCTGCCGGAGGAGGACCTGCGCCGGCAGGCGTTGGAGACGCTGCAACCGGGTCGGCCGGCGGGGCCGACCGACCGGGCCATCGTGGTCGACGCGCTGAGGGCGGCCTTCGACGCGTCCGACGACGCCCACGCGGCGGCCCGGGCCCTGCGCAACAAGATGGTGGCCGCGGCGCTGCTGCTGTTTGTGGTCAACACCGTGCTGGGGCTGCTCGGCCTGTTCCGGCCGGAGTTCCTGCCGATGTGCGCGCACATGCCGGAGAGCAACTCGGTGGTGGCGTGCGCCTCCGGCGGCAAGGTGCCCGGCCAGCTGGACGTGTGGATGGTCCAGCTGCTGGGCGCGTTCGGGGCGACCGTGTCCGCGGTGGTCTTACTGACTCGGCGGCGGCCCAGCCTCTCGCCGTACGTGCTGGTCGGCTACCAGGCCCTGATCAAGGTGCTGCTCGGCTCCGCCCTGGCGGTGATCGGCGTGCTGGCCCTGAGCGCGCACGTGGCCGAGGGCCTGACCTGCGTCACCTCCCAGGCCGCCCTGCTGCTGTGGTCGGCCCTGCTGGGCTACTCCCAGCAGCTGGGCACCCGGCTGCTCGACAACTACGCGGACCGGGTGATGAACCACGTCCGGCCGCTACCGGACGTCGCGCGCTGAGCGGAGGGCGGCGATCACGTCGTCGTCCCAGCGGTGGGTGCGCATGAGGCGGTAGCGCTCGCCGGCCACGCGCAGGTAGGTCTCGGTCTCGGTGCGGCCGTCGAGCAGGTCGGCGGCCTTGAGCATGGCGACCACGGGCAGGTATTCCTCGGTGTACCAGCGGCGGGCGACGGTGGGGCGGTCGAGGAATTCGGCGGTGTCCTGCATGAGGCGGAATCCCCAGGCCTCGACGTGTTCGCCGAGGCGGGCGTAATCGAGGGGATCGGTGACGAGAACGGCGGCGCGGGCCTCGCCGGTCAGGGGGACGCGCTCCAGGAACAGGCGGCGGTGGTCCTTGACGATCAGGTCGCCGCGATAGCGAATTCCGGCGGCTGACAATCGGGTTCGCACCTCGGTCACGTACGCCTCGATGACGTCGAGACCGAGGGCGTGGGCGACGGAAACGCGGTGATGGCCGTCCTGCACGAAATGCAGCTCGCCGATGCGATAGACCTCGATGGGCGGCACGGCCTCGCCGCGCCGCTGGGCCAGGGCCAGCCGCTCCCACCGTTCCCGAACCCGGGCCGAGGTGGGCCGGAAGCGGCGGTCGAAGTCCCGGGTGCGGTCCACGCTGCCGACGATCGAGTCCAGCGGGATCACCCGCAGGCCGATTCGCCGTTCGCCCTGATATCCCAGCGCCGCAACGACTTCGTCGAAGGGCAGCATGATGTTGACGTCGTCGGGCTCGCGCCGCAGCCACGCCGCCAGCCGGGACAGCACCTGCCCGCGGCGGGCCCGCAGGAAGTCGTTCTCCGCGTCGGCACGGGGAAAGCCGGTGTCACGGGCCATCGGGCGTCACCTCGAACACCTTGTAGCCGACCACGTTGACCACTCGCGTGTCGCCGAGCCGGCGGTCCGGCGTCTCGGCCCCGTGCGGGTGGATGTGCCCGTGCAGCAACAACTTCGGCCGCAGCCGGCGCACGGTGTCGTGCAGGCAGGCGAAGCCGCGGTGCGGCGGGTCGTCGGGGAGGTCGCCGCAGCCGGCCGGCGGCGAATGGGTCAGCAGCACGTCCACGCCCCGACCGTCCCGCAGCCGCCGCCAGCCGGCCAGCCGGGCCATCCGCCGGGCCCGCCGCGCCTGCTGCCGCTCGGTCCACTGGTTGGGGCCCCGGTTGTAGCGGATGGAACCGCCGAGGCCGGCGATGCGCAGCCCGGCCACGTCGACCACACCCGCGTCCACGTTCACGCCGCCGGCCGGCCCCGGCCAGTCCGCCGGCATGCCGGCCCGCGTCCACAGCCCGCGCACGTTGGCGTAGCCGGTCAGGTCGGCGTCGTGGTTGCCGGGCACGAACACGCACGGCCGGTCCAGCGCGCTGGTCAGGTACTCCAGGTAGTCGAAGGGCAGGTCGCCCGCGCCGACCATGAGGTCGACGTCGAGCCGGCGGACCCGGTCGGTCCACAGCTGCTCCACCACCTCGTCGGACACCGCGAGCACTTTCGCCATGACCGGAAGCGTACGAGCGGATAGCGTGCACGGTGTGCTGGCGAAGCTCTTCCGCGACATCTCGACCTCGTGCCTGCCGGGCAGTCCCCTGACTCATGCCCTGCTCAACGCCGCGGCCGACGACCTCGACGCCGGCGGCGTCACCGGCCGCGCGATGGCCGGCTCGGAACGGGACCGCCCGGGCACGGTGCCGGGCCTGCGTTTCGCCGCCGCCCTGCACCACCTCGTGCTCGACGGCCGCGCGCCGGCGCTGGCCAAGCACTACCCGAGCGTGGGCGGTGAGCCCCGGCTGGAGACGCTGTGGACCGATGCCGAGGCCACGGTGCGCGAGCACGAGGCCGAGGTGCGGCAGCTGGTTCGGGCCAATGCCGTGCAGACCAACGAGGTCGGCCGCAGCGGGCCCCTCTACGGCGGATTGCTGGTGGCTTCGGAACGGGTTGGCGAGCTGCCGGTGCGGCTGCTGGAGGTCGGGGCCAGCGGCGGTCTGAACCTGCGCCCGCACAAGGTGGCCTACCGGCTGGCCGACGGTTCCGTGCTCGGCGATCCGGACAGTGAGCTGCAACTGGATCCGGAGTGGACCGGCTTGCCGCCGGCGAACCTGAGCCGGCCACTGGTGCTCCACAGCCGCGCCGGCTGCGACGTGGATCCGGTCGACGTGACGACCAGGGCCGGGCAGCTGCACCTGTCCTCGTTCGTGTGGCCCGACATGGCGTCGCGGGTCGACCGGCTGCGGGCCGCCATGCGGCTGGCCGTCGCCGACCCGGTCAAGGTCGAGCGCGCGGGCGGCGCGGAGTGGCTGGAGCGGCAGCTGGCCGAGCTGCCCGAGGGCGTGCTGACCGTGGTGTGGCATTCGGTGATGTGGCAGTACGCGTCCCCGTCGGAACGGGAACGCGGGCGCGCCGCCCTGGCCGAGGCGGCGGCCCGCGCCACCGGGAGCGCCCCGCTCGCGCTGCTCGTGTACGAACCGCGACGGGCCCGCGGCAACTTCGAGCTGCTGCTGAAGCTGTGGCCCGCGGGCCTGTCGGTGCGGCTCGGCCATGGCTGGGGCCACGGCCTGCCGTTCACGTGGGCGGAACAGCCCTGGGGCTGATCACTCCCCGAAGGGGTGGATGGTCATTCTCCGGCCAGGGAGATGTCGCCGACCGACGTGGCGCCGGCCGCGCCCTTGACGTCGCCGAAGCGCTGCCAGGTGCCGTTGGCGGCCCGAATGGTGTGGTACAGCCCGCCATCGGTGGTGCTGGCGACCAGTTGTAGGGCGCCGCGCGAGCTCGTGACGGCGATCTGCTGGACGGCCGTGATGTTGCCGGCCTCGGCCTCGACGGCGCCGAACACGTCCCAGCTTCCGTTGGCGTGGCGGATGGTGTGCCACACCGCGTACGGGGCATCGAAGCTGGTGGCCGCGACGATGTGGAGGTCGGCGCCGACCTGCGCCACCGCCACTCGCGGGGTGGCGGTGCTGTAGAACGACGTCGAGTCCTGCGACCAGGCGCCGTCGGCGGCCCGGTCGTGGTCGGTGACCAGAGAACCGTCGAAGTTGGTTGTGACGACCCGCAGCACCCCGCCGTTGGCGGTGGCCGAGAAGCTGCCGATCGGGCCGCTGGTGGGCACGGTTTCCCACGCCGACCAGCTGTCGTCGCTCTGTTGGATGGACAGTGCCAGCACGTCGCCCTGCTGGCGCACCAGGGCGAGATGCCCGTTCAGGTTGGCGGCGGCCTGGCGGTCGGTGCTGCTGGGCGTCCCGGGCATGGCGTCGGGCAGGCTGCCGTCGGTCCAGTTGCCGGCCGTGTCCCGGACCAGGTGGTGGTAGGCGTACACCACCGGCGGGTGGTGCTTTTCCGGGCCGTAGTAGATGACGTGCTCGGCGCCGTTGATCACCGCCGACGCCACCGCCACCGGTTGGGGGCCGACGGATTTGATCGTCAGGGTGCCCCACGGCTGCCAGGTGCCGTCGGCGTGGCGGATGGTGTGGTCCAGCGTCTGGGCGTGGGACGTGATCAGGTGCACGTCCCCGAGAGCCTGCGGCGCGGCCTGGGCCGGCGCGACCGCGCCGGCGGTCAGCAGGGTGCTGACCGCCAGCGGGACCAACAGGGCGCGCCTCACTGGCTCGCCACCGTGACGAGGCCGGAGTCGGTGTACCCGGCGACCGGGCCGACGGCGGCGAAGCGCTGCCAGCTGCCGTCGGCGTGCCGGATGGTGTGGAACATGAAGTCCCCGGAGGTGGGGTTGCCGTTGGTGATCACGACCTGGAGCTCGCCGGCGACCTCGGCCGTGGCCACGTCCACCGGCTGCTCGACGAAGCCGGCCACGCCGGCCAGGTCGCCGAAGCCGTCCCAGGTTCCGTTGACGTGCTGCTCGGTGTGGTACATCCGCTCCACGTCGGACAGCACCACGTGCAGGTCGTCGCCGATCTGCGTGGCGTCGATCCGCAGCGCGCCGCCGGGAGCGCCGATCGGGCTGGTGTACGGGACCGTGGTCGGCGAGCCCCACGTGCCGTTGGTGCGGTCCATCGTGATGAAGCCGCTGCCGTCGCCCTTGAGCGCCACCAGCCGAGCGGTGCCGCCCTTGCTGGTCAGGGCCACGTCCCGGAACTGGCCGGTCAGCGGCACGTCCTGCCACGCCGACCAGTTCGTGCCGTCGTAGGTGGCGAGTTGGAACTTGCTGTCCTGCAAGCGAACCAGGGTCAGCGTGCCGTTCACGTCGGCCACCGCGAGCTCGTCGCCCGGCTGCGCGCCGCCCGACGGCGGGGTGGCGTTGAGCCACGTGCCGTCGGCCTGCCGGATCAGGAAGCCCATCCTGGGGGTGTGGGTGGAGCCGGCCAGGTAGTCGAACACGACGTCGTTGCTGCCGTTGACGATGGCCGAGTCCAGCGCGTAGGTGCCGTAGAAGTTGTCGTAGCCGCCGAGCCAGCCGAAGCCGGCCCAGTTGCCGTGGCTGTCCCGGATGGTGTGGGCCATCCCGGACTCGACGCCGACCCCGATGACCTGGAGCTGGCTGGTGGCCGCCGGCGCCGCCGGCGCGGCCTGCGCCGACGGCAGGGCGGCGGCCACCACACCGGTGGCCAGCGCCAGCGGTATCAGCGTGCGAACGATGCGCGACATGACGGATTCCTCCCCTTGTGATGCTTCTGGTGGTGAACACGCCATGCCGCGTGTTCGGCTTGCCTCAGAACACGTAGCCGGCGATGGTGACCTGGCCGGCGGTGGCGTTGCCGGCCACCGACTCCACGTCGCCGGCGGCCTGCCAGCTGCCGTCGTAGTGCCGGATGGTGTGGAACAGGTCGCCACCCGTGCTGGAGAAGGTCAGCTGCATCTCGCCCTCGGACGTCGTCATCGAGAGGTCCTGGACGGCGTAGTAGTTGTTCAGCACGTTCGCGACCGACTGGAACCGGTCCCAACCGCCGTCGTTGTGCAGGATGCTGTGGTACACGCCGACGTTGTAGTTGAAGTAGTTCTCGACCAGCCCGATCTGGACGCCGTTGTAGTCGGCGGCCACGGCCACGTCGGTGGCGGTGTAGTTCGGGTCGGGGTTGGCCGCCGAGGACCGGCCGGCGCTCCACGAACCGCTGGAGTACTGGTCGTACTCAGTCACGGTCTTGCCGTCCGAGGACAGCTCGACCAGCCGCAGGCTGCCGTTGAAGCCGGAGGCCGCGGCGCTGCGCACCTTGCCGTTGCTGGGCACGTCCGCCCACGCCGACCAGGAGCCGTCGGTGGCCTGGGTGGTCTCCTTGAGCACGCCGTCCTTCTGCTGGAACAGCACGATCTTGCCGTTGACGGTGGTGGCCGACAGGTCGTCCACGCTCGCCCCGGCGGCCTGCGCCGGCGTGCTGGCGGCCCAGTTCCAGGTGCCGTCGGCGTGCCGGATGAAGTGGGCCAGCTGCGGCCCGTTCGACCCGTTGTACTGGAAGAACACGTTCTCCTCGCCGGTGAGCAGCGTGGAGGTCAGGCCGGTGACGCCGTTGTAGCCGTCGATCCGGCCGAATCTCTGCCAGCTGCCGTCGCTGTGCCGGATGGTGTGCACGAGACTGGCGTTGCCGTCGGTGGTCAGCAGCTGCACGTCGCCGTAGTCGGCGGCGTTGGGCTTGAGCGGACCAGCCTGGGCGACGCCGGCGATGGCCAGCGTGGCGGTGGCGGCGAGCGCGGCCGCGGCGACCGCGCGCATCTTGATGGTGAACAACACTTCCGATCCCTCCCCTGTCCGGATGTGGACACACTTCTCACGCCCACCGGGCGGAAACGGTTGCCCGGTGGGAAAAAGCTGAACCGTCAGAACGCTGTGCGGGCGGCGACGGCCACCGCGCCGGCGGCCGGCGCCCCGCTCTCGCGGGTCACGTCGCCCCACGGCTGCCAGGAGCCGCTGCTCAGCCGGAGCGAGTGTTGGATCCGGCCTTCCCTTGTGGTGTAGACGAGTTGCAGGCCGGTCAGCCAGGCCGTCACCGACACGTGCACCGCGTAGCCCGGGGCGTCGAGGCTGTCGGGACCGACCCAGGCGCCCGGCCCGATGAGTTGCCCGTGCCGGATCGTGCCGGCGTCGATGGCGGCGAACTGGAGCGTGTCGCCGACCTGCGCCGCCGAGATTTCGCTTGGGTGGAAATGGATGTCGGTGTGGCCGACGTCCGTCCACCGGCCGTCCGCGGCCCGGTCCCGGACGTCGAGCGTCTGTCCGCCGGCCACCGCCACCACGCGCAGGGTGGTCCCGTCGGCCGTGGCGGCGACTTCGGTGACCGGGCCGGTGGCCGGCACGGCCATCCATGGCGACCAGGTCCCGTCAGGCTCCTGAATGGACAGTGCCGGCCTGGTGTCGGTGACGGCCACCATGGCCAGTTCGCCGGCCAGGTCGGTGACCGCCAGCGCGGTCGGTTTGCTCTGCTCCGGCGGGGCGGTGGCGGTGTCCCACGTGCCGTCGTTGTGCCGCACGAGGTGCG
Organism: Kutzneria sp. NPDC052558; assembly: GCF_044547355.1. Lineage (NCBI taxonomy): Bacteria > Bacillati > Actinomycetota > Actinomycetes > Pseudonocardiales > Pseudonocardiaceae > Kutzneria > Kutzneria sp. NPDC052558. The sequence continues at coordinate 51,782 of NZ_JBIUAG010000023.1, forward strand.
CCAGCCGGCCGCCGTCCTCGTCGGTGTGGAAGAAGACGTTGTCCTCGCCGAGGTGGTACGTCGAGGTCAGCCCGATGATCTGCCCGAACGGGCCGGTCTGGTCGGCCGGCTGCCAGTTCCCCCAGAAGTCCCGGGTGGTGTGGACCAGCCGGCCGCCGCCGGCGGTGACGACCACCTGGGCCTGGCCCGGCGGGTCGGGCGGGGGCGCGGGCTGCCGCGTGGCCGACACCGGAACCCCGGTCAGGGCCACGGCCACCAGCGCCAACGGCACCAGCAGCCGCCCCTTGCTCCCCCGCGACAACACCCCTCAGCCCCCTAGTGGGGCCGGCGGGTCAGACTCCGGCGATGGTCACCGGCCCCGTCACCAAACCGCCACCAGCAGCATCCTGCACGGAGCCGGGCTCCTGCCAGGTGCCATCGGCGTGTCGGATCGTGTGGTACAGCGCGCCGGTCTCGGTGATGTAGGCCAACTGCATCTCGCCGTTGGCCGGCGTCATCGCCACCTGGTTCGGCCGACCATAGGTCCACACGCCGCTGAAGGTGGACCAGTTGCCGGACTTGTTCATGGTCGCGTGGGCGATCGAGGGCACTGCCTGCGGGTTGGTCGCCGAGTCGACCACCACGGCGACCTGGAGCGTGTCGCCGACCTGGGCCGCGCCCAGCTGGGTCGCGATGTTCCCGTTGCCCACGTTGATCACCGTCGAGTTGACCGGGGACCAGCCGGTGGCGGTGCGGTCGATGACGCTGACGACGTTGCTGTCCCCGGACAGGCCCACCACGCGCAGCGAGTTCCCGTTGGCGACCGCGGCGATCGCGCGCAGGTGCAGGTTCACGGGCAGGGGCACGGAGGTGAACGCCGACCACGTCCCGTTCGCGCCCAGCTCGGCCGTCACCGGGCCGTCCGGGGTCAGCGAGACCAGGTTGAGGCGGCCGTTCACGGTCGTCGCGACGATCGGCTCCGGGTAGACCGGGATGAGCGGCAGCGAGGCGTGGTAGTCCCAGGTGCCGTCGGTGTGCCGGACCAGGCGGTCGACCCGGATGTCGTCCTGCCCGTGCTGGTACTCGACGACGACGTTCTCCTCGCCGCCGACGATGGCGGAGGTGACGTAGTCGATCTGGCCGTAGCCGGGGATGGTCCCCATCTTCTGCCAGCTGCCGTCCGCGTGCCTGATGGTGTGCAGCAGGTTGCCGTTCTGGTCGGCCGTGACCAGCTGCGTGTCCCCCTGGGCAGCCGGCGCGGCCTGCGCCGCCGAGCCGAGTCCGAGCGCGGCCACGGTGGCCAGCGCGATCGGCGCCAGAACGGCAATTCCCTTGTGCTTCATTGCTTTCTCCCCCTCATTGGACCGCTGAAGTCTGACACGGTGCAAGACGCGGCCGAAAGCCTCCGGATACCGCCAATCCGGATCTTCTTTTTCCCGTCGCCCAGCGGGAAAAGTTTGGGCGACAAGGAAAAGCGGCCGTCGACTCGAAGTCGACGGCCGCTCGGGAAATCCCCCCCGGGGATCGCGGGCCTCAGCCGGCGATGGTCACCGCGCCGAAGGCGTGCCCGCCGGTCACGTCGAGCACGTTGCCCGGCGTCTGCCAGGTGCCGTCGGGGTAGCGGATGGTGTGGTACAGCTCGTAGTTCAGGCCGGAGAGGTAGGCCAGCTGCATGGCGCCGTTGGACGTGGTCATCGAGATGTCACACGGGTTGTCCTTGCCGTGCAGGTCGACCTGGGCGAACCCGCTCCACTTGCCGCCGCCGTCGACGATCCCGTGCTCGATGTAGTGGTTGCCGGGCTCGTCGGTCGGGCTGTTCATGGTGGCGATCTGGAGCAGGCCGCCGGTCTGGGTGGCCACGATCTTCTCGGCGGCCTGGCTGGCGGGCAGCCCCTCGGTGGTGATGTTGAGCGGGGTCCAGCCGGTGGCGGTGCGGTCGGTGACGCCGATGGTCAGGCCGTCGTCGAGCAGCTCGGCCACCCGCAGCGTGTGCCCGTCGGTGGCGGCGGCGACCGACACCAGCTTGTGGCCCTCGGTCGGGATCGCGCTGAACGCCGACCACGAGCCGTCGCCGTTCAGCACCGACACCTGCGGGCCGGAGTGGCTCTGCACGACCAGGTTGAGCTGCCCGTTCACGTTCACCGCGGACATCGGTGCCGGCTGGTCGGGAATCGCCGGCATCGAGGCGTGCTGGGTCCAGGTCCCGTCGGTGTGCCGGACCAGCCGGGCGGTGTACAGCCCGGACTGCCCCTGGCTGATCGCCCCCTCCACGAGGATGTTCTCCTCGCCGTTCACGATCGCGGAGGTCAGGTAGATGGCGCCGTCGTAGCCCGGGATGGACCCCATCTTCTGCCAGCTGCCGTCCGCGTGCCGGATGGTGTGCTGGAGGTCGCCCTGAAGGTCGATGGTGACCAGCTGCGTGTCGGCCTGGACGGCCGGCGCGGCCTGCGCCGCCGCGCCGATGCCGATGGCCGCCACGGTGGCCAGCGCGAGCGGAACCAGAGCGGTGAATCCCTTGTGGGGCATGACTTTTCTCTCTCCCCCTACGTGCCAGCGGCTGCTGACATAGAGGAGACGCTCCCACCCGTCCGCGGTTGCCCGGGTTCTGGATCTTCTAATTCCCGTTGGGGCGACCGGGAAACCGGGTCAGGCGCCAGCCATCGTGACCGGACCGGACGCGGCGGCCGCGCCGGTCGCCGCCAGCACATCGCCGTACGACTGCCAGGTGCCGTCCGCGTGCCGGATGGAGTGCAGCAGCCTGCCGTTCCAGTCGACACAGGCGAACTGAAGCTCGCCGTTCACCGCCGACGTCGCGACGTGCCGCACGTCGCAGCCGGGATTGTTCAGGACGGTGCCCAGTTTTCCGGGCTCGGACCAGGAGCCCGATCGGTCCAGGATGGTGTGCGCCGTGTCGAAGGTCTTGTGGATGTCGGTGAGATCGCCGTACGCGATGGCGACCTGGAGGTTCGGGCCGATCTGCGCGGCGGCCAGTTGGGAGCCGCTGTCGTGCTGGCCGAGCACGCCGGTCCAGGGGCCGATGGTCCAACCGGCCGGCGACCGGTCGGCGGCGGTGATGAACCAGCCGTTACCGGTCAGCGCCACCACTCGCAGCGTGTCCCCGTCGGCCGTGGCCGCGATGGCATCCAGCGGCCGGCCGTTGATCGGCACCGGGCTCCAGAACGACCACTGCCCGTTCGCGCCCAGCTCCGACACCGCCGGCCCGGCGGCGTCCAGACGGACCAGGTCCAGTCGCCCGTTCACGTCGGCCACGGCCAGATCCGTGGCCGGGCCGGTGGTCGACTGCGTGGGCGTCGACGCGCCGAGGTCCCAGGTGCCGTCCGCGTGCCGGACCAGGTGGCCGATCAGCGGGCCACTTCCGTTGTCGTACTGGAGGAACACGTGTTCCTCGCCGCCGACCAGTGCCGAGGTGAGCGCCGAAACCGTGTGATAGCCCGGGATGTAGCCCATCGGCTGCCAGGTGCCGTCGGCGTGACGGATGGTGTGTTCGAGTCCGAACTGATCCACGGTGACCAGCTGGACCTCGCCGGGCCCGGCGGCCTCGGCCGGGACTCCCGTCGCCGAGGCCGCGGCGGTGGCGAGCGCCATCGCCGCGAGAAGACGAATTCCGCTGTGTGTCATGATTTCCTCCCCTTCGCCGGCGAGCCTGGCACGGGGGAGCGGGGTGGGAACAGGTACTGCCGGTAAGTTGCCGGTTCGTCGAATTCCCGCCGGTCCGGCGAGAATTCCTTGGCCGAGCGGGGAATTCAGCTCTGGCGGGCGATGATCAGGGTGATGGTGGCCAGCCACAGCAGCACGGCGGTCATCACCCAGAACAGCGGGTTGCTCAGGATCTTGGACATGGTGGGACTCCGGTCGCTCGATGGGGTGAGGGTCACAACCAGCGGTTGCGGCGGAGTATTCGGTAGAGCAGCAGGCAGGTGAGCAGAATGACGCCGAGCACCAGCGGATAGCCGAAGCGCCACTTGAGCTCGGGCATGTCCTCGAAGTTCATGCCGTAGATGCCGGCGATCATGGTCGGCACCGAGATGATCGCCGCCCAGGCGGTGATCTTGCGCATGTCGGTGTTCTGCTGGAGCGTGATCTTGGCCAGTGCGGCGTCGATCAGGGTGCTGAGCAGCTCGTCGAAGCTGGCGATGTGCTCGGACACGGTGGTGAGGTGGTCCTCGACGTCCCGGAAGTAGGAGCGGACCTCCTCCGGCACCAGGGTGATGTAGCCCTCGGACAGCCGGCGCAGCGGCGCCGCCAGCGGCGTCACCGCCCGCTTGAGCTCCAGCACTTCCCGCTTCATCAGGTAGATCTGCTCGGAGTCGACGGCGGTGCGCGGCGCGAAGACCTGCACCTCCATCTCGTCGATGTCGTCCTCGATGGCCTCGGTCACCGCGAGGTAGTTGTCCACCGCCATGTCGGCGATGGCGTGCAGCACCGCGGCCGGGCCCATGGCCAGCCGCTCCGGGTCGGCCTCCAGCGACCGGCGCAGCGTGCCCACGCCGGCGTGCTTGCCGTGCCGCACCGTGACCACGAAGTCCTTGCCCAGGAACACCATCAGCTCGCCGGTCTCGACGATCTCGTTGGCCGTGCTCGGCGAGTCGTGCTCGATGTAGTGCACGGTCTTGAGCACCATGAACAGCGTGTCGTCGTAGCGCTCCAGCTTGGGCCGCTGGTGGGCCTGCACCGCGTCCTCCACGGCCAGTTCGTGCAGGCCGAAGGTGTCGGCGACGCCCTGGATCTGCTCCTCGTCCGGCTCGTACAGGCCGATCCAGACGAAGCCCTCGTGACGCTTGCGCACCTCGCGCACCGCGTCGGTGTGGGTCCAGCGCCCGGGCAGGCGCTTGCCGTCGATGTACACGCCGCAGTCCACGACATAGGCGGACAGGGGCACCGGGATGGGCGGCGCGACCCGCCCGTTGGTGCGGGCGGACCGACCGCGCAGACCGCTGAACGAGGGCAGGCTGGGCATACGGCCTCCAGTGTTGGACGGTTCGAACAGGGCGAACGCGTCCGGGCCGGACCCAGGCAGTTACACGGACGAGTGAACCTGGTCGGCGGGGACGCGGTACCTACTACTGGCACTGGACATCTGGCGTCCCTCACCTCCTAAGGTCGACGGGCGGAGCGGTGGATTCGCTCACACACCGTTGCAGAGACTACTCCTCGCGGGGCGACACTGTCGTCCCCGGCCGCCGAGGTCCGGGCCACACCTGGGAGGTGGACGTGCAGTTCGGGCGTTATTTCGAGGAGTTCGAGGTCGGCGCGGTGTACAAGCACTGGCCGGGCAAAACGGTCACCGAGTACGACGACCACCTGTTCTGCCTGCTGACCATGAACCACCACCCGCTGCACATGGATGCCCACTACGCGGCCGAGACCACCGACTTCGGCAAGAACGTGGTCGTGGGCAACTACGTCTACTCGCTGCTGCTGGGCATGTCGGTGCCGGACATCTCGGGCAAGGCCATCGCCAACCTGGAGGTGGAGTCGCTGCGGCACATCGCGCCGACCTTCCACGGCGACACCATCTACGGCGAGTCCGAGGTGCTGGACAAGACTCCGTCGAAGTCCAAGGACGACCGCGGCATCGTGTACGTGGAGACCCGCGGCTACAAGCAGGACGGGACGGTGGTGTGCGTGTACCGGCGCAAGGTGATGGTGCCCAAGCGCGCCTACGGCGACAGTCGCGGCGGCGAGCAGCCCGGCCGTCCCGAGCCGAAGCTGTAGGCCGTGAGCGTGGAACGGGCCGCGGCCAGGCTGCGGGAGTTCGCCGAGCGGGACGCCGCGGCGTCCCCGCTCTACCAGCTGCTGGCCGGCCGCGCGGCCGAGGACGCCGAGGTCGCGGCCCTGCTCGGGGACCGCGACCCGCGGCTGCTGCTGGCCGCGGCGCACCGGCTCGTGCAGGCCGACCCCATCCATCCGCTGTCGGCCTACTACGCCACTCTCGGCGGGGCCTCCGGCCCGGACGAGGGCACGTGGCCGCTGTGGCGGCAGTTCGTGCTGGAACGGGCCGACCGGGTCCGGGAGCTGGTGTCGACCCGGTCGCTGCGCACCGACGACGTGCGCAGGGCGGCCCTGGTGTATCCGGCGGTGGCGCTGGCGGCCAAGCAGGCCCGCGGCCCGGTCGCGCTGCTGACCGTCGGCTCGTGCGCCGGCTTCCTGCTGCTGATGGACAAGTTCGGCTACCGCTACCAGACCGGGGCCGCCGGGCAGTTCGCGGCCGGCCCGGCCAAGACGCCGCTGGGCCTGCACTGCGTGCTGGGCGGCGACCCGCCGCCGCTGCCCAAGAAGCTGGCGGTCAAGGCCCGGGTCGGCCTGGACGCCGCGCCGGTGGACGCCGACGACCCGGACGAGTTCGCCTGGCTGGAGGCCTGCGTGTGGGCCGACCAGCCGGAACGGGTGCGCTGGCTGGGTGTGGCCGCCACCATGCTGGCCAAGGAGGGCCCGGAGCTGGTCGCCGGCGACCCGGTGGACGGGCTGGCCGACGCGGCCGGGCGGCTGCCGGCCGAGCTGCCGCTGGTCGTGGTGGACAGCGGGCTGGGGCTGGGCGAGCGGGCCGGCGACTACGTGGCCGCGCTGGGACGGCTGGCCGCCGGGCGGCCGCTGTGGTGGGTCAGCGACGAGCCGTACGACTCGGCCCTGCACGTGCTGATGCCCGGCCGCGATGATCTTCCGGGTGAACCGGGTGAGGGCGTGCTGGGGCTGGTCCGGTGGCTGGACGGGCCGCCGCAGGCCCAGGCGCTGGCCCGCACCGGGCGGCACGGGCAGCGGCTGGAGTGGTTGCCTCCCACCGGGTGACACACGCGCCGTGGCCGCGGTAGCGGCGTTGGTGCTTTCGGGCAGTTCTCCGTGGTCCGGCCCACCCCGGCCCAGATGATCAAGGTGTGATCATCTGGGCCGGGCGTTCCACGAGGTCAGAGTGGCTGCGAGACCGTCCGTGAGCAGGTTGAGACGTTCGAGTGTGGCGAAGGTCTCGGCGTCCACCCAGGCCGCGTCGGCGGCGTCGTCGCCGGGGCGCAGCGTCCCGCCAATTGCCTGGCAGGAGTAGTCATGGATGTCGAAAACGCCCACCGGGGCCGGAAAGGACACCGATCCGATCAGGTGACCGACGATGACGCTGAGTCCCGTTTCCTCCAGTAGCTCGCGCTCGACCGCCCGCTCGTCCGACTCGCCCTGCTCCACTCGGCCGCCCGGCAGCGACCAGCGGCCCTGACCTGGCGGTTTCCCGCGCTTAATGAGCAAAAGTCGACCGCGCGAGTCGTGTGCGATCCCGCCAACGCAGCGAGTACGCTGACCTTCGTCCGAGACCATGAACACGGAGCGTAGCGACTTTCCGCTCCGTGCGAGCAGCGCTGACCCGAGCGCAGTACAAACCTCCCGAAGCGAACCTCGGTGCGGTACAACCTTGTGCAGCGAGGGTGTGAAGGCTGCTTTAAGTACTTGGACGGGGTTGGTCGCCGTGAACCTGAAGAAGATCCTCATCTGGGCCGGCGTTGCGTTGGTGCTCTTCTTCTTGGTGAGCTCACCGATGCAGGCCGCGGGCTTGGTGCACAATGTCCTTGGCTCGCTTCGCACCGGTGCCGAGGCGCTGATCAGTTTCGTGCAGAACCTGTTCTAAGCACCTGGCGGGGAGGGGAACGCGTTCGTGTTCGCACCCAGGGATCCAGACGAGTACCTGCTCGGGACCGAGCGCAGGGTCATCCGGGTGCGTCGGCACTGGGCCACGCTGCTCTGGGACATCTTCGAGGCGGCGGCGCTGCTGACCATCGCCGTGCTGATCTCGCACCTGCTGCCGCTGGACGCGGCGGTGGTGCAGAACATCCTGTGGTACGCGGCGTTGCTGGTGCTGCTGCGGTTCGCCTACTTCGTCATCGAGTGGTGGGTGGAGCGCATCGTCGTCACCGACAAGCGCTTCATGATCACCAGTGGCGTGTTCGTGACCAAGGTGGCGATGATGCCGGTCACCAAGGTCACCGACCTCACCTACGAGCGCAGCCTCGGCGGCCGCATGTTCGGCTACGGGACGCTGATCGTGGAGTCGGCCGGCCAGATCCAGGCGCTCAACAAGATCGAGTACCTGCCCCGGCCGGAAGAGGTCTACGACGCCATCTCCGAGCTGGTCTTCGGCGACAAGAAGGCGCAGGCCGAGCGGTTCTCGATGATCAAGGCGCAGCGCGCCGCCCGCGGCAAGAAGATGGTCCCCTGACGCCCGTTCGACACCGAAGGGCCCCCGACCGCCACCGGTCCGGGGGCCCTTCGTTTTGCCACATGCGCTTCCTATGTGGCGTCTGAACCCACATGGGAAGCGCATGTGAAAAAACGGGGGGGTGGGGCGGAGGGGGCCGGCCCTAGGGTCGCGGGCATGCCTTCGGTGACCCAGCCCGCTGATCTGTCGCTCGTCCGCGACTCCTACGACCGCGTGGCCGACAACTACGTGGAGATGCTCCAGAACGACGGCATGGGCGACATCCGCCGCCATCCCTGGCTGCTCGCCGCCCTGACGGTGTTCGCCGACGCCGTGCGCGGCCTCGGCCCGGTGCTCGACGTGGGCTGCGGCCCCGGCACCGTCACGGCCTACCTGGCCGAACGGGGCGTGGACGTCGCCGGCGTCGACCTGTCGCCCCGCATGATCGAGCACGCCCGCCGGCTGCATCCCGAATGCCGGTTCAGCGTCGGCTCGTCGACCGAGCTGGAGCTGGCCGAGTCCTCCCACGGCGGCCTGATGGGCTGGTGGTCGCTGTTCAACCTGCCCCGCGACGTGCTCGCCGAGGTGCTGGCCAACTACGCCCAGGCCCTGGTCCCGGGCGGCCAGGTGATCATCGGCACCCATGTCGGCGACGGCGAGGTGCAGCGGACCGAGTGCTACGGGGGCGTCCCGGTCAACTGGACCACCTATCGCTGGCAGCCCGAGCAGCTGGCCGCCGTCATCGAGGGGACCGGCCTGAGGATCACCGCCGACCTGCGGCTGCCGCGCGACGAGTTCAGCGGCCCCGGCGTGATCCTGGTGGCCCAGCGGGCCGGGTAGCCGCATATTTCGTGCATGTCAGGGCCGTGAGGCAAGCTGAGGGGCGTGCCCATCGACCTGCATGCCCACACGTCCTGCTCCGACGGGACCGACTCTCCCGCCGAGCTGATCACGGCCGCGGCCGCCGCCGGCCTGGACGTGGTCGCGATCACCGACCACGACACCACCGCCGGCTGGGCCGAGGCGGCCGCGGCGGTGCCGGCGGGCATGCGGCTGATCCGGGGCGCGGAGCTGTCGTGCGAGTCGCCGAACGGCCGGGGCGGCACCTGCACCGTGCACCTGCTGGCCTACCTGTTCGACGCCGAGTCGCCCGCGCTCAAGGCCGAGCAGAGCCGGCTGCGGGCCGAGCGCCGGACCCGGCTGCGGCGGATGGCCGAGCGGATGGCCGCCGACGGCTTCGCCGTCGACCCGGACGACGTGATGGACCGGCTGCCGGCGGACTCGCCCGGCGGCCGGCCGCACCTGGCCCAGGCGCTGATCCGGGCCGGCGTGGTGGCCACCGTCGACGAGGCGTTCGCCAAGTACCTGGGCACCGGCAGCCGCTACCACGCGCCCCGCACGGACACCCCGGTCGAGACGGCCATCGACATGATCGCCGAGGCCGGCGGCGTGACCGTGCTGGCCCATCCCTTCGCCAGCCGCCGGGGCCCGATCGTGACCGCGTCGGTGATCGCCGACCTTGCCGGCCTTGGCCTGTCCGGCGTGGAGATCGACCACCCCGACCACGACGAGCCGACCCGGGCCCGGCTGCGTGCCCTGGCCGCCGACCTGTCGCTGGTCGCCACCGGGTCGAGCGACTACCACGGCACCAACAAGACGGTCCGGCTCGGCCAGGAGACGACCGCGCCGGAGATGCTGGACGCGCTGGTCGACAAGGCCAGCGGCACCCCGGTGGTCGTCGGGTGATCTTCAACCTGGGCCTCTACCTGACCGCCACCATCACCCTCACCGTGATCATGGACCCGCCGGGCAACATCCCGGTGTTCCTGAGCCTGGTCGGGCGCAAGAGCCGGGAGGCCCGCAACAAGGCGGCGCGGCAGGGCGTGCTGGTGTCGCTGGCGGTGATCTCGCTGTTCGCGGTCGGCGGCGAGGCCATCCTCTCCTATCTGGGCATCGGGATTCCCGCCCTCCAGGGCGCGGGCGGGCTGCTGCTGTTGCTGATCGCGCTGGACCTGTTGACCGGCAAGGGCGCCACCGAGCCCGAGGCGGTCGAGGACGTCAACATCGCGCTGGTGCCGCTGGGCACGCCGCTGCTGGCCGGCCCGGGGGCAATCGCCGCGACCATCGTGTTCGTGCGGCAGGCCGACGGGCACGCCGCCAGCTACTTCGCGCTGGCCGCGGCCATCCTGACCGTGCACCTGATCAACTACCTGGTGCTGCGCTACTCCAGCCTGCTGATCCGGCTGATCAAGGACAGCGGCATCGTGCTGGTGGCCAAGATCGCCGGTCTGCTGCTGGCGGCCATCGCCGTGCAGCTGGTGGCCGACTCGGTGAAGGGGTTCATCTCGGGTGCGAGCTGACCGCTACGGTGGGTCGGTGCCAGATCAGCTCGGACTGTTCGAGAGCATGCCGCCCAAACTGGTGCGCGTCACGCCCGCCAAGCTCGCCACCTGGACGGACTGCCGACGCCGCTACCGCATGGCCTACCTGGACCGGCCCACCCCGCCGCGGGCCGGCGCGTGGGCCCACAACACGCTGGGCGCGGTGGTGCACAACGCCCTGCGAGCCTTCTTCGACTTGCCGGTCGAGCGCCGCACCCCAGAGCAGGCCGCGGCCATGGTCACCCGCAGCTGGAAGGGCGACGGCTTCCGCGACGTCGACCAGCAGGCCGAATACCGTGACCGCGCAAGGGAATGGGTGTCGCACTACGTCGAGGACACCGACGTCAGCGGGGATCCGATCGGCCTGGAGCGCTGGGTTTCCGCGCCCGCGGGGCGAATCATCGCCGAGGGCCGCGTCGACCGGATTGACGTCAGGGAAGGCGAACTGGTCATCGTCGACTACAAGACCGGCCGCCACGCGCTCACCACCGACGACGCCCGCGGCTCACAAGCCCTTGCCCTGTATGCGATCGCGGCCCGCCGGACGCTGCGCAAGCAGTGCCACCGGGTCGAGCTTCACCACCTGCCGACACGGTCGGTGGCAGCATGGGAGCACACCGAGGAATCGCTCGCCCGGCACCTGGCCCGCGCCGAGGAGAGCGCCGACGAGCTCACCGTCGCCGGCGACACCTTGGCCGCCGGCGGCGATGCCGACATCCTGTTTCCGCCGGCCCCCGGGCGGCAATGCTCGTGGTGCGACTTCCGGCGCAGCTGCCCGGAGGGCGGACAGGTCGCCGAAGACCTTGAGCCGTGGTCGATGCTGGCGCCGTAGGAGGTGACGTGACCGAGACGATGACCGAGCCCGAGCGGAAGACGAAGCCCCGCCGCAGCGTGCTGCGCGGCGCGAGCGGGGCGGTCGCCGCGTGCGTGGCGATCCTGCTGCTGGTGGTGCTGGCGTCACAGATCTTCTTCCAGCTACAGGGATATCCCGGCCTCGGCTGGCCGGCCGTCGGCGCTCACCTGCTCGCCGCGGCCATCGCCGTGCTGCTGCAACGCGTCGCCGACCGCCGCACCGGCGTCGTGTCGGCGTTGGCGTCCCTCGCCGTCCTCCTCACCGCCGCCGCCACCTTCTGGCTCCTCTGGTGGTCCTGACCCCCACCCCCGATTTTGTGCTTGGAAGGGGGCTTTCCTTCACTCGGAGTGGAGGAAAGCCCCCTTCCAAGCGTTGTTGCGGGGCGAGTTGGGGGTTAGGGGGCGTCGGAGAGCCAGGCGCGCCAGGTGGGGAGGACGGTGCCGAGCAGGCCGTCGGGGTTCTCGGTGTTGGGGGAGTGCTTGGCCCCGGTGACCACGGCGAAGTCGGCGTCGAGGCGGTCGGCCATGTCCCGCTGCGAGGCCACCGACCAGGCGTCGTCCTGCTCGCCGCAGATGACCAGCGCGGAGGCGCCGGCGGTGCGCAGCGCGGCGGCCAGCTTGGTCACCAGGTCCGGCTCGTAGCGCAGGCCGTCGGCCATGCCGAGCAGCCCGGCGGCGGTGGAGCGCACGAACCGCGTGCGCTTGAACTCCTTCAGGTCGACCGGCACCTCGGCCCAGCCCGGATCCTCGGCCGCCCGAGACTCCAGCACCTGGTGCGCGGCCTCCACGCCGTGCTCCCGCAGGATGGCCTCGCCGGTGTCCAGCGCGCTGCGGCGGTCGCCCGGCGGCAGCTCCGCGGGCCCCGAGTCCATCAGCGTGAGGCCGGTGACGGGGGCGTGGGCCAGCACGGCGGCCCGCACCACCAGCCCGCCGTAGGAGTGGCCCAGCAGCAGCACCCGACGGCCGTCGGCGGCGATCTTGGCCACCAGGTCGGCCAGCACCGTGCCCAGCGCCGCCGGCCGGTAGGCCGCCTCCTGGTCCGGCCCTGGCGACTCGTACTGGCCGGGCAGGTCGACGGCCAGCACCTCGATGCCGGCGTCGGAGATCGGGTCGACCAGCGGCGCGAAGTCCTCCTTGGAGCCGGTGTAGCCCGGCACCAGCAGCGCCGTCGCGCCCAGGTCCGTGCCGGCGGCGGGGGCCCGCAGCGCGGCGATCGGACCGTAGCGGCCGGGCAGGTCCACTCGGCCGGCGCGGTTGGAGGTCAGCTGGGACGGTGGCGCGGCGGTCATGACTGGGAGTCTGCCGCACCGTGGATGCAGCGTGTAGTACCGGATCAGCGCATCGCCACGAGCGTGTCGCCACGCTGCTCGAACAGCACGTTGCCGAGCGTGGCCAGCCGCACCTGGCCCTGGTAGCCCTTGCGGTCCACCTTCACGTCCGGGCCGCGCACCCCGGTGGCGGGGTCCATCACCGCCAGGCCGCCCGGCACCGGCACCAGCAGCTTGTCCGCGTACACCGTGCCCGGGCCGAAGGTGCCGTCCAACGTCCACATCGGCTCCAGCGTGGACCCGGACAGCGCCACCGTCTTGGTGCCGGTGAACCAGGTGACGACGCGGGCCCCGATGCTGTTGGTGGTGGTCCAGCTGTTGGGCTCGCAGTCGGTGGCCGGCTGCGGCTGCTGCACGCAGGTGACCGGCACGACCGGCTCGACCAGCGAGCTGGGCGTGGCCGACAGGTCGACGCCGGTCAGCGGCACGGTCTCCACCTGGGACCCGGTGTTGTTCCAGATCACCAGCCGGCTCGGGTTGGGCAGCGCCACCGCCTCCCGCTGGTCGGTCAGCGCTACGATGCGACCGCCGTCGCCCGGCACCTGCACGCTGAACAGCACGTTCGGCTTCTCGGCGTCGCCGTCGGTGCCGCCCGGGCGCAGCACGGTGAACCGGTTGTACTGCTCGTCGGGGCAGCGCTCCAGCACGCCCAGCAGGTTGGGGCCGGCCAGCTCCGAGCTGTAGACGCAGTTCAGCCGGGGCTGCTTGTCGTGGTTGACCTGCGCGGTCACGGTGCCGTACTGCTGGGTCTGCACCAGGTCGGAACGCCACGTGTCGATCAGCTTGGTCCCGCTGGTGGAGACGAACGTGGGGTCGCCGATGAGCTGGGTGTTCATCTCGGCGTCGCCGTTGCGCTGCGCGCCGCGCTTGCCGGTCACCGCGTCCAGCGCGGTGACCTCGCTGCAGTTGTGCGTCTTGTGGTAGACGGCCAGCGCCTTGCCCCAGGCCGCCGACACCGTGCACAGGTCGAGGTTGGTGCGGTCGTAGCTCCACCGCACCGCGCCGGTCACCGGGTCACGCCCGGACACGGTGTGCTTGTCGCCGGTGACCGCGGTCGGGCCGACCACCACCGGCTCGGGCGTGGCCCCGCTCGGCGCCTGCCACAGCTGCTTGAACTCGGCCGGCACCGCCGTCGGCTTGGGCGGCACGGTGACGTTGGTCGAGCCGGTCTGCGACACCGTGGCGGCGGCGTCGGAGTTGCGCCACCACACGGTGGCGCCCCCGGCGACGACCAGCACGATCAGCACGACCGCGGCGTAGTCGCGCTTGCGCCGGAACCGCGTGCGCGGGCCCGCGGGCGCCGGCGGCGGGACGTGCTCGGCGGACTCGTCGAGCACGTCTTCCTCGACCGCGGCGGCCACAGGGGCGCTCTCCTCGGGGCTGTCCACGGGCCCTAGTCTGCCGAACGCTCCGTGTCGCCCGTGTTGGCCTGCTCGCCCGCGGCCACGTCGGCGCCCGAGCGGCGACGGCGACGGACCCGGCGTGGCCGGTCCGACTTGGGCGCGTCCTCGGCGCTGGCCTGCGCCTCGTCGGCCGGCGCGGCGGCCTCGCCCTGCACCACGCCGCCGCGGCTGCGGGTCCGGTTGCGCTTGCGGCGCGGCTTGGTCTCGGCGGTCTCCTCGCCGTCGGCGGCGGCCTGGCCCTGGCCGGCCGGGCGGGACGCGCCGCCGCGGCCGCCGCTACGGCTACGGCTGCGGCCACGGGACTTCTTGCCGCCCGACAGGTCCTCCTCGACCTCGGCCGACAGCCCGGCCCGGGTGCGCTGGCTCAGCGGCAGCCGGCCGGTCACGTCGGTCGGCACGTCCAGGTCGGTGAACAGGTGCTCGGAGGTGGAGTAGGTCTCCACCGGCTCCGGGATGCCCAGGCCCAGCGCGTCGGAGATGCTCTTCCAGCGCGGCTCCTCGTCCCAGTCGACCAGGGTGATGGCCACGCCCTCGCGGCCGGCCCGACCGGTGCGGCCGATCCGGTGCACGTAGGTCTTCTCGTCCTCGGGGCACTGGTAGTTGATGACGTGCGTCACACCTTCGACGTCGATGCCGCGAGCGGCCACGTCGGTGGCGACCAGCACGTCCACCTTGCCCGAGCGGAACGCCCGCAGCGCCTGCTCGCGCGCGCCCTGGCCCAGGTCGCCGTGCACGGCGGCGGCGGCGAAACCGCGCTCGGCCAGCTCGTCGGAGATCTTCTGGGCGGTGCGCTTGGTCTTGGTGAAGATCATCGTCAGGCCGCGCTCGCGGGCCTGCAGCGCGCGGGCCAGCAGCTCGCCCTTGTCCAGCGAGTGCGCCCGGTAGACGAACTGCTTGGTGCGCTCATGCACGGCGCCGGCGTCATTCTCCTCGGCCCGGATGTGCGTGGGCTGCGTGAGGAAGGTGCGGGCCAGCTTGATGATCGGGCCGGGCATCGTCGCCGAGAACAGCATGGTCTGGCGCTGCTCGGGCACCATGCGCAGGATGCGCTCGATGTCGGGCAGGAAGCCCAGGTCGAGCATCTCGTCGGCCTCGTCGAGCACCAGGTTGCGGACCTTGCCCAGCACCAGGTGGCGCTGCTCGGCCAGGTCCAGCAGCCGGCCCGGCGTGCCGACGACCACGTCGACGCCCTTGCGCAGGGAGGCGATCTGCGGCTCGTACGGACGGCCGCCGTAGATGGCCTCGACCCGCACGCCCAGGTGCTTGCCGGCGTCGGTGATGTCGTGCGTGACCTGCAGGCACAGCTCGCGGGTGGGCACCACGACCAGGGCCTGCGGCACGCCGTCGCCCGGCGTGACCACACGCTGTAGCAGCGGCACGCCGAAGCCCAGGGTCTTGCCGGTGCCGGTGCGCGCCTGTCCGATGACGTCGTCACCGGCCAGCGCGATCGGCAGCGTGAGCTCCTGGATCGCGAACGTGCGTTCGATGCCGGCCTCGGCCAGTGCCCGCACGATCTCCTCGCGCACGCCGAGCTCGGCGAACGTGGGGGAGTCCGTGCGCACGGGCGCGCCGGCGGTCAGCGGATGGGACGTGTCGACCTCGGGCAGACCGGCCTCGCTGTGCTCCAGCGTCACCGGATCGAGCCGGGTGTTGTTGCTGACGGTCAGAGTGATCGCCTCTCTCGTACCAGCGCGCACCGGCCTGGCTGGGCCGCTCGACCACGCCCCGGGCGTTGTGTCTCGCCCGGCGGGTCGCGGGAGGGCCGACGAGGTTGTCGTGCGCGCACCCTGTCCACATGGCGGCGCTAGTCACCGCCGTGCTCGGTCAGCCCGGTCGGCGGTGGGACTCGTGGAACCGATCATCCCAGGTCGCGCCGCCGCCATTACCAGGCGTCAGGGCGGGAGTCTACCTGCCCGGACGTCGTTTTGGCTCGTCCCGCGGCGGCTAGGCTCTGCGGATATGAGCGAGGCGGACGAGGTTTTGGCTGAGGGCGTCGCGGATCTGTTGGGGGTGTTGGCATACGGCGAGCTGTCGGCGTTCGATCGACTGGCCGAGGACGCCCGCAGCGCGCCGACCCTGGCCGGGCGGGCGGCGCTGGCGAGCATGGCCGCCGCCGAGATCGGCCACTACCAGCTGCTGGAACGGTACCTGGGGGAGCACGGCGTGGCCATCGCCGACGCGATGGCGCCGTTCTCGGCCGCCTTCGACGCGTTCAACGCGTCCACCGCGCCCCGGTCGTGGCACGAATCACTGGTCAAGGCCTACGTCGGCGACGGGCTGGCCGCCGACTTCTACCGGGAGGTGGCCGGCTGGCTGGACGAGCCCACCCAGAAGCTGGTGCTGGAGGTGCTGGCCGACACCGGGCACTCGGCGTTCGCCGAGCGTGAGGTCAAGGCCGCCTGCGAGGCCGACCGCAAGGTGCGCGACCGGCTCACCCTGTGGGGCCGCCGGCTGCTCGGCGAGGCCCTGACCCAGGCCCAGCACGTCGCCGCCGAGCGGGACGCGCTGGCCGAGCTGATCATCCGCGGCTCCGGCGACCTGGCCGGCATCGGCGCCCTGTTCAAGCGCCTGCAGCAGTCCCACACCAAGCGCATGTCCGCCCTGGGCCTCGGCTGAACCCCCGCGAGTCCCGCCCAGCGTCACAGCGAACGTGTGAAACGGATTCGTCACTTCGCCCTGACGCTCAGCGGGACAGCGGGGGTGTTCGCCACCGGCTGATGGGTCGGTGGGGCAGGGTTGTGACCGGCTCTACTAGCCTTGACATCGAGAGTTGCACGGATCCGGAGGTCAGCGTGGAGATCAAGATCGGCGTCGTGGAGAGCCCCCGGGAGCTCCTCGTCAACAGCGACCTGTCGCCGGACGCGGTCGAGGCGCTCGTCGCCGACGCGTTGGACGGCAAGCAGTCGGTGCTGACTCTGGTCGACGACAAGGGCCGCCGCTTCGTCGTGCCCGCGTCGCGGATCTCGTACGTCGAGATCGGCGCGTCCGACTCGCGCAAGGTCGGCTTCGCCTGAGACGACCGCGAACGGCCCGGTCGGCGGTCGCCGGCCGGGCCGTTGCCCTGTCCGAGACCGGTCGCCCGGGATCAGTCGTTGGCCGGCACCGCGTCCACCGCGAACGGCGGCCGGGACGTGCCGGTGACCCGGTAGCGCTGCCACGGGTCGGGGTCGGACAGCGTGGCCGTGGCCTCGCCCTCCGGGGTGCGCAGCAGCAGCTCCTTGCGGCCGCCCTCGACCAGGTCGGTCACCGCCGGATCGGCGTCGAGCCGGCCGTACCAGTGGTAGCGGCCGTCGATCGGCTGGAAGTAGCCGCGCAGCACCGCGCGCACCTTGACCTGCTGCTCACCGTCGACGAGCACCGCATCGCCGGTGTAGCCCTCATCCCCGTGCTCGTCGGTCATCGCCCTTGTCTCCCTGCGGTGAGTCGTGCTGCACCAGGCGCAGCGGCGGGGTCGGCTCCAGGCTCAGCGGCATCTGCGGGTCGACCACGATGCCGCCCGAGCGCAGCAGGCCGTCCACCGCGAACCAGATGATCTTGGTGAGGTAGTCGCTCAGGCTCTGCCGGGTCATCGACTGGCGCTCCAGCCACCAGTCGCCGGCGCTCTGCACCATGCCGACGGCCGCGTGGGCCCAGGGCTCCGCGCCGCCGGAGTCCATGTCGAAGGCCCGCAGGTAGTCGCCGAGCAGCCGCGCGAGGGTGTTGGCGATGATCCGCTTGTCCTCGGTGGCGATGTCGGTCTCGACCGGCTTGTCGGTGAACGAGCGCCGCACCACGAAGTGGTAGAGCTCGGGAAACTCCTCGATGGTGGCCAGGTAGGAGTCGACCGCGCGGTAGATCCGCTCGTACGGCGTGCCCTCGTCGACCAGGGCCGGCTTGAGCCGGTTCATCAGCAGGTCCGTGCCCCGCTGGCCGACCGCGAGGTACAGGTCGGACTTGTCGGCGAAGTGCCGGTAGAGCACCGGCTTGGTCACGCCGGCCTCGGCCGCGATCTCGTCCATGCCGACCTCGGGGCCGTGCTTGGTCAGCGCCCGGATCGTGGCGTCCACGAACTCCTCGCGTCTGGCCTCACGATGCGCCCGCCACCGCTCTCGGCGTGCGTCCCCGCCATCCGGAGACCTCTTGACAGCTCGACCCATGTGACCCACGCTACCAGAGTTACCGTTACTTCCGGTAACACTAATCGAACTGGTCTGGGCGGAGGAGCGATGGCTCGATCGTTGAAGGTCGCCGACCGGGAGAAGACCGCCGAACGGCTGCTCAACTCCTCGGCCGACAAGTTCTACGACCCCGAGGTGGACATCGACTGGGCGGCGCCGCTGGCCGAGGACAAGTACTACATCCCGGCCCACCGCAGTTCCCTCTACGGCACCGCGCTGTGGGACGGCCTGTCCGAACAGCAGCGCATCGAGCTGACCAAGCACGAGGTGGCCAGTGTGGCCAGCGTCGGGCTGTGGTTCGAGGTCCTGCTGATGCAGATGCTGGTCAAGGCCGTCTACAACACCGATCCCACGACGCGGCACGCACAGTACGCCCTCACCGAGGTCGCTGACGAGTGCCGGCACTCGACGATGTTCGCCCGCATGGTGGAGCGCGTCGGCTGCCCGGCGTACGGGCCCAAGCGCTACGTGCACCAGCTGGGCAAACTGCTGCCGACCATCGGCTACGGGCCGGCCATGTACGGCTCCATCCTCGTCGCCGAGGAGGTGCTGGACCGGATGCAGCGCGAGGCCATGCAGGACGACTCGGTGCAGCCGCTGGTGCGCATGGTCAACCGGATCCACGTGCTGGAGGAGGCCCGGCACGTGCGGTTCGCCCGTGAGGAAGTCGTGCGGGGCATGGAGACCATGGGTCGCGCCGAGCTGGCGTACCAGCGGCAGCTGATCGCCCTGGTGGGCTTTTTCATCTGCCGCAGCATCATCAACCCGCGGGTGTACGCCGCCGTCGGCATCGACCCCAAGGTCGGCGAGCAGGCGGCGCTGCACAACCCGCACTACCGCGACACCATCCACTGGGCCGGTGAGCGGATCATGAGCTTCCTCGACGAGGTGGGTCTCGTCGGCAACCCGGGGATGTCGTTGTGGCGCAAGTCCTTCCTCGTTCGGTGACGCCCTGGGACGTGGCCGCGCGCAGCCGGTTCGTCACCTCCGACGGCACCGCGCTGCACGTGGTCGACGAGGGGCCGGCCGACGCCGCCACCACCCTCGTCCTGGTGCACGCCTGGACCCTCGACCACACCTCGTGGGACCGGGTCGCCTCGTCGCTGTCGCGGACCGTCCGGGTGCTGCGCTTCGACCACCGTGGGCACGGCGGCTCGGCGCCCGCGCCCGTCGGCACCGCCACCATCGACCAGCTCGCCGACGATCTGGCCGAGCTGATCGTGGACCGCGTGCCGACCGGTCGCATCGTGCTGGCCGGGCACTCCATCGGCGGCATGACCATGATGGCGCTGGCCGAACGAAACCCGGACCTGATCGCGTCCCGTGTCACCGGGGCCGCCTTCGTGGCCACCTCTTCCGGCGGTCTGGACGCCCTGACCCTGGGCCTGCCCGGTCCGTTGGCCCGGGCCGTCATGCGCGGCGAACGCGTCGTGAACGCCCGGCTGGCCAAGCTGGAACACCGGTCCCTGCTGGCCAAGCCCCGGCTGGCCGAGCCCGGTCTGCGCTGGCTGCTGTTCGGTCCCCGGCCGCGCCGGGCCGACGTCGCCGCCGCGGCCGAGCAGGTCGCCCGGGTCCATCCGGCCTCGATGGTCGGCTTCCGGACCTCGCTCCGGGACCACTCCCGTGCGGCCGCCCTGTCCGTTTTCCGGGACATCCCCACGGTTGTGCTGGCCGGCGGCGCCGACCGGCTCACCCCCGCCGGGCACTCGCGCCGGATCGCCGCCGAGCTGCCCTGCGCCGAACTGGTGATCTATCCCGGCGCCGGCCACATGCTGCCGTTCGAACGCGGGCTGGAAGTCACCGCCCGGATCGGAGGACTCACGTGATCGCCGACCGCGAGCGGACCGCCGAGCGGCTGCTCAACTCCTCGGCCCGCAACTCCTACGACCCCGACGTCGACATCGACTGGGCCGCCGATCTGCTGCCCGACAAGTACTTCCTGCCCGCCCACCGCTGCTCGCTCTACGGAACTCCCCTGTGGGACGGCCTTTCCGAGCAGCAGCGCATCGAGCTCACCAAGCACGAGCTGGCCAGCATCGCCAGCGTCGGCATCTGGTTCGAGGTCATCCTCATGGAGCTGCTCGTGCGGCACTCCTACAACGCCGATCCGCTGGCCCGGCACACCCAGTACGCCCTCACCGAGGTCGCCGACGAGTGCCGCCATTCCGTGATGTTCGCCCGTCTCATCGAAAAGGTCGGCTGCCCCGCCTACGGTCCCGGCCGCACCGCCCAACGCCTGGGCCGGATCTTCGGCTCCATCGCCTTCGGTCCCTCCATGTTCGCCGGCATCCTCGTCGCCGAGGAGATCACCGACGCCCTGCAACGCGAGTCCATGGCCGATCCCTCGGTGCAGCCCCTCGTCCGCATGGTCAACCGCATCCATGTCATCGAGGAGGCCCGCCATGTCCGCTACGCCCGTGAAGAGGTCCTCCGCGACACCCCTTCGCTGTCCCGTCCCGGCCTCGCCTACCACCGGGCCATGCTCGCCCGCACCGCCTTCATCGTCACCCGGGCCCTCATCCACCCTCGCGTCTACCGTGCCGTAGGCCTCGATCCCTACGAGGCCCGCCGCGTCGCGTGGGCCAACCCCCACTACCGCGACACCCTCCGCTGGGCCGCTTCCAAGCTCACCGCCTTCCTCACCGAGAACAACCTCATCGGCGGCCCCAGCCGCAGGATCTGGCACGCCGTATCCCTGGTCTGACCTGCCCGTTCTCGGCTATCCACAGGCCATTGAGTTATCCACAGCCAGCCGTTTCCAAGATCTTCCCCGCCGCCGGCCCGGTATCCTGGAGGCCTGGGCCAGCCCCCCTTGGGACTGGGCGGGGGCTGGTCTCGATGCTGGGCGAGCCTTGGGATTGGCTGGCTGTCGGTGACTTCGCAGTGTCTCGACGGACGTCGCCGTTGTGGCCAGCGCCCAACGGTTCCGAGGTCTGGTGCGGGGATGGGCCGGACCGTTCGTGTCCGTCACAAACGGTCGCGGGGGAAGCGCGGTAGGACCAGCGCCTCGGGATGCATCTTCATCACCGACCACGGGTGCCCGGTGCCCAGGAACCAGGCGCCGGTGGCGGGGTCGGGCGGCAGGGAGCCGTCGAGCAGCGCCATGAATCCGTCGGCGACCTCCAGCACGCGGGCCACCTCGACCCGATCGCCGGTACGGGAGAAGCCCTGCGACACGGCTAGGTCGTCGAGGATGAGCCACTCACGCAGGCGTTCCACCGGGATGTCGCCGGTGTCGACAGCCCGCTGCCGAGCGGTGGCAGCTATCGCCAGCAGGCGTCGCGCCTGCTCGGGTGTGGGCTGGCCGGCATCGGCGCCGTAGTCGTTCACCGCTGCGGCGACCCGCCAGGGCTCGGCCAAGGACGCCAGCCACGGGTCGTCACCCGCCTCCAGGTCGATCTGCTCGACCAGGTAGGCGAACCACACGTCGAACGCGTCGTCCAAGGCCCAGAAGCCGCGTTCGCCGACGACGACGGTCTTCGACCTGCTCACGGTCAGTGCTGGAGCGGGAAGCCGCCGCCGATGCCGCGCCAGGCGAGGGTGGAGATGAGGGCGACGGCGTCCTCCTTGGACACGCGGCGGTCGGTGTCGAGCCAGAAGCGGGCGGTGACCTGGCTGAGGCCGGTGAGGCCGACGGCGAGCAGGCGGGCGCGGTCGACGTCGAGGGCGGCGTCGGCGGTGATGGTCTCGGTGATGGCGTCCACGCTGGCGGAGGTGGCGCGCTCGATGGCCTGCTGGACGGCGGGCTCGCCGCGCAGGTCGGACTCGAAGACCATGCGGTAGGCCTGACCCTCGTTGTCGACGAAGTCGTAGAAGGCGCCGACGGCGGCCACCACGCGCTGCTTGTTGTCGGTGGTGGACTCCATGGCCTGGCGGACGGAGGCGACCAGGGCGTCGACATGGCTTTCCAGCAGCGCGAGGTAGAGCTCGAGCTTGCCGGGGAAGTGCTGGTACAGCACAGGCTTGCTGACACCGGCCCGCTCGGCGATCTCGTCCATGGCGGCGGCGTGGTAGCCGTTGGCCACGAACACGTCCTGCGCGGCGGCCAGCAGCTGGGCGCGTCGTGCCGACCTGGGCAGCCGCACACCCCGCCCGATGCCCTGTTGTGCCGTCTCCGTCATCTCGCCTCCCGCCAGCGTCGCCCACCCTGATCGAGTCAGATCGGCCGGGTCAACAAACCTTACTCGCCGGTAGCGGCCTGTGGTGACTTCCCTAGGTCCAGACATGTACGGAAGGTGTCGGGACTTCGCTGCCAAGGTGAACGGCAGGCATCATGGGGGCTATGACGACCGTGTCCGCGGCCGCGCCATTCGGAGCCGGCATCCCGCTGCCCCTGCCCGCGCGCCCACGGACGGAGTCGCTGACCAGCGTGCCGCTCTCCAGAGCGGCGCTGCCCCCGCTGGACCTGACGATCCCGCCCTGGCCGGGGGAGCTGATGACCTCGGGCGGCGTGACGCTGCACGTCCGCCGCACGCCGGGGCCGACGCCGGCCGCACCGAAGGCGGTCTTCGTGCACGGCCTGGGCGGCTCGTCCACCAACTGGACGGACTTCGCCGGCCAGTTGTCGGCCCGGGTCGGCGGCCTCGCCCTCGACCTGCCGGGATTCGGCCGCACGCCGCCGCCGGACGGCTATGACTTCAGCATGGCGGCGCACACCGACACGGTGGTGCGCTTCCTGTCCGGACTGAACGAGCCGGTACACCTGTTCGGCAACTCCCTCGGCGGAGTGGTCTCGCTGGCGGTCGCGGCCCAGCGGCCGGACCTGGTGCGCTCGCTCACGCTGATCTCCCCGGCGATGCCGGACCTGCGGCCCGACCCGAGGCGCTGCGCCAACCCGATGATGCCGCTGGCCTTCCTGCCGGTCATCGGCGGCCGGGTGCGCCGCCGGCTGGCCGCGATGACGCCCCGCGAGCAGTCGCTGCAGATCCTGCGGCTGTGCTTCGCCCAGCCATCGCTGGTCCCGGAGCACCGCGTGGACCAGGGCGTGCGCGAGACGATCGAGCGCAACGGCCTGCCGTACTACCGGTCGGCCCTCGCGGCCACCACGATCGGGTTGATTCGATCTTGGTTGGCCCCGGCCCGCAAGTCGGTGTGGCGGGTGGTGCCCAAGGTCGAGGCCCCCTCCCTGGTGGTGTGGGGCACGCAGGACCGCCTGGTCAGCGTGCGCAAGGCCCCGCGCACCGCTCAGCTGCTACAACGCGGCCGGCTGCTGGTCCTGCCCCGTGTCGGGCACTGCGCCCAGATCGAGCGCCCGGTCACCGTGGCCCGGGCCGTGCTGGGCATGTGGGAGGCCGTGGACCGGGGCCGGTGGTGAGGCCCGCCTGCGTGGCGGCGCGTCACGGATGTGGCACTCTGAGTCCGTGACCCGGACGACTGAGGAAGGCCGCGGCGAGGGCAGCCCCGCTAAACCCACGCCGAGCAAGGTCTCGCCGATCCGTCCGGCCGTGACGCGTCGTCCCTCGGAGGAGCGCTACCGCAGCGGCGGCCGCCGCACCGCGGCCCAGCCGCTGGCCGCCTCGTGGCGTCCCGAGGGCAAGGACGAGAAGGCCGAGCCCGGCCGCGGCAAGCCCCGCAAGGGCGTGAAGGGCTTCGCCGCGACGTACGGCTGGCGCGTGTACGCGCTGCCGGTGCTGGTCGTGGTGACGGCGCTGGTCGTGTTCAACGTCTCCCGCGCGCCCGCGCCCGACGCGAACGGCGGCGGCCTCGAAGGCCTGACGGCCCAGAACCCGGTCGCCACCTCCGGCCCGCCGGTGGCCACCGAGAACTCGGCCGTGCCGGTGGACCCGAAGACCGGCACCGCGGTGCTGCCGCAGGGCGACGACTTCCCGCAGGCCGGCGCCGGCACCTGGCACCTGGTGCCGGGCAG
Source organism: Kutzneria sp. NPDC052558 (assembly GCF_044547355.1). Classification (NCBI taxonomy): domain Bacteria; kingdom Bacillati; phylum Actinomycetota; class Actinomycetes; order Pseudonocardiales; family Pseudonocardiaceae; genus Kutzneria; species Kutzneria sp. NPDC052558. The sequence continues at coordinate 75,942 of NZ_JBIUAG010000023.1, forward strand.
CGGCTCGAAGGTCGGCAACGGGCCGAAGCTGTACCACTACGCGGTCGCGGTCGAGGACGGCATCGACGGCTCCTCCTACGGCGGCGACGACGCGTTCGCCAAGACCGTGGAGAACATCCTGTCCGATCCGCGCAGCTGGATCGGCGGCGGCTCGATCTCGTTGCAGCGCGTCGGCCCGGAGTTCAAGAACCCGGACTTCGTCGTCAGCCTGACCACGCCCAACACCGACCACCGGCCGGACATGTGCGGCTACCAGATCCAGTACGAGGCCTCCTGCTGGAACCCGAACTACAAGCGGGTCGTGATCAACCTGGCCCGCTGGATCCGGGGCGCGCTGGCGTTTAACGGGGACATCGGCCTGTACCGCGAGTACGCCATCAACCACGAGGTCGGCCACGTCTTCGGCAACCCGCACGTGGGCTGCGGCGCCGAGGGCGGGCTGGCCCCGGTGATGATGCAGCAGACCTTCGGCGTGTCCGACGACTACGTCTGGCAGCTCAACCAGGCCGACCCCTACAACCGCACCGCGGTGACCAAGGACGGCAAGGTCTGCCGGCCCAACGCCTGGCCCAACCCGCAGGGCGCGCCCGGTGGCCAGTCAACGCAGTGAGCCAGTCCAACCAGTGAGACGACTTTCCCACCGGGAAGACGGTGGGGCAGGCTGGACGTTGAAGTGGGGGCAGGATGAATTCCCCCTGCGTCGAGGAGGAGCAGATGCCGCTTCCGCCGCTCGTTGAGCCAGCCGCGGAGCTGACCAAGCAAGAGGTCGAGCGCTACAGCCGCCACCTGATCATCCCGGATGTCGGGGTGGACGGGCAGAAGCGGCTGAAGAACGCCAAGGTGCTGGTGGTCGGCGCGGGCGGCCTCGGCAGCCCGGCGCTGCTGTACCTGGCCGCCGCCGGGGTCGGCACGCTCGGCATCGTGGAGTTCGACGTCGTCGACGAGTCCAACCTGCAGCGGCAGGTGATCCACGGACAGTCCGACGTCGGGCGGCCCAAGGCCGAGTCGGCCCGCGACTCGATCGCCGAGATCAACCCGTTCGTCAAGGTGAACCTGCACCAGCTCCGCCTGGAGGCGGACAACGTGCTGGACGTGTTCCGGGACTACGACCTGATCCTGGACGGCACCGACAACTTCGCCACCCGGTACCTGGTCAACGACGCCGCCGTGCTACTGGGCAAGCCGTACGTGTGGGGCTCGATCTTCCGGTTCGAGGGCCAGGCCAGCGTGTTCTGGGACGACGCGCCCAACGGTCAGGGTCTCAACTACCGGGATCTCTACCCCGAGGCGCCGCCGCCGGGCATGGTGCCCTCGTGTGCCGAGGGCGGCGTGCTGGGCGTGCTGTGCGCGTCCATCGGCTCGATCATGGTGACCGAGGCGATCAAGCTCATCACCGGCATCGGCGAGACGCTGCTGGGTCGGCTGATGGTGTACGACGCGCTGGAGATGACCTACCGGACCATCAAGATCCGCAAGGATCCGGAGGCCAAGCCGATCACCGAGCTGATCGACTACGAGGCGTTCTGCGGGGTCGCGTCCGACGACGCCCGGTCGGCCGCGGCCGGCCACACCATCACCCCGCTCGAGCTCAAGCAGAAGATCGACGCGGGTGAGGACTTCCTGCTGGTCGACGTGCGGGAGCCGCACGAGTACGAGATCGTCAAGATCCCGGGCTCCGTGCTGATCCCCAAGGACCGGATCCTGTCCGGCGAGGCGTTCGCCGAGCTGCCGCAGGACAAGCCGCTGGTGCTGCACTGCAAGTCCGGCGCGCGGTCCGCGGAGGCGCTGTCCGCCCTGCACCAGGCCGGTTTCAAGGATGCCGTGCACGTCGGCGGCGGTGTCCTGGCCTGGGCCCGCGAGGTCGACCCCAGCCTGCCCACTTACTGACAGTAGTTGCTTGGAAGGGGGCCTTCCTCCACTCGGAGTGGAGGAAGGCCCCCTTCCAAACGTCAGGACACCTGTGGCGGTCCCCCAAAACGGCCGGCGCACAAGGTAGCGTCGCCGACTGTGACGACCTCCCTGCAACCTCCGCCGCCGCACGTGTGCGCGGCCTTCGGCGCGAGGGGCGTGGAGCCGGAGCTGATCGACGGCGGACCGATCTGGCGCTGCGGCGAGGCGGCGATCCGGCCGGCTCCCAACCCGGCCGAGGCGGCCTGGGTGGCGCAGACGCTGGACGGGCTGACCGTGGACAACCTGCGGCTGGGCCGCCCGCTGCGCTCGACGGACGGCCGCTGGGTCGTCGGCGGCTGGTCCGCCACCCGTTACCTGTCCGGCCGGGCCGAGCCCAAGCACGACGAGGTGGTCGCCGTGTCGGTCCGCCTGCACGGGGCCACCGACACGCTGCCGCGGCCGCGTTTCCTGGACGCCCGCAAGGACGTGTTCGCCACCGCCGACCGCGCCGCCTGGGGCGAGGAGCTGGTGGAGCTGGACCAGAACAAGGGCGGCCGGCTGTTCGAGCTGGTCAGCCCGTCCCGGGTGCCGATCGGGCTGAGGTCCCAGGTGGTGCACGGGGATCTGTTCGGCAACGTGCTGTTCGCCGACACGGCGCCGCCGGCGCTGATCGACTTCGCGCCGTTCTGGCGGCCGCCGGAGTGGGCGGCGGCGGTGGTCGTGGTGGACGCGCTGGCCTGGGGCGGGGCCGATCAGGGCATCCTCAAGCGCTGGGCGCACCTGGCCGAGTGGCCGCAGGCGCTGGTGCGGGCGCTGCTGTTCCGGCTGGCCGTGCACGCGCTGCATCCGCGCTCGACGTCCCAGTCGCTGCGCGGCCTGGAGCGGGCCACCACCCAGATTCTCGACATCGTCTGACGCGCACCAGGTTCTGACCTGCGGTGGGAGCACCACGTAACCCGTAGGCAACGCGGGTGACCCGGCGGGGTCACGGATTCTGCCCAGCATTGGCCGTATGACTCGGACACTGGTCGTGATCGGCAACGGGATGGTGGGCCACCACCTGGTGCGCACGCTGACCGAGCGCGGCGGCGACTGGCGGGTCGTCGTGCTGGCCGAGGAACCGCGTCCGGCCTACGACCGGGTGGCCTTGTCCTCGTACGTGGACGGCTGGGACGCCGACAAGCTGAGCCTGCCGCCGGTGAACGTGGAGACCCGGCTGGGCGACAAGGTGGTCGAGATCGACCGCGCGGCCCGGAAAGTCGTCACCGAGCAGGGGTTCGCGCAGGACTACGACGCGCTGGTGCTGGCCACCGGCTCGTATCCGTTCGTGCCGCCGGTGCCCGGCCACGACCGGGCGCAGTGCTTCGTCTACCGGACCATCGAGGACCTGGACGCGATCCGGGCCCACGGCGGCGTGAACGGCGTCGTGATCGGCGGCGGCCTGCTCGGCCTGGAAGCGGCGAATGCCTTACGGCTCATGGGGGTTCGGCCGCAGGTGGTCGAGCTGGCGCCGCGGCTGATGCCGTTGCAGGTGGACGAGGGCGGCGGCGCCCTGCTGCGTCGGGAGATCCTCCGGCTCGGCCTTGACGTCCACTGTGGAGTGTCGGTGGCCGGCGTCGAGGACGACCGGGTGGTGCTCTCCGACGGCAACGAACTTCCGGCCGACATCGTGGTTTTCTCCGCCGGCGTGCGGCCGCGCGACGATCTCGCCCGCACGTTCGGGCTGGAGGTCGGGGAGCGCGGCGGCATCGTCGTCGACGACGGTTGCCGCACGTCCGATGAATCCATCTACGCCATCGGCGAATGCGCCTGCATCGGCGGCCGCGTGTACGGCCTGGTCGCCCCCGGCTACGCGATGGCCGAGGTGGTGGCCGACCGGCTTCTGGGCGGTGACAAGCGCTTCCCCGGCGCGGACACCTCCACCAAGCTCAAGCTCCTCGGCGTCGACGTGGCCAGCTTCGGCGACGCCCACGCGGTCTCGCCGGGCGCCCTCGAAGTCGTGCACAACGATCCGGTTTCCGGCTCGTACAAGAAGATCGTGGTCTCCGACGACGCCAAGACGCTGCTCGGCGGCGTGCTGGTCGGCGACGCCGGCGCGTACGCGACGCTGCGGGCCTTCGTCGGCCGCCCGCTGCCGGCCGATCCCGGATCGCTGATCGCCCCGGCCGCCGCCACCAACACCGCGCTGCCCGACGACGCCCAGGTCTGCTCCTGCCACGGCGTCACCAAGGCGGCCATCGTCGCGGCGATCGGGACCGGCTGCGCCGACGTGCCGTCGCTCAAGACGTGCACCAAGGCCGGCACCGGCTGCGGCTCCTGCGTGCCGACGCTCAAGCAGCTGCTGACCAGTTGCGGCGTCGAGCAGTCCAAGGCGCTGTGCGAGCACTTCTCCCAGTCCCGGGCCGAGCTGTTCGAGATCATCCGGGCCACCGGCATCCGCACCTTCAGCGTCCTGATCGCCGAGTACGGCCGCGGGTCCGGCTGCGACCTGTGCAAGCCGTCGGTGGCCTCGATCCTGGCCTCCCTCAACAGCGGGCACGTGCTGGAGGGCGAGCAGGCGACGTTGCAGGACACCAACGACCACTTCCTGGCCAACCTCCAGCGCAACGGCACGTACTCGGTGGTGCCGCGCATCCCCGGCGGCGAGATCACCCCGCAGAAGCTGATGGTGATCGCCGAGGTGGCGCAGGACTTCGGGCTCTACACCAAGATCACCGGCGGGCAGCGCATCGACCTGTTCGGCGCGACCGTGGACCAGCTGCCGCTGATCTGGCGCCGGCTGGTCGACGCCGGCTTCGAGTCCGGCCACGCGTACGGAAAGGCCCTGCGCACGGTCAAGTCCTGCGTCGGCAGCACGTGGTGCCGCTACGGCGTGCAGGACTCCGTCGGCCTGGCCATCGAGCTGGAGCTGCGCTACCGGGGCCTGCGCTCGCCGCACAAGCTCAAGGCCGGCGTCTCCGGCTGCGCCCGCGAATGCGCCGAGGCCCGCGGCAAGGACTTCGGCGTGATCGCCACCGAACAGGGCTGGAACCTGTACGTGGGCGGCAACGGCGGCTTCACGCCCCGGCACGCCGACCTGCTGGTGTCCGATGTGGACACGGAGACCTTGATCAGAACCATCGACCGGTTCCTGATGTTCTACGTCCGCACCGCGGACCGGTTGCAGCGCACCTCGGTGTGGATCGAGGCCATGGAGGGCGGCCTCGACCACCTGCGCGATGTGATCGTGCACGACAGCCTGGGCATCGCCGCCGACCTGGAGGCCGCGATGCACGCGCATGTGCGCGACTACGCCGACGAGTGGCGCGGCGTGCTGGAGGACCCGGTGAAGCTGGCGCGCTTCAGCTCGTTCGTGAACGCGCCCGGCGTGCCCGATCCGACGATCTCCTTCCGCGAGGAGCGCGGCCAGCGTGTCCCCGTTCAGCTGGGAATTCCGGAGGTGATGGCCCGATGACCGCCGTACAGGAACGCACCTGGACCACCGTGTGCCGCTACACGGACCTGCTGCCCGGCCGAGGAGTCGCCGCGCTGCTGCCCACCGGCGAGCAGGTCGCGGTGTTCCGCACTGATGGCGGACTACACGTATTGTCCAACCATGACCCGTTCAGCTGCGCCGCCGTGCTCTCCCGGGGCATCGTCGGCGACCGGGGAGGGGTGCCGGTCGTCGTCTCGCCCGTCTACAAGCAGGCCTTCGAGCTGGCCACCGGCCGCTGCGTGGACGACGCCGGGGTCGCCGTCGCGACGTATCCGGTCGAGGTCTGGGACGGGTATGTCAGGGTGGGCTCACCGTGACTGAAGTCGACCCGCTCGCCGGCTACACCGTGGGCGTCACCGCCGCGCGGCGGGCCGACGAACTCGCCGCGCTGCTGGTGCGGCGGGGCGCGGCCGTGCAGCACGCGCCGGCGATCCGGATCGTGCCGCTGCTGGACGACGCCCAGCTGCGGGCCAGCACCGAGCAGCTGATGGCCCGTCCGGTGGACATCGTCGTGGTCACCACGGCCATCGGCTTCCGGGGCTGGATCGAGGCCGCCGACGGGTGGGGCCTGGGCGACGACCTGATCAAGCACCTCGGCGACGCCGAGGTGCTCGCCCGTGGGCCCAAGGTCCGGGGCGCGGTGCGGGCGGCCGGGCTGACCGAGAAGTGGGCGCCCGAGTCGGAAAGCAACGCCGAGCTGCTGGAATACCTGCTGGCGCAGGGGGTGGACGGCAAGCGCGTGGCGGTGCAGCTGCACGGCGAGCCGTTGCCGGACTTCGTCAACGCGTTGAAGGCGGCCGGGGCCGACGTCATCGAGCTGTCGGTCTACCGCTGGACCGCGCCGGCCGACACCAATCCGCTGGACCGCCTGCTCGACGCCATCGTCGGACGTCAGGTCGACGCCCTGGTGTTCACCAGCGCGCCGGCCGTGGCCAGCACCCTGGCCCGGGCCAAGGCGACCGGCCGGCGGGAGGCTGTGGTTTCCGCGCTGCGCGGGGACATTCTCGTCGCCTGTGTCGGCACCATCTGCGCCGGGCCGTTCCAGCCCTACGGCGTGCCCTGCGTCATCCCCGAACGAGCTCGCATCGGGTCCCTGGCCCGGGCGCTGGCCGTGGAGCTGCCGGCCCGGGCGCAGCGGATCCAGTTCGCCAGCACCGAGGTCCAGTTGCGGGGGCAGGCCGTGATCGTCGACGGCGACCTGCGACTCATCGCCCCCGCGCCCATGGCCGTGCTGCGCGCGCTGGCCGAGCAGCCCGGGCATGTGGTGTCCCGGCAGCGGCTGATGTCCGTGCTACAGCGGGATTCCACGCCCGTGCAGGAACATGCCGTCGAGACCGCGATCGGCCGGCTGCGCACCGCCCTCGGGCAGCCCAAGCTGGTGCAGACCGTGGTCAAGCGTGGTTACCGGCTGGCCCTGGAGGCCTGATGACCCTGGTGCTGGCCGCCCACGGCACCCGTGACCCGGCCGGCGCTGTTGTCGTCGAGGAGATCGCCGCCGCCGTCCGGCGGCGGCTGCCCGGGATCCCGGTCGCCGTGGCCTACGTCGACGTCCGATCGCCGTCCCTGACCGAGGTGCTGCGCTCGGTCGACGGCCCCGCCGTGGTGGTTCCGGCGTTCTTGGCCGCCGGCTACCACGTTCGGGTCGACGTGCCGGAGCAGATCTTGCTGTCCGGCTGCTCCTCCGTGGTCGTCACCCCGGCCCTCGGGCCCTCCGATCTGGTGCTCGACGCCGTGTACGACAGGCTTGTCGGCGCCGGCTGGGAGCATGGGCACGGCATCGTGCTGGCCGCCGCTGGCTCCTCCGACGCCCGGGCGGTCGCCGACGTGCACCGCGCCGCCCGCCGGCTGTCGGTGCCGACCCGGTCGTCGGTGCAGGTCGGTTTCATCACTTCGGCGAGTCCCTCGGTGCCGGAGGCCGTCGCCGCTGCTCGGACGCCTGATGCCGATCACTGCGTGGTCGACGGCGTCGCTTCGGGTCGCGACCGTCCCGTGGCCATCGCCTCCTGGCTGCTGGCCCCCGGCCTCTTCCATCAGCGCCTCGCCGATATGGGCGCTGACCTGGTGTCCGAGCCCATTGGCGCGCATCCCCGGCTGGTCGACCTGGTCGTCCACCGCGCCCTGGCCGCCGGAATAGTTGACCTCTCAACCATATTGGTGGGACAGTAGGCACAATCCCGTCGAGGAGGCCCGCCATGCCCGCCGTCACCGCCGACACACTCACCCTGCCCCGGCTGCCCGAGCTGCCCGCCGCCGCCATCGAGTGGCGGCCCGTGCTGAAGGTGATCACCGCCGGCAAGTTCCTGGAGGGCGAGGGCTTCCAGGTCCGGCGGCCGTTCCCCAGCGCCGACATGGCCCTGGCCGACCCGTTCCTGCTCCTGGACCACATGGGCGCGGTGGAGTACGGGCCCGGCGAGGCCAAGGGCGCGCCGTGGCATCCGCACCGGGGCTTCGAGACCGTCACCTACATGATCGACGGCGTCTTCGAGCACCAGGACTCCACCGGTGGCGGCGGCGTCATCACCGACGGCGGCACCCAGTGGATGACCGCCGGGGCCGGCGTCCTGCACAGCGAGCTGCCGTCCCAGGAGATGATCGCGAAGGGCGGGCTGTTCCACGGCGTGCAGCTGTGGGTCAACCTGCCCCGAGCCGCCAAGTGGACCCCGCCCCGCTACCAGGACATCGCCGCCCGCGACGCCGCCCTCGTCACCAGCCCCGACGGCGGCGCGCTCGTCCGGATCATCGCCGGCGACCTCGATGGCCACCAGGGTCCCGGCGACACCTACACCCCCATCATCTACCTGCACGCCACCGTCGCCGCCGGCGCTCAGCTCGACCTGCGCTGGCCCACCAACTTCAACGCCATGGCCTACGTCCTGTCCGGCCGCGGCACCGTCGGCGCCGAGGCCCGCCCCATCGCCGAGGGCCAACTGGCGGACTTCGGCTACGGCGAAGCGCTCACCATTCGCGCCGCCGACACCCAGCCCTCCGCCGCCGCCAACGCCATGGACGTGCTGATCCTCGGCGGCCGCCCCATCCGCGAGCCCGTCGCCCGCTACGGCCCGTTCGTCATGAACACCAAGGAAGAGATCTACCAGGCCATGGACGACTTCCAGGCCGGCCGCCTGGCCACCGTCCAGCCCCAGCACCTCGCCCACCGCTCCGCCGCCGACACCGACCTCTGACGCCCTCAGGCGTTATGCCACATGCGCTTCCCATTTGCGCCCGGACGCCACATGCGCTTCCTACTTGCGCTGAGACGTCACATGCGCTTCCTATGTGGCATCAGACGCCATATGGGAAGCGCATGTGGCATAAGGCGTGCTGAGCAGCCCCCGTTTTCAATCCAACCACGCGAACCTGGGAGCGCCGCCCGAGCGGCGAGCGGCGTCCCTCGTCCGGTCACGCCAGCTCGGCGATGATCTCCCGCAGCGCGCCGGCGCACAGCGCTTCGTCCGAGGCGAATCGGGTGGAGACCAGCACATGATGGACGGCCGCCCGATGCCAGAGCAGCCCGTCGACCGACAATTCGGTGACAGCGAGGCGAAACGGCCGGGCCTTGCGGCCCAGTTCGGCCTCCCGAGCCGTGACGAACTCGCCGATCCGCCGGCTGGGCGCGGCGCCGGGCGTCCGGCGGGGCCGGGGATGCTGTGCGGCCTGCGGCCCCAGCGCATCCAGCGCGGCCCGCAGCGCCGGCCGGGCGACGAGTGCCGGCGAGTGGGGCAGCACCGGCAGTGACCGGCGCGGATCGCCAATGTTGTTGCCGCTGGCGAAGTCCAGCACGTCAGCCCACCACCCGGGCCATTCCGCGGCGACGGCCGTCCGGTCCACCACGTCGGTCACCGCGACCGAAGGGACAAGCGGCGGGATCTCCGGCGCGGCCGGCAGCGCCAAGGCGTCCCGCAAGTACAGCGCGACCCGGACGAAGTTGCCGTCGCCCCAGCTGACCTGCCAGGACGGCGTTCCGCTGAACTGCATGGTGTCCCCCCTAGAACAGCCCCAGCTGCGGCTCCTCCGGCGGCTCGGGCACGGCCTCCTCCCAACGATATTTCCGCAGATCGACCTTGCCGTCCACGGACGGCACGCCCTCGGCTTCGAGCAGGCTGAGCTGCTCGTCGGCCAGGTGCGGGGCGCAGGTTCCGTTGGCCCGCAACACACGCTGCCACGGGAGGTCGTGCCCGTTCTGCAACACCCGGCCGACCATCCGGGCGGACGGGGCCCGGGCGATGTCGGCGACGTCGCCGTAGGTGGCGACCCGCCCGGCGGGGATGCGGGCGATCACGGTCCGCACCTGCTCGACGATCACCGGGTCGAGGATCTCGGCATCCATCGGTCAAGCCTCGCAGAGGAACTCGCGCAGCAGCGCACCGACCTCGGCCGGCCGCTCGATGTAGACGGCGTGGCCGCAGTCGAGTTCGTGCACGGTGAGGTCGGCGCCGAGTCGGGCCCGCAGTGAGGCGACCAGTTCCGGTGACACGAAGTCCGCCTTGGCTGCCGGGAGGAGGAGCAGTCGCGTGCCTCGCGGCGGCAACAGGGGGCGGCGGGCCATCTCGCTCCACGCGGTCACGGCCATCGCGGTGGAGTAGCGCCGACGCCAGCGGCCGTCGGCCAGTTGCACGAAGTTGGCCGGCACCTCGAGATCGGCGCCTTCGGCCGACGACCACATCTCGGCGAAGGCGGCCCGCGCGGCGTCGAGGTCGGGCCAGGTGTCCGGCGTCAGCTCATCGAGGGCGATTTCCTCGGCTGTCACCGGGGAAAGCCCGGCCGCGGGGTCCAGCAAGGCCAGCCGCGTCACGCGTTCGGGCGCCCGCGCGGTCACGTGCAGGGCGATCGCCCCGCCGTAGGAGTGCCCGATCAGCGGCGTCCGGTCGAGCCCGAGGACGTCGAGCAGGTCGATGACGTCGGCGGCGTGCTGTTCGAGATGCCACGGAGGCAGCCGGGTGGAATCCCCGTGACCGCGCAGATCCGGTGCTATCACATGGAAATCGGCCAGTTCACGCTCGGCCAGCAGCCGCCACCGGCCGCCGTGCCCGGACAGCCCGTGCAACAGCACGAGGGGCCTGCCGTCGGCAGGCCCGTACTCGTGAACGTGCAGTGTCATGGGCGGATTCTCGCACTGCCCGGACTTTTTCCCACCGAACAAGGGGGATGCGGGGCCACCGTCGATCCGCCGCCAGCTCGACGGGGGCCCCGCAACTCGTGGTCAGCCGGTGAACTTGCCGATCACCTTGCTGAAGTCGTTGGCGCTCTGGGAGACACCCGAGCAGGTGTCGCCGTCGCCGCCGGAGCCGCACGCCCGGTCCCGGTTGGCCGACCAGTAGGTCAGCCGGGCCAGGTGGTTGGTCTGGGCGTAGGACAGGATGCTGTTGAAGTTGGCCAGCGTCACCGTCTCGCCCGCGTTGTCGGTCTTGCCGTTCATCGACGAGATGCCCATGTGCGCGTAGGCCTGCGCGTCGGTCCAGCCGAAGGCCGACTTGAGCTGGGTCTTGAGTCCCTCGGCGGCGGACTTGGTGTGCGCCCACATGTCGCCGCCGCTGCTGAAGTCGAACGGCATGATCGACCAGACGTCCACGTTCGCGCCAAGGGCCTTGCCCTGCTTGATCAGCCGCTGGCCGTCGCCGTCCGGGCCGGAGGTGGTGGTGCCCATGGTCACCACGACCTTGAGACCGGGGTTGTTCTGCTTGACGGTCTTGAGCGCGCCGAGCACCCGGTCCTGCACCGACGGTGTGCTCATCTCGGTGGCCTCGATGTCGATGTCGATGGCCTTCAACGAGTACTGCGTGATCACCTTCTGGTAGGCCGCGGCCAGCGCCGACACGCTCGAGCAGTGCTCACCGAGCTTGTTGCCGCCCCAGCCGCCGAAGGAGACGATCACGTCGCCGCCGGCGTTGCGGATGGCGTTGATCGTGTTCGACGCGGCCGACGCGCCGCCGTCGAACACCGGCGTGCAGCCGCCGTTGGACAGCACAAAAGCGATGGTGAAGGCCTTCAGGCCGGTCGCGGACATCGTCGAGGCGGGGTTCGGCTGCCAGCCGGCTCCCAGGTAGATGTACGGCGATGCGGTCACCGGGTTCACCGCGGCCGGCGCCGCGTCGGCGACCGTGGCGGTCAGGGCCCCAGTGCCCACGAGGCCGGCGGTGAGCAGGGCCGCCAGGCCGCGTCGGGTCAGCTTCATCGACGTCCTCCGCAGGGTGAGTCAGGTCACTTCGGTGCGGCGTCCACTTGGTTGGTCCCCACAGTGGACTAGACCAGTCGAAACCGTCAAGAAGGTAGACGATCGGGATCGGTTCAGATGGTTTTTCTGGGCCGGGTGGCGCAACCAGCATTGCGCCGAACCGCCGTCTGGCGGCGTCGACCCAATCTGGTCTATACCAATTGGGAACGCTTCACCGACCGCCGCGTGGTCCCTGCCCGCTTCTGGAGGTCCGTCATGCGCCTGCGCTCCCTGACCGTCGCCGCGATCGCACTCATGGCCGCATTCACTGCGCCAGTCGCCGCCACGGCCGCATCCGCACCACAGGCCGTGGCCTCGCCGCAGGCCGCCGGCTCACCCATCCCGGTCGCCCCCTACGTCGACATGGGCGAGTGGCCGACCCCGGTGCTGTCCACCCTGGCCTCGGCCGGCAGCCTCAAGGGCTTCACGCTCGGCTTCGTCACCTCGGCCGGCTGCAAGGCCAGCTGGTTCAACGCCTACGACCCGCGCGCCGCCTGGCAGAGCAGCGAAATCGCCAAGATCCGGGCCGCCGGCGGCGACGTCAAGGTGTCCTTCGGCGGGGCCAGCGGCATCGAACTGGCCCAGGCCTGCACCAGCGTCAGCACGCTGGCCGCCGAGTACAACGCCGTGATCAAGGCCTATGGCCTGAAGTACGTCGACTTCGACATCGAGGGCGCGGCCGTGGCCGACCCGACCTCGATCACCCGCCGCTCCCAGGCGCTGGCCCAGGTGCAGGCGGCCAACCCCGGCATCAAGATCTCGCTGACCCTGCCGGTGCTGCCGACCGGCCTGGACGCCAACGGCCTCAACGTGGTCAAGGCGGCCAAGACCGCGGGCGTCACCCTCGACCTGGTCAACATCATGGCGATGGACTACTACATGGGCGCGGCCAACCAGGGCGACCGGGCGGTCGCGGCGGCCAAGGCGACCCAGGCCCAGCTCAAGTCGCTGTACGGGCTGGACGACGCGACGGCGTGGAAGAAGGTCGGCCTCACCCCGATGCTGGGCGTGAACGACTCGCAGAACGAGATCTTCTACCCCGCCGACGCCACCAAGGTGGTCACCTTCGCCAAGTCGGTGCACCTGGGCATGCTGTCCTTCTGGGAGGTCGGCCGGGACGCCAACGCCTGCACCGGCGCGCTCTACCGGTGCACCAACGTGCCGCAGTCGCCGTACCAGTTCTCCAAGATCTTCGCCGGCTACACCGGCTGAGCGAGCGGGCCTCACCCCACCCTGCGGGGTGAGGCCCGCGCCGGGAGGTGAACCGGGCCGGGAATTGGTGCGTACCAATTTCCGACCCGGTCTCACTGTCCCTGGAGGATCCCCGATGACCATTCCCCCCGCCCGCCGCAAGGCGCTGATGGTCGGCGGAGTGATGGCCGCCGCCGTGGTGGTCGGCATGGGCGCGGTGTTCGGCGCCAGTTCGCACGACGCCAACGCCGCCGCCAACAACCCGGCCCGGCCGGCCGCGGCCGCGGCGATCACCGTCGCGCCGTACGTGGACATGGGGCTGTCCGCCGACAAGCTGAGCCAGTTCGCCAGCGCCAGCGGCATCAAGTCGTTCAGCCTCGCCTTCGTCAACTCCGCGGCCGGCTGCAAGGCCAGCTGGTTCAACGCCCACGCCATCTCCGAGGGCTTCGGCCTGGCCCAGATCAACCAGCTGCGGGCGGCCGGCGGCGACGTGAAGGTGTCCTTCGGCGGGGCCACCGGCACCGAGCTCGCGCTGGCGTGCGCCAACGTCAGCCAGCTCGCCGCCCAGTACAGCTCGGTGGTCAAGGAGTACAAGCTCACCCACATCGACATGGACGTGGAGGGCGCGGCCGTGGCCGACAAGGCCTCCATCGACCGCCGCTCGCAGGCGTTGGCCATGGTGCAGAAGCAGAATCCCGGCCTGAAGGTGTCGCTGACCCTGCCGGTGCTGCCGACCGGCCTGGACGCCAACGGCCTCAACGTGGTCAAGTCGGCCAAGGCCGCCGGCGTGGCGCTGGACGTCGTCAACATCATGGCGATGGACTTCGGCACCGCCGAGAAGGACATGGGCGCGCGGGTGATCCAGTCCGCGCAGAGCACCGAGAAGCAGCTCAAGACCGTCTTCACCGGACTGTCCGACGCGCAGGCGTTCAAGATGCTCGGCATCACCCCCATGCTCGGCGTCAACGACACCCAGACCGAGGTCTTCAGCGTCGCCAACGCCAAGGCAGTGGTGAACTTCGCCAACCAGCAGCACGTCGGCTACCTCGGCTACTGGGAGCAGAGCCGCGACGCCAACGCCTGCAACGGCGCGCTGTTCCAGTGCACCAACGTGCCGCAGAAGGCCTTCGACTTCGCCAAGGTGTTCGCCGGCTTCAAGGGTTAGTCGTCGAACGGGTCGTCCGCGACCGAGCCGTACTCCGACTCGTCGGAGTCGTCCGGGTCGAGCAGCGCGAACCTCGTGCCCAGCGGGTCGGCGAACACCGCCACCCGGCCCAGCGCCGAGGAGTACGGCTTGAACCGCAGCCGGGCCCCGAGCCGGCGGGCCCGGTCGACGGACGCCTCGAAGCCCAGGTCCGGGTCGACCGCGAACTGGGCGATCCACCGGGCCGGCACGTCCTCCGGCGTGTCCAGCGCCATCCGCACGCGGGCGAGGACCGAGTCCTCGCCCGCGTACCACACCATGTGGTCGAAGCGGCGGCCGTCGCCGAACTGCTTCTGGCCGTAGTCGAAGACCGCGCCGAAGAACCGGTCGGCCAGGGTCGCCCGCCAGGTGACCAGTTCGGCCCAGGCCAGCGAACCCGGCACGCCCACGGTGAAGTGATGGCCCTCGTCGCACTGGCACAGGCCGACCGCGGTTCCGGTCGGATCGAGCAGGATTGCCTTGTCTCCGTTGCGATCCCGCAGTCGGCCGCCGTATCGGGCGGCCAGCCGCGAGGTCGTGTCTATGTCGGGGGTGGCCAGGTACGGGGTCCAGCCCAGCGCGGGTTCGGCGGTCTTGCGCAGTCCGGCCACCGGCTCGCCGTACAGCGTCGCGGTGTCGCCGTCGAACTCCCAGCCGAAAAGGCGGCCGTAGAAGCGCTTGGTGGTGTCGGGGTCGGGTGTGGCGATCTCAAGCCAGCACGGGCTGCCGAGGACCGGCTTCGTGATGACGGACATGGGGTCGCCTCCTCAAGGTGTCGAAGGAGTGGCCGCCTTGAGTATCTCATTACCAACCCTTTACCTACAACCTCACGACGCCGCCCCTGACGCTTGGAAGGGGGCTTTCCTCCACTCCGAGTGGAGGAAAGCCCCCTTCCAAGCTCGACGGGGGCTGGTTGCGCGGGACTGTCAGACTCGCGTGCTTTGATCGATCCGTGGCACGCAGAAGCACTCCACTCGCCTTGGTGCGCCGGCCGGCACAACCGCCGCCCCGGCCGCGGTGGGGCGCGACCGCCCGTCGGGTCATCGAGCACGAGGGCGGTCCGCTCCGGCTGATCGGCGGCCCGGGCACGGGCAAGACGACGCTGCTGGCCGGCGTCGCGGCCGACCGCGTCCTGAACACGGGCGTGGACCCGGAGAGCATTCTCGTGCTGACCTCCAGCCGGAAGGCCGCGGTGGCGCTGCGGTCGCAGATCACCCGCCTGCTCAAGGATCAAGGCCCCTCGCGCACCGCCCGTGAGCCCTTGGTCCGCACCGTCCACTCCTACGCCTTCGCGGTGCTGCGCCTGGTGTCCATTCGGGAGGGTCTGCCGCCGCCCCGGCTGTTGGCCGGCCCCGATCAGGACGCGATGGTGCGCGACCTGCTCGCCGGGGACATCGACGACGGCGCGGCCTACTGGCCGGACAGCCTGCGGCCGGCGCTCGGCATTCCGGGCTTCGCCGGGGAACTGCGCGATCTCATCCTCCGCGCGGCCGAACGCGGTCAGGGGCCTGAGGATCTGCTCCGTCTCGGTCGCGAGCAGAGCGTGCCGGAATGGGTCGCGGCGGGCCGGTTCTGGCGTCAGTACGAGGAGGTCACGCTGCTGGCCGGCAGCGAGGCGCAGGAGTCGGCGGCGCCGGCCTACGACGCCGCCGAGCTGGTCTCCAGCGCCCTGCTGGCCTTCGACCTCGACGCGCAGCTGCTGGCCGACGAGCGCGCCCGGGTCCGGCACCTGCTCGTCGACGACGCCCAGCATCTCGACCACCAGCAGTTCGCGCTGGTCAGGGCGCTGGGCGCGGCGGCCCACGAGTTCATCGTGGCCGGCGACCCGGACCAGGCGATCTTCTCCTTCCGGGGCGCGGATCCCACGCTGTTCACCGACCACGACGACGGCCCGCTCGAAGTGCTGAAGGTCGATCACCGGATGGCGCCGGAGATCCGCAAGGCGGTCGGCCGCCTGCACGCCCGGCTGCCGGGAGCCGGCCCGCAGCGGGAACTGCTCGCCCGTGAGGACGAGGACCGTGGCAGCGTGCAGATCCGGCTGCTCGCCTCGGCGGCCCAGGAGGCGACCTGGATCGGCGACCAGCTCCGCCGCGCGCACCTGCTGGACGAGGTGCCGTGGTCGGAGATGGCGGTGCTGGTGCGGTCGACCGTGCACTCGCTTCCCGTGCTGCGTAGGGCACTTCTCGCCGCCGGCGTGCCGCTGGCGGTGCCGGTCGACGAGCTGCCGCTGGCCCAACTCCCGGCGGTGCGGCAGTTCCTGGTGCTGCTGCGGTGTGCCGACGACGCGTCCATGTTGGACCAGGACACCGCCGCGTATCTGCTCGAATCACAGCTCGGCGGCGCGGACACGTTGGCGCTGCGGCGATTGCGCCGGGGCCTGCGGCGGCTGGAGCTGGCCGCCGGCGGGGACCGCTCCAGCGGCGAGCTGCTGGTCGACGTGATCAACGACAACGACCTGCTGGTGGCCCTGGAGGACAGCGAGGCCGTCCCGGTGCGCCGGATCGGCACGTTGATCAGGACGTCCCGCGAGGCCATCGCCGCCGGCGCGAGCGTGGAACACGTGTTGTGGCAGCTGTGGAAGGACAGTGGCCTCGAACAGCGCTGGGCCGCGATGGCCACGCGGGGCGGCCCGACCGGCGCGCAGGCCGACCGCGACCTGGACGCCATCGTCGGCCTGTTCGACGCGGCCGCCCGCTACGTCGACCGGCTGCCCGCCGCCAGCGTCGCCGGCTTCGCCGATTACCTCACGGCGCAACAGATCGTCGGTGACTCGCTGGCCCCGACCGCGCCGCTGGGCGAGGCCGTCACGGTGATCACCGCGCACGCCGCGGCCGGTCGGGAGTGGACCGTCGTGGCCGTGCCGGGAGTGCAGGAGGGCAGCTGGCCGGATCTGCGCACTCGGGGCACTTTGCTTGGCGTGGAACGAATGCGGGACCTGCTCGACGGCGTCGACCCCGGCGACGTGGTGTCCGCGACCGCGCCGCTGCTGGCCGAGGAGCGCCGGCTGCTGATCGTCGCCACCGGCCGGGCCAAGCGCACGCTGCTGGTCAGCGCCGTGCGTGGGGAGGACGAGCAGCCGTCCCGGTTCCTCGACGAGTTGGAGGGCACCGCCGCCGATCCGGAGGCCGCCGTCCGGCCGGTGTTCACGCCGCCGCGCGGGCTGGTGCTGTCCGAGTTGGTCGGCGAGCTTCGCCGGGTCAGCTGCGACGCCGAGGCTGACCCGGCCAGCCGCCGCCGGGCCGCCGGACAGCTGGCCCGGCTCGCCGCCGCCGGGGTTCCCGGCGCCCATCCCGGTTCCTGGTACGGGCTGCCGGAGGTGTCCACCGACAGTCCCTTGTGGACGGACGAGGACACGGTCAGCGTGTCCCCGTCGACCATCGAGGTGCTGTCCAAGTGCCCGCTGCGCTGGATGGTCGAGCGGCACGGCGGCGAGGATCCGGCCCAGCTCGCCTCGATCACCGGCACCCTGGTGCACGCCCTGGCCCAGGCCGCCGCCAGCGGCGTGGACCGGCTCGAACTCCAGGTCCGGCTCGACCAGGCCTGGGCCGCGGTCGACGCCGGCGCCCCGTGGTTCTCCCGCCGCGAGCGCAACCGGGTGCAGAAGATGCTCGACACCTTCATGGCCTGGTTCAACCGCAGCCGGGCCGAGCTCACCCAGGTCGCGGTGGAGCGCGACCTGTCCATCGAGGTCCCCAAACAGGCCGACGGCCCCTGGCTGCGGGTGCGCGGCCGCGTCGACCGCCTCGAAGTCGACGACCAGGGCCGGCCCGTGGTCGTCGACATCAAGACCGGCAAGCAGCCCGTCAGCCGGGACGACGCCCAGGAGCATCCGCAGCTCGCCGTCTACCAGCTGGCCACCCAGCTGGGCGCGTTCGAGGAGCTCGGCCTCGGCGAGGACCCAGGCGGCGCCCGGCTGCTCTACGTCTCCAAGGAGGACAAGAAGACCGGGGCCACGGAACGGGTGCAGGCCCCGCTGGACCCGGACTCGTCCAAGGTGTGGCTGGCCACGGTCCAGGAGGCCGCGTCCTCCTGCGTCGGGCCGGAGTACACCGCTAGGGAGAGCCCGGACTGCCCGCGCTGCCCGGCGCGGACGTCCTGCCCGCTGCACGAATCGGGGCGTCAGGTGGGGGAGTGATGGATACGACGCGATGACTGCGGCGGCGACGCCGCTTCGGAGGTGGCCCAGGCCGCGGTCGTGCGCAGCCAGGTGTCCACGGCCCAGCGCCAGCGCAGGGCCTCGGCCAGGGAGCCCTCGGGCGGGGTGAAGCCGGTGAGCTCGCCCAGGCGCCGCAGGCGGTGCTTCACGGTGTTGGGGTGCACGTGTAGCGCCAGCGCGGTGGCGTCGACACGGCCGCCGTGGTCGAGGTAGGTCAGCGCGGTGGACGCCAGCAGCCGGTGGAACTCGTCGGTGCCGGCGAGGCCGGCCAGCAGATCGTCGGCGAGCATCCGGCCCAGGGCCGGGAAGCTGTCGGTGACCAGGTCGACGGCCAGCTCGGTCAGGCGCAGCGGCCCGACCAGGCCGCGGCAGCGCCCGGTCTGGAGGGCGGCCCGGCAGGCCTGGTAGGCCGCGCCGAGGTCCTTGGGCAGCACCGGGGGCGTGACGACGACGAGCACGTCGGCCACCGACGTGAGGTCGGGCAGCTGCACGGCGACGCCGCACACCAGGCCGTCCACGGTGACGCAGAAGGTCTCGGCCAGCGCCGCCTCGGCGCGGCGGGCCTGGCGCGGGTCGCTCACGTCGGCCAGTACCACGTGGTAGTGCCGGTCCTCGGCCAGTCCGGTGTTGACCACGCCGGTGACCGGGCCGCCCTTGAGCAGTTCGCGCAGCGCCTGCACGCGGGCGGCCTGGGCGGTGCGGGCCAGCCGGAGCTCGGTCTCCCGGTAGGCCTCGACCAGGCGGTTCTGGAGCTTGTTGGCGTAGCCGTCCAGTTCGAGCAGCGCCGCCACGAAGTCGTCGGCGAGCATCTCGTGCTGGCGCAGGCGGCCGCCGAGCTCGCGCAGCACGTGCGCGCGCCCGGTCTGGAAGCCGGCGAGCAGCGCGGACAGCGGCACGCCCTGGAGCGCCCGGTCGGTGGCGAGGCGGTCGGCGACCTCCACGCCAAGGCCGGTGGAGTCGATGAAGGCGGCCGACGCCACGCCCAGCAGGGCGGCGATGTGCCGGCGCACCTCGCCGACCGGGAGCGCGGCCACCTGGGGCGACTGCGCGCGCACCTCGGTCACGACGCCGTCGAGCACGTCCGGGTCCGCCCGCATCTGCTCCATGATGCGGCGCAGCGTGGCGCGCCCCGCCGTCTCCTCGGCCATGATCACCTCGGTCACCTCAGGACAGCGATCCGAGCACGGCCGGGTCGACCTTCGACACGCGCTCACGTTGGGGGAACGTGCCGACGGGCACCCGAGCGACTTCGGCGCCGGTGCGGTAGTCGATCACCGACACCGCGTTGGCCTGGCTCAGCGACACGTAGCAGTAGTTGCCGTTGGCGCTGGTCTGGCCCCAGTAGGGCAGGCTGCCGGTCGGGTAGTTGACGAACGCCTTGTCCACCAGGCCGTCGGTGCTCACCAGGGCCACGTAGTCGTCGATGGTGCCGACGTCGCACAGCGTGCTGCCGTCGCCGGACAGGGCCAGCCCGTGGTGGGCCGAGTTCTTCGGGTAGTCGTCCGGCTTGAGCGACTTGGCGTGTTCGCTGAAGGGCTGGTTGACCGTGGCCACGATCTTGCCGGCGTTCAGGTCGTACTTGACGAAGCCGTTGAGGTAGGACAGCTGCGCGTAGAAGGTGTTGCCGTCCGGCGCGATCAGGTTGGGCCGGATGCCGTGCGGGAACGTCCAGGTCTTGACTACCTGGAGCGTGGTGGTGTCGATCTTGGTCAGCTGGAACGCGCCCTTGGCCCACTCCAGCGACTGCGGCAGCGAGATGGTGCCGATGCTGGAGTTGTAGACGTACCGGCCGTCGGCCGAGTAGTCGTTCTGGTGCGGGTAGGCGCCGGTCGGGGCCGAGCCGACGATCGCGCCGGTCGCGGTGTCGATGAACTGCGCCTTGTTGGCGGTGGTGGCCGACACCACGAACCGGGTGCCGTCCGGGGACAGCGCCGCGTGGTCGGCGTGGAAGCCCTCCAGCCGGGTGTGCCACAGCTCCCGCTTGGTGGCCACGTCGAAGGCGGCCACGTCGTCGAGGTTGCCGCGGGAGACGATCAGCCGGCGGCCGTCGGGCGTCAGGGCCAGGTCGTCGACGAACCGGTCGCCGCCCTCGATGCCCTTCACCGTCTCATAGCCGATCCGCTGGATCGGGTCCATCTCGTTGATCCGCTGCTGCAGGTCGGGAATGACGTTGAAGCTGCCGAGGTTGGCGAAGCCGTTCTCGTCGATGAAGCTCACCGAGCCGGTCTGGCTGTTGCCCACGAGCAGGACGTCGCGGAGCGCGGTGACGTGCGGTGTGGTGGGGCTGGCGGCGGCCGCGGGAGCGGCCGCTGTGGCCGCGGCAACCGCGGCGGCCAGCAGGATGCGCACGGTCGGCATCGGCCTAGTCTGGGTTAAATCGGTGTGACCCAGATAGGCGCGTCCGGACCAATGTGAAACTTCTTCATTGTCGTTCGCCGACAACGGCTGCCCCGATCGGCCGACGGCGGGTCCGTTTCGGTCCCCGAGGTCCCACGACCTAGCGTGGTCACGTGCAACTGGTCAGCCCGCAGGAGGTGTCGGCCGCGCTCGGCCTGCCACCGCCCACGGACGAGCAGGCCGCGGTGGTCGCGGCCCCGGCGCAGCCGGCGCTGGTGGTCGCCGGCGCGGGCGCGGGCAAGACCGAGACGATGGCCGCCCGCGTGGTCTGGCTGGTGGCCAACGGCCTGGTCACCCCGGACCGGGTGCTCGGCCTGACCTTCACCCGCAAGGCCGCCCGCCAGCTGGGCGAACGCGTCCGGGCCCGGCTGCGCCGGCTGGCCGGCTCCGGCCTGCTGGACCGGCTCGACCCCGGCGGCGACCGGCGGGCCCTGGTGCTGGCGACCGAGCCGACCGTGCTCACCTATCACGCCTACGCCGGCCGCCTGGTCGGCGAGCACGGCCTGCGCCTGCCGGTCGAGCCCGGCGCCCGGCTGCTGACCGGCACCGCGTCCTGGCAGCTCGCGCACCGCGTGGTGGCGACGTGGACCGAGGACCTGGACACCGACAAGGTGCCGGCCACCATCACCGGCTACCTGCTGGCGCTGGCCGGCGAGCTCGCCGAGCACCTCGTCGAGCCGGACAAGATCCGGCAGCACGCCGAGTGGCTCCAGCGGGCCATCGAGTCCGCGCCCAAGGGGCCGCGCCAACGGGCCGAGCTGCCCACGACGCTGCGGGAGATCATCGCCGCGCAGCGGTTCCGGGTCGCCATGCTGCCCCTGCTCGACGCGTACCAGCTGCGCAAACGCAAGGAGGCGGCGCTCGACTTCGCCGACCAGATGGCGTTGGCCGCCCAGCTGGCCAGCGGCTTCCCCGAGGTCGCGGCGGGCGAGCGGGCCCGGTACGGGGCCGTGCTGCTCGACGAGTACCAGGACA
This sequence comes from Kutzneria sp. NPDC052558, assembly GCF_044547355.1. NCBI lineage: Bacteria > Bacillati > Actinomycetota > Actinomycetes > Pseudonocardiales > Pseudonocardiaceae > Kutzneria > Kutzneria sp. NPDC052558. The sequence continues at coordinate 97,420 of NZ_JBIUAG010000023.1, forward strand.
CCGGGCACGCCCAGCGGGTGCTGCTGCGTTCGCTGTTCGGCCAGGGCGAGCCGATGCCGGTGACCGCCGTTGGCGATCCCGCACAAGCGATCTACGGCTGGCGCGGGGCCAGCGCGGCCAACCTGCCCCGGTTCACCACCGACTTCCCGCTGACCGATTTCCCTGGGGCCGACAAGCGCCCGGCCCCGAAATACGGCCTGCTGACCAGCTTCCGCAACCCGCCGGAAGTCCTGGCCGTGGCCAACGCCCTGTCCGGGCCGCTGCGCGCCGCCGGTCTCGACGTCGACGAGCTGCGGGCCAAGCCCGGCGCGACACCCGGCGACGTGCACTGCGCGCTACTGCCCGACGTGCGCACCGAGGTCACCTGGTTCGCCGACGAACTAGCCGGCCGTTGGGAAGCCCAGTACGACGCCACCGGCAAGCCGCCGACGGCTGCCGTGCTGGTGCGCCGCCGGGCCGACATGGGGGCCATCGCCCATGCCCTGCGTGAACGCGGCCTGCCGGTCGAGGTCGTCGGCCTCGGCGGGCTGCTGGACGAGCCCGAGGTGCGCGATCTCGTCAGCGCCCTTCGAGTGCTCATCGAACCCCTCGCCGGCACCGCCGCCGCCCGTCTGCTGACCGGCTCACGCTGGCGGCTCGGCGCCGCCGACGTCGCCGCGCTGTGGGACCGGGCCGGCCAACTGGCCGGCCGGCAGCGGCCCAGCAGCGGCGACGATCCGTTGGCGGCGATCACCGACGCGCTGCCCGGTGAGCACGCCGAGCAGGCCGGACTGGTCGACGCCATCGACGACCCCGGCGAACCCGAGAACTACTCGGAGGCCGGCTACAAGCGGATTCGCCGGCTGGGCAACGAGTTGGCCATGCTGCGCCGCCGGCAGGACCAGCCCCTGCCCGACCTCGTCGCCGACGTGGAACGCACCCTGCTGCTCGACATCGAGGCCACCGCCCGTCCCGGCCGGGTCGGCCGGGCCCATCTCGACGCCTTCGCCGACGTCGTCGCCGACTACGCCTCCGCCAGCCCGTCGGCCACCCTGCCGTCGCTGCTGGACTACCTGCGCACCGCCGAGAACGCCGAGGACGGGCTGGAACCCGGCGAGGTCGAGGTGGCCGAGGACCGGGTGCAGATCCTCACCATGCACGCCGCGAAGGGCCTGGAGTGGGAGATCGTCGTGGTGCCGCACGTGGTCCGCAACGTCTTCCCCGGGCCGCGCAAGTCGTCGTCGTGGCTGAAGAACATCACCGAGCTGCCGGCCGATCTCCGTGGCGACAGCCAGGACCTGCCCAGGCTCAACCTCGCCGGCGCCTCGAACCGCAAGGAGGTCGAAGAGGCGATCGCCATCCACAACGAGGAGTTCGAGGAGCGACGCCTCGTCGAGGAGCGGCGGCTCTGCTACGTCGCGCTGACCCGTTCCGAGCGAGTCCTGCTCGTGTCCGGCCACTGGTGGGGCGAGACCGGCGAGAAACCCCGTGGCCCCTCGGAGTTCCTGGACGAGGTGCACGCCGTGCTCACCGACGGCGACCGCCCGCCCGGCATGGTCGACGAGTGGGCACCCGCTCCGGCCGAGGACGAGGCCAACCCCCTCATGGCCGATGTCCGCACCGCCCGCTGGCCCGTCGACCCCCTGGCAACGCGGCGGGAAGCCGTCGCCGAGGGAGCCATGATGGTGCTTTCCGCACTGGCCGAGTTGACGGACCCCGACGCCGCCGCGGCCAGGAAAGCCGAAGCGGCCAGGGAAACCGGCACGGCCGGAGCAGCCGAGGTGATCACGGCGGCCGGGGCGGAGGCGCTCGAAGCAGTCGAGCCGGCCGAAGGAGACGACGCGGCGGAGGAAGCCGAGGAGCCCGTTGGCGAGGGTGACGTCGAGCCCGAGACGTTCGAGGACGATGCGGATCCCGAGGGGTGGGCCGCTGATGTCGATGTGCTGCTGGCCGAGCGGGAGGCGGCGCGGAGTCGGCGTGAGCTGGTGGCGTTGCCGGACCAGTTGACGGTGAGTCAGCTGGTGGAGTTGGCCGACGACCCGGACGCGTTGGCGCGGCGGTTGCGGCGGCCGTTGCCGTTTCCGCCGAATCCGTTGGCGCGCAGGGGCACGGCGTTTCACACCTGGCTGGAGCAGCGGTTCAAGTCCAACCGGCTGTTCGACATCGACGAACTGCCGGGGGCGGCGGACGACACGGCCGGGCAGGAGACCGACGCGGACCTGGCCCGGCTGCGGGCGGCGTTCCTGGCCAGCCAGTGGGCGGACCGGGTGCCCGTCGACGTGGAGGTGGCGTTCGAGACCGAGGTCGACGGCGTGGCGATCCGGGGCCGCATGGACGCGGTCTACGCGGACCCGGACGGGGGCTGGACGGTCGTCGACTGGAAGACCGGCGCGGTGCCGGACGAGGACAAGCTGCCGGCGTTGTCGGTGCAGCTGGCCGCCTACCGGCTGGCCTGGGCGGCGCTGAAGAACGTGCCGGTGACCAAGGTCCGGGCCGCCTTCCATTACATCCGCCACGACCACACGCTGCGCCCGACCGACCTGCTCGACGCCGACGGCCTCAAACTCCTCCTCAGCACCGTCCCCCGCGCCTAGGGGTGTTGGTCGGCGCCGTCCCAGTGTTGGAGGAGCACGGCGCCGGGGGCGGTGACGTGGGCGTAGAGGACTTCGAGCAGCCAGCGGCTGAACGGGGAGGGGCCGAACTCGCTGGCGCGGTCCTCGGGGGCGACCTCGACCCGGGCGGGCCCCTCGTCGCCGGCCCGGACCAGGCCGACGCCGTAGTAGTCGAGCTCGATGAGCGGCCACGGGTCGTAGTCCGGGCTCTCGGGCACCAGCACGGCGCACGGAGCGAGCGTCATCAGCGTCCCGCAGGCCTCCAGGGCCTGCTCGACGGTCGACTCGGTGACCAGGATGCCGATCAGCTCGATCGCCGACACCGGCACCACGTCGTGGAACGCCGGCTCGAACCACGAGTGGAACCAGGACGGGTCCGGGGCCGGCGGCCAGCCGTTCTCGGTGCGCCAGCGGTGCACGTCCGCGCGCAGCCGAACCACCGCCGACACTCGTTGACCGAGCACGGCCACATCCGAGATCACCGTGCCCTGCCATCCCAGGGCGGACACAGCGTGCTGGGTTCGCGACTGCACGCGATCATCCTATGGTCAGGGTCGCCGCGGCGACAGGGTCTTGCAGATGGCCAATTGCAGGAAACATACGGCTCAGGCGGCCGAACGGCTCACCCGAAGCGCCCAGATCACCAAGGGAACCTGGAGCGGAAGGCGGGCGACAGTGGCCAACTGCTGGCCACGGGACCGGCCGCGGGCGTCCACGGCCATCTTGATGTTGGCCGGGAAGACCGCCGTGAACAGGGCGGCCGCGGCCAGCCCGCCCAGCCGCCGGGTGCGCGGCGCGGCGACCGCGGCGGCCACCGCCAGCTCGGCCACGCCGGACACATACGTCCAGGTCCGGGCGCTGCCCGGCAGGGCCGTCGGCACGATCCGGTCGTAGGGCTTCGGATAGGCGAAATGGGTCACGCCCGCGGCCGCCAACAGGGCGGCCAGCGCGAGCGCCGGACGGGGGGAGGTCATGGACCGAGAGTGGCACGCCGGATCCCTTCGCGGCGAGGTGAAGCGGGTCTCAGCAGGTCGAACCGGATATTGTGGGGAAGTTACCACGGTGTGCCCATGATCGGTTGAAAACTAACCTAAGCGGGGGAGGTGATCATCGGGCAGTCGGGCCGTTACCCTGCGGCAGCATGAGCAGCAGCGGGGACGACGGCCTCGCCGGACAGCCGGGACACGCCCTGGTCGGCGTGGTGCGCATGCCGGCCGCCGGCATCAGCCCGATCCGCACGATCGTCCGCCGGCTGCTGTTGGCCCTGGCGGCGCTGCTGGTCGCGGTGGTGGTCGTCTACCTCGACCGCGGCGGCTACCGGGACGCCAACGCCGCCCCGGGCCACGGCCTGAGCCTGCTGGACTGCCTCTACTACTCGATGGTGTCGCTGACCGCCATCGGCTACGGCGACATCGTGCCGGTCACCGAGGCCGCCCGGCTGGTCAACGTCCTGGTCGTCACGCCGCTGCGGGTGCTGTTCCTGATCCTGCTGATCGGCACCACCCTGGAAGTGCTCACCGAGCGTTCCCGGCAGTCGTTCAAGATCCAACGCTGGAGGTCGAAGGTGCGCGACCACGTGGTCGTCGTCGGGTACGGCACCAAGGGCCGCGCCGCGGTCTCCGCGCTGCTCGGCGAGGGCACCGATCCGGGCCAGATCGTCGTGGTCGAGACGGCCAAGCCCGCCCTGGACGCCGCGTCCGCCCGCGGCCTGGTCACCGTCAACGGCTCCGGCACGCGGTCGGACGTGCTGCGGGTCGCCGGCGTGCCCAGGGCCCGGGCGATCGTGGTGGCCACCAACCGCGACGACACCGCGGTCCTGGTCACGCTGACCGCCCGCGAGCTGGCGCCGAAGGCGCACATCGTGGCCTCGGTGCGGGAGGCGGAGAACGAGCACCTGCTCCGCCAGTCCGGCGCCGACCAGGCGGTGGTGTCCAGCGAGACCGCCGGCCGGCTGCTCGGCATGGCCACCAGCACGCCGAGTGTGGTCGCCATGGTCGAGGACCTGCTCACCCCCGACGTCGGCCTGGCCATCGCCGAACGGGACGTGGAGGACGGCGAGGTCGGCGGCTCGCCGCGGCACCTGTCCGACATCGTGCTCGGCGTGGTGCGCAACGGCGTGCTCTACCGCGTCGACGCTCCCGAGGCCGACGCGATCGAGACCGGGGACCGCCTGCTCTACGTCAAGAAGGTCACGCCCGCCTGACAACAGCGGATCGGGCCGCCCGTCGTTTTCCCGCCCTTCGTTGGTTATGCCCGTGACCGGCCGGCGCTACCTTCCGTGTCGGCCCCTTCACCCTGCGGGAGGACACATGGCACGGCGCTTGCCCCTGCCCATCAGCGGCGTCGCGGCGGTATTCGCCGCGGCGGCCGTCTTGCTCTTGCCCCAGGCCGCCGCCACCAGCACGGTCGCCGCCACCGAGAGCACGCAGCCCGCCCAGCCGACCTTCGTGTACCGGGTCACCGGCGCGACGGCCAGCGCGGAGAAGCTGTTCGCCTACGGCTTCGACGTGCTGGAGGAGCGGGACGGCAACGACCTGTTCGTGCTCGGCTCCGCGGCCGAGGGCGACCGGCTGCGCGCGGCCGGCTTCGCCGCCAGCACCGAGACCGCGATGAGCCCGCCCAGCTGGGCGCCGCCCAAGCCGCGCAGCGCCAACAACCCGACCGCGGCCGACGCCGGCGAGACGTACTACGGCGGCTACCACACGGTCAACGCCCAGTACGCCCACATGGACCAGGTCGCCCAGCAGCACCCGGACCTGGCCACCACCTTCACCTACGGCCAGTCCTGGCTGAAGTCCAAGGGCCAGGCCGGCTACGACCTCAAGGGCATCTGCATCACCAAGAAGCAGGCCGGCGACTGCGCCCTCAACCCGAACTCGGCCAAGCCGCGGTTCTTCCTGATGGCCCAGATCCACGCCCGCGAGATCACCACCGGCGACGTCGCCTACCGCTGGATCGACTACCTGGTGAGCAACTACGGCGCCAACAGCACGATCACCGCGCTGCTCGACTCCACCGAGATGTGGGTGGTGCCGATCGCCAACCCCGACGGCGTGGACATCGTGCAGCAGGGCGGCAACTCGCCCAACCTGCAACGCAAGAACGCCGACAACGCCAACGGCGGCAACTGCGGCTTCGGCGGCCAGACCGGCGTCGACCTCAACCGCAACTACAACACCCACTTCGGCGGCGCGAGCACGTCCACCGATCCGTGCAGCGAGGTCTACAAGGGCCCGGCGGCCGACTCCGAGATCGAGAACACCTCGATGGAGAAGCTGTTCCGCAACCTGTGGCCGGCCCGCCGCACCGGCACCGGCGTCACCGACCCGGCGCCCGCCGACACCGCCGGCATCATGATGACGATGCACAGCGACGGCAGCGTCGTCATCTTCCCGTGGGACTACAGCTCGTCCGTGCACACCGGCAACGACGCCTCGCTGCGCGCCATCGGCAAGCAGCTCGGCGCGATCACCGGCTACCCGTACGGCCAGGCCGGCCAGGTGCTCTACAACGCCTCCGGCAGCACCGACGACTGGTCCTACGACAAGCTCGGCGTGGCCAGCTTCACCATCGAGGTGGGCGACAACGCCGGCAAGGGCTGCAGCGGCTTCCTGCCCAAGTACTCGTGCCAGTCCAGCTTCTTCTGGCCCAAGATGCAGCCCGCCCTGGTCTACGCCGCCCAGCAGGCCAAGGCCCCGTACCAGAACCACTGACCCGGCGACGAGAAAGGGGCTCCAGGCCGACCAGGCCTGGAGCCCCTTTCCTTGGCTGTCCAAGGCGAATCGCGTCCGCCCCACCCCCGCGGGACCGGACCCGGTTGCCGGGTCTGAACGTGGCGCGGGTGGTCCCTACCTGAACCCCAGCGGCAGGTAGGGACCACCCGCGCCGGGACTCACCCCACGGTGTAGCTGTAGGGGAAAGCCTTGAGCGAGTCGCCGGCGCTGGCGAACTGGTTGTAGTCGTCCAGGTAGAGCACGCCGGACACCTTGGCGCCCTTGGCCGCGGTCGGCGTGATCGTCACGGTGATCGTGCCGCTCTGGCCGGGTTGCAGCACCAGCGGCGTGACCGCCGGCGCGTTGGCCTGCACGGTGCCCAGCCAGGCGTTGCCGGTGGACGACGTGACGGCCGGGTCGAACACCTGGGTGTGCGCGACCAGCCCGACGTTGCCGGTGTCCTTCTTGCTCGGGTCCTGGAACGGCCCGATCTGGTTCAGCTGGGCCAGCCAGAGGCCCGGCGTCAGCTGCGGCGAGCTGAGCGAGGCGATGGCCACGTTGCCGGGGCCGGACCGCTTGAGCACGTCGGGCAGGCCGGCGTACGTGGACAGCTCCAGGTCGATCGGCTCGGCCGCGGACGCCGCCGCAGTCAGGCCGGTCGTCTCGGTCGGCACGCGGAACTGGGTGCCGTTGTACTGCGGCAGCGGGATGTCCGAGGCCTGGTTCAGCGGCAGCACCTGGAGGTCGTCGAGCTGGGTGGAGCGGCCGTCCACGAAGTACGACAGCGCCGCCTTGCCGGTGTTGCGCACCTGGAGCTGGATCGTGGTCGGCTTGCCGGCCGGCAGCACGTGCGGCAGGTTGCCCACGCGAGCGTCGACCACGTTGTAGCGCAACGAACCCGAGAACTGCTGCGAGGTGGCGGTGCCGGCGACCGGGTTGGCGGCCGCGAGCACGAACGTCCACAGGCCCGGCGCCGGGTCACGCCGGTAGACCTGCACCGAGCGGCCGTAGCCGGTGGGGTTGTTCTTGGCGTCCACCGACACCACGTTGTTCTGCGCGCTCAGCAGCTGGCCGTCCGGGCTGACCAGGTAGCCGTTGACCACCTGGTTCGGGTCGCCGGCCAGGGTGAGATCGATGCCCAGGTCGCGCTGCCCGCGCGGCACGTCGAACCGGTAGACGTTGGTCTGCGCCGGGCCGCCACCGCGGCCGTTGCCGCCGGTCAGCGAACCGGTGAAGGACCCGCCCCAGCTGGGCAGCTTCGTGCGCAGCACCAGCGGCACCGCCAGCTGCTTGCCCTTGCTGCCGTTGAGCTGCACGGCCGCGGCCAGGTCGCCGGGGTTGCCCGGATTGGACACGAGCACGTGGAAGGTGCCGCTCTGGCCCGGCTTCAACGTCAGCGAGGACGGGAACACGGTGCCGACGGTGACGTACTTGCTGGTGGCGAACTCCAGCGGGATCGTGCCCTTGGCGCCGTGGGCCAGCGCCCGGGTCTGGATTACGGCGGTCCAGGTGCCGGCCTTCGGCGAGTGCACGTCGATGTGGCCGAAGCCGGCGACGCCCTGGCCGAACGAGAAACCGCTGAGCGTGCCGCTCGGGTCCAGCAGCAGCATGTACACCCGCTGCCCGGAGGCGGTGGCGGTCGGGTAGGCGAAGGTCGCGTCGAGATGGTCGGCGCCGGCCGGCACCGCGAACGTCTTGGTGGTGTAGGCCCACTTCGTGCCGTTGCCGTTGGTCCATGTCGGAGCCGTGGCCGAGGTGGCGTCGATGCTCACGCTGCTGTGTTCGTCCGAGACCTGCTTGGTCAGCGTCCGGTTGTGGGCGGTGACGGTCTGGGTGTCCGCGCCGGTGTTGGTGACCTTCAGGTCCTTGGCCTGCGGCTGGTTCGGACTGCCCTCCGCCAGGATTTGGGTCTGGTCCACGACCAGGTTGTCCCCCTGCGCGGCCGGCGAGCCGTTGCCGTCCTTGACCGACTCGGCGGCGCGCACCGCCTCGTAGGCGTTGAGCAGGCCCGCGCCCTGGCGGTCGGACGGGTCCAGGTTGTCGGTCGCGGTGCTGGTCAGCAGCTGCTTGACCAGCTGCGGGGCTGGCCGCACGCCGTGGTGGGTGCGTTCGTACGCCTCGATCACCAGCGCCGCCGCACCGGCGATCAGCGGCGCGGACATGCTGGTGCCGCCGAACGCCTCCAGCGACGAGGCTGCGCCCTTTCCGTTGGTGCAGCCGGTGTAGAGGGTCAGGTTCGGCGTGCACAGCGCCCAGCCCTCGTCACCGGGGGCGATCAGGTCCACGACCCGGCCGCGCTCGGTGGTGCCGCCGGAGCTGATCGAGGAGACGTTGTCGTTGGCCCACTTGCCGTTGAAACCGGGCAGGTTCGGCCACAGCTGGCCGTAGATGCGATACGTGGTGGACGCGCCGGCGGCGATGATCGCCGGGTCGCTGGCCACATTGCCGACGGTGCCGTTGATGCCGGCGTCGCCGGAGCTGGCCACGATGGTCACGCCGGCCGCGATGGCCGCGCGGTTGGCCACCGACCACGGGTCGGTGTTGTTGTCCGGGTACGGGTTGCTGCCCAGCGACTCGTTGATGACGTCGACCTTGGCCACGTTCACCGCGTAGTCGACGGCCTGCACGATGGCCGAGGTGGTGCCGTAACCGTTGGAGGCGATGGCCTTCAGGCCGACCAGCGTCGCGTCCGGGGCGACGCCGCGGACGCGGATCGTGCAGCCCTTCGGCAGCTGGGACGCGGCATTGGTGTAGTCGGCGAGATCGTAGGTCTGGCGGCCCTGGGCGGCGATCGCGCTCGCGTCGCCGAACGCCTCGTTGCCCTCACCGGGCACGGTGACGCCCTCGCCGCTGAAGTCCTGGTAGTCGCTGAACACGCGGCTGCCGTCGGCCCGCTTGAAGTCCGGGTTGTCGATGTCCACGTTGTCGGCGATGAAGGCGACCTTGACGCCCTTGCCGGTGGCCAGGTTCGCGGCCTGCGGGGTGCTCGGGTCGTCGTAGGCGACGTGCGTGGTCTGCAACGCCTCCGGCTCCAGCAGCGGCTTGGCCGGGTCGGTCGGGCACGCCCCGGCAGGCGCCGTCGCGGCGGGCGCCTGGTCGGTGGCGGCCGGCGTCTCGGCCCGGCGCACCGACAGGTCCGGGTACACCGCCTGCACGCGAGGGTCGCTCGCCAGGTGCTGCTGCTCGGCCCCGGTCAGCTTGGCCGCGAAGCCGTTGACCACGCTGAACTGCTTGACGTCGGCCGCGCCGGTCTGCTTGGCCTGGTCGACCAGCGGCTGCTGGTCGGACTGGGTGAGCTGGCGGCGGTGGCTGTTGTCGCCCTTGGTCACCGGGGCGTCGGGGTGCTGGTCCTTGAGGACCACGATCACCGACTCCTTGGCGCCCGTGCTCAAGTCACCCGGCGCGGCCGACGCCGCGGCCGGCACGACCGGCGCGAGCACCATCGCGCTGGCCGCGAGCGCGGCCAGTGGTCTTAAACGCATCTCTGGCTACTCCGAACTTCGGGGGAACACCCACGTGTGCGACCACTCTTTGTCGCGGCCGAAGCGGGGTCAACCAACGAAAGTCGGGAGCTGGCCGGCCTCAGGTCCGATATTCCACATCGGACAGTGGCCGATTCGGCCGAACGGCCGGCGCCCTCGGCGGGGCGCCGGCCGTTCGATCCGAATTGTCCGATCAGGACTCAGGAGTTGGCCCAGGACTCCAGCATGCGGCGGGCGATGGAGGTCACACCGGGCAGGATGAGGCCGGGGCCGGTGCCGCCGTTGGCGAGGGCGGCTCGGACCTCGTCGCGGTGGACCCAGCGGGCGTTCTCGATCTCGCCGGCGGCGGGCACCAGGGGGACGGCGGGATCGCCGAGGGCGGTGAAGCCGACCATCAGGGACCGCGGGAAGGGCCATGGCTGGCTGCCGAGGTAGCGGACGGCGTCGACGGTGATGCCGACCTCCTCGCAGATCTCCCGCACGACACAGGCTTCCAGGGACTCGCCGCCCTCGACGAAGCCGGCGAGCACGGAGTAGCGGTCGGGCGGCCAGATCGGCTGGCGGGCCAGCAGGACCTGGTCGCCGCCGTCGTGCACGAGGCAGATGACGGCGGGATCGGTACGCGGGTACTCCTCACGTCCGCAGCCGGTGCAGTGGGTGGCCCAGCCGGCCCGCTTGGGCTCGACGGGGGAGCCGCACTTGGCGCAGAAGCCGGCGTTGTCGTGCCAGCTGAGCACGGCGACGGCGGTGGTGAGCAGACCGGCGTCCTCGGCGCTGAGCAGGCCGCCGGCCAGCCGGAGGTCCTGCCACACCGGCTCGTCGGTGTCGGGCAGCACGGCGTCCCAGCCCATGCCTTCCTGCACCGGCCCGTCGGGCTCGGCCCGCACGGCCCAGTAGCAGACGCCGTCCTGCTCGCCGAGCAGCACGGCCCCGGCCGGCGGCACCGGGCCGAGCGCAGCGGTGGAGCGGAAGTCCAACACCGGCCGGTCGCCGGCCCGGCCCATGGGGGCCCGCCCACGCCGGTCGACCGGCAGCAGCCGGGCCGACGGCCAGAGCCGGGTCAGCTCGTCGGCGTTGTCCCGCAACAGGTCGTTGCGAGGCACGGCGGTGCGGGACAACGCCGGCAGCTCGTCGAGCTGGAACCCGGCGGAGGTGCCCGTGGCCTCGCTCGCGCAAGAGGTCGTCACGAGAGCACCACGCCGCCCAGGGCTCGGAACTCCGGCGCGAGCACGTCGGCGTCGCCGACCACGATGCCGGTGAACCGGCTGGGCGCGAAGAACTTGCGCGCGGCCTCGGCCACCTGCTCGACGGTGACGGCGGCCAGCCGCAGCGGCTGGTCGCGCAGCCAGTCGTAGGACAGGCCGACCGCGCCGAGCGCGGCCAGCGTGGCGCACAGCCCGGCCTGCGAGGAGGTGGAGGTGAGCAGCGAGCCGATGGCGTACTGCTTGGCGTTGTCCACTTCGGACTCCGACGGCGGCGAGACGACCAGCCGGCCGAGCTCGTAGCGGGTCTCCCAGAACGCCGCCGGCGTCACGCCGCTGGCGGTGTCGGCCTCCACCAGCACGGTGGCGGTGTCCTTGGTGAACTCGAAGTACGAGTGCGCGCCGTAGGTGTATCCCTTGTCCTCACGGATGTTCTCCACCAGCCGCGAGGAGAAGTAGCCGCCGAACACCAGGTTGGCCACCTGGAGCGCCGCGTAGCCGGGGTCGGTGCGGGGCACGGTCTGCGCGGACAGCCGCAGCTGCGACTGCACGGCGCCGGCCCGGTGGATCAGCTGCACGTCGCCGGGCGTCAGCTCCGGCAGCGTCGGCAGCACCGAGGCGCTCGCGTCGGACTGCCAGCCGGACAGCACGCTGCCCACGGTGGACACGGCGGCGTCCGGGTCGATGTCGCCGACCAGGACCAGCAGCGAGCCGCGCGGCACCACGGCCGCCTTGTGCAGGGCCCGCACCTGCTCCGGGGTGACCTCGCCGATCTCGGCCGCTTCCGGCATTTCCTTGGCGTACGGGTGGTCGCCGTAGCGGTGCTTCTGCAACGCCTCCCGGGCGATGACGCTCGGCTGCGACCGGGCCATGGTGATGCGCTCGACGAGGCGCTCCGACTCCCGGGCCACCTCCTCGTTCCGGTACACCGCACCGGTGAGGGCGTCGCCGAGCACGTCCAGCAACACGTCCAGGCCGCTAGCCAGGGCGCTGCCGCCGACGCTGAGGCGCTCCGGGTCGACCACGGCCGACATGTCGCCGCCCACGGCGGCGAGGTCGGTGTCGAACTGCGCGCGGTCGCGGCGCTCGGTGCCGGTCAGCAGCACGTTGGCCAGCACCTCGGCGCGGGCCGCGTGCAGCCGCTCGGCGCCGGCGAACGGGATGCGCAGCCGCAGCTCCACGATCGGCACGGATTCCTTGCGCACGGCCACGACCCGCAGCCCGTTGGGCAGCACGGTGTCCACAAGGGACGGTTGCGTCGCCGCGGTCTGCTCACCCAGCGGCGGCAGCGGACGCGGCCCCTGCTCGGTGTGGCCGATCTGCTCGGCCGTGCGGTAGCTGACAGAAGTCACTGGTTGCCTCCGGCGGCGGGAACGACGAGCACGGCCCGGGAATCCGGCCGCAGGGCCTTGGCGGCGGCCGCCACCTGGGCGGTGGTGACCGCGCGGATCCGCTCCGGCAGCTCCGAGGCCAGCTCGGCGCGGCCGTGCAGCAGCTCCGCGGCGCCGAACGAGAGCGTGCGCGAGGTGATGCGGTCGTGGTCGCGGTGCATGGACGCCGCCCAGCGCGCGGCCACCCGGGCCAGCTCGTCCTCCTGCGGGCCGGTCGCGGCCAGCTTCTCCAGCTCGTCGTCGATCACACCCAGCAGCCGGTCCACGGACACCTCGGGGGTGTGCATGGCGGTCACCGTGAACGTGTCAGGGTCACGGGCGTCCAGCGGCCCGAACAGGCCCGCGCCCACCGAGATGTCGGTGACCAGGGGCTCGCGGTGCACCATGCGCTGCTGCAACCGCGAGGCGTCGCCGTCGGACAGCACCGCCGCCAGCACCACGTTGGCCAGGTAGCCGTCGAGGTCGGTGGTCGGGTCGGGCAGGCGGTAGCCGACCGCGAGCGCCGGCAGCGGGGCGTGCGGGTCCTCGTGCACGGCCCGCAGCTCGCCCTGCGGGTGCGGCTCGGCGAACGACGGGCGCGGCGGCGCGGGTCGGGCCGGCACGTCGCCGAAGTGCTTGTGCACCAGCTCGGTCGCCCGCTCCACGGTGAAGTCGCCGGCCACCGTGAGCACCGCGTTGACCGGCGCGTAGTAGGTGTCGAAGAACTGGGCGCAGTCGTCCAGGTTGGCCTGCTCCAGCTCGGCGAAGTCGCCGTACCCGTTGTGCGCGTTGGGATAGGTCGAGTAGAGCACCGGCGGCAGCCAGATCCACGGGAACCCGCCGTACGGGGTGTTCAGCACCCGCAGCCGGATCTCCTCCTTGACCACGTCGATCTGGTTGTTCAGGTTCTCCTGGGTGATGCGCGGCGCGCGCATCCGGTCCGCCTCCAGGAACAGCGCCCGCTCCAGCGCCGCCGAGGGCAGCGTCTCGAAGTAGTCGGTGTAGTCCGGGTGGGTGGAGCCGTTGAAGGTGCCGCCGGAGGACTGCACGTGCCGGAAGTGCGCCAGTTTCTCCAGGCTCTCGCTGCCCTGGAACATCAGGTGCTCGAACAGGTGCGCGAACCCGGTCCGGCCCTCGGGCTCGGAGCGGAAGCCCACGTCGTAGTGCACGCTCACGCCGACCACCGGGGCTGTGCGGTCGGGGGCGAGCACCACGCGCAGGCTGTTGGGGAGAGTGAACCTGTGCAGTTCCGGTGCGGCCATGACACAGAGACTACGACGTGACGGCGTCCGGCTCGGCCGTGCCGTGGTGATCAACCCTTACGCGGTGTCTGCCCACGGCTGAACTGGTGCGCTCGCTGTGTCCGCGGTCACACTGGACGGCGCAGGGGTCCTCCCTAGGGCTTCAGCGACCGCAGGTGACCGCCCTGCGCCAGCACCCCGTCCAGGGAGCTGAGGAAGGCCGGGAAACGGCTGGCGAAGCGGTCCAGGTCGCGGGACTGCTCGGCCTCGCCGAACCAGTACAGGCCGGGCGTGCCGTCGGCGTCGGGGTCGAGGCCGCGGAACGTGGTCAGCCAGCGGTCGGTCTGACCCAGCACCACCGCGTAGGGCAGCGACCGGGAGAACACCATCTCCCGGTCGCCGTCCGGGATGTCCGTGGGCGACACGGTCGTCAGGTACGTCAGCAGACCGCGCACCTGGTGCAGCAGTGCGCTGCCGCGCCGCGTGCGTGCCGGCATGGAGCGCGAACCGGCGGCCAGCGCGGCCCCGGCGATGATCACGGCCAGGCCCAGCAGCGCGTGGCCGATCGTGAGCGCGAGGATCACCGTGAGCACGATGCCCAGCGCGGCCACGGTGACGCCGCCCCACCACCAACGGCTGCGCTCGGTGTCGGGACGCCGCGTGAACCAGTCCTTGGCCACCACGTCGGAGTAGAGGGCGCTGCTGACCGCCGCGAGGTTCACGCCCTTGCCGCGCAGCTGCGAGAGCTGCACCTGGTCGGCGTCGCCCAGCAGGGACTGGTACACGGCCTTCTCGTACGCCGTGAGCGCGTCGTCGGCGGGGTTGCGGCGCACGATGCGCCAGTCGATGACGCCCTCGCCGCTGGGCACCTCGTCGATCCACAAGTAGTTGCGCACCGCCAAGTCGATGACGGTCGCGGTCACGTCCACCACGTCGACGTGCTCGTCGATGACGGTGCCGACCTGGCCCGGCAGCACGCCGTCGGGGGAAGCGAAGGCCACGTGCCCGTCGGCGTCCTTGCCCAGCACCTGCACCGGGCCCACGTCGCCGGCCAGCGCCTTGGCGTCGCGGCCGCGGGCGTACCAGAGCAGGCCGAGGCCGGCGAGCAGCAGCACGATCAGCACCACCAGGCCGATACCGGTCTCCGTGGTCAGCGCGAACGCCGACGCCAGCGCGTTGGTCTGCACCACGCGCTCGTTGACCGGGACCGTGCCGTTGGGCAGGCCGATGGCGAAGTCCACGCGCTGCCCGGGCGTGAGCGTGTCGTGCTCGGCGGTCGGCACGCCGCCCTCGCCGATCTGCGACAGACCGCACGCGGTGGTCGAATCCGGTTCGCCGGCCAGGCAGGTGATGGACTGCGGCTCGGCCGGCGTCACCACCGACACCGTGAGCCGATCGATCGTCACATCCCAGCCGCTGGCCACCTGCCAGCGGACGTCCTCGTGCGTGCCCTGGTCGGCCACGGCCCCGTCGACCACGTAGCTGACGGTCGACTCGCCCGCGCCCAGGTGCACGGTCAGGTTCTGGTCGTCCACCGAGGCGTTGCCGTTGCCGGTCACCTTGGCCTGCGTGACGGTGTACACGCGTTCGGTGTCCGGCCCCGCGGTCAGCCGCAGCGGGGCGGTGCGGTTGGCGGACTTGCCGGCCGGCACGGTGACCCGCTCGCTGACCGTGAGCTTGCCGTCCCGCTCGACCTTCAGCGCGATCTGCGACTGCACGCCGTCGGACGGGGCCGCCGCCGCGAGCGGGGCAAGCCCGGCGCCGGCGACGGAAAGCGTGAGGGTGGCCACGGCCAGGCCCCAGTTGGTGAACACGGGAGCGGACAATAGTGCAGGCCGCCTATCCTTGCGGCGATATCCACCGAGGGGGCGACGGCTAGCTCGTGCCGCCCATGAACGACAGGGCGTAGATGGACAACCGGGGCGCGTTCCACGATCCGCTGCTGGAGCCCGGTCGTTTTCCGAGTGCCACTCCGGTTCGGTCGCGGGCCTCCGTGCAGCGGTATATGACGCTGGGCGCGCTGGCGCTCGTGTTTCTGCTGGTGTTCGGCATCGACGCCATCGGCCCCACCGAGTCGGTCGCCGGCGTCGCGCAGGCCGAGGCGCCGCGCGCGGTGGTGGCGCTGGCGACCAACCCGCTGCTGACCTACTCGGCCTCGCTGGCCCAGAACACGTGCACGCTGCCGAAGTTCGGCCGTGGCCTCGAGCAGTTACGCGCGTACCTGACCGCCGAGCTGTCCTGTCTGGACGCCGCGTGGAAGCCGCTTGTCACCGCGCTCAACATGCCGTTCGAGCCCACGACGCTTGTGATGGACTCCAGCTCCGGCGAGTGCCGGTCCCGCGACGACAGCTCCCCGGTGGCGTTCTACTGCGGCGCCGACAACCAGCTGCACATGCCCATCGACACCGTGTTGCAGGGCACCGACGGCATCCCGGCCGTGATCGTCGGCGTGCTCGCCCACGAGTACGGCCACCACGTGCAGGACCTCAGCGGCATCCTGCTGGCCGAGTCCCGCCGCGAGCAGGCCGCCGGCCGCGACACCCCGGCCGGGCTGGAACTGTCCCGCCGCCTGGAGCTGCAGGCGAACTGCTTCGCCGGTATGTTCCTCGCCAGCGTTGCCGGGCGTGGTTCGATCAGCCGGTCGATGGCCGCGGACGGCGCCGCCGCGTTCGCCGACGGCGGCGGGGAGTCCGACCACGGCAGCCCGGCGCACCAGGGGCGGTGGGCGCAGATCGGCTACCAGGAGAACAAGACCGCCGCGTGCAACACGTGGGCGGCGGCGCAGGGGGACGTCAGTTGAATCCGTGGAACACCGGCGACGACCAGGGCCGCCCGCTGCCGCCGCCGCTGCCCAGCCAGTACCCGCCGAATCCCTATCCCCAGGGCCGGTCCCCGTACTACGGCCAGCAGCCGCCGCCTCCGCCGTCGTACCAGCCGTACCCGATGCCGCCGGCCCGGCCGGTCATGCCGCCGCCGGTGCACGCCCACGGCCCGATGGCGTCGCCGTACCCGCAGGCCCCGACGTCGCCCTACCCGCCGCCACCGCCACGGCGGCCCTCACGGCGTCCGTTCGTCACGCTGTTCCTGATCGGACTCGTGGTGCTGGGCGTCGTCGTGGTCGGCGTGGTCGGGAACGGCCGCAGCCGGCAGCGCACCGCGCCCACGCCGACCCCGACCAACCTGCCGACCTCCGTGCCGACGACCTCGCCCGGCAGCGGCCCCGGCGGCTCGGACGGCGTGGACAAGCTCGGTGACAACCCGCTGTTCACCGCTAGCACCATGGGACCGGTGACCTGCACGCTGCCGCGCTGGCAATCGGTGGCGTCGGCGTCCAACGCCTACTTCACCGCCGCGCTGCCGTGCCTGGACCGCGCGTGGCAGCCGGTGCTCCAGTCCGTGCACCTGCCGTTCCACGAGCCGAAGCTGGCGTTCCCCAGCGGCAAGACGTGGAGCAGCCCCTGCGGCTCGGTGTCGCAGGAGGAAGCCGCCGCGTTCTACTGCAACGGCGACCAGACGCTGTACATGCCGATCTCCGGGTTGCAGACCGACGAGATCGGCAACCGCCCCGGCGCCTACCTCGCGGTGTTCGCGCACGAGTACGGCCACTTCGTGCAGGACCTCAGCGGCGTGCTGACGGCCGCGCACAAGCAGGAGTACGGCGACGACGACCCTGACAGCGATGCCAGCCTGGAGGTGTCGCGGCGGCTGGAGTTGCAGGCGCAGTGCTTCTCCGGTCTGTTCCTTGCCGCCGCCGTCGGCCGTGGCTCGATCGACACGACGGTCGCGCGGGACGCCCAGAACACGCAGGAGCGCGGCGACCAGCCCGGCGAGCGCCGCGACCACGGCACCAGCGACCACGCCTCGGCGTGGTGGACGCAGGGCTTCGTGAAGAAGACGGTCGCGCAGTGCAACACGTGGGTGGCCGACAGCTCTGACGTGCAGTAGCGGTTGCCGCGGCAACCAGTGAACTGGTTGCCGCCGCCAGTCGTAGCACCAGTGATGCCGCCACCACTGAGCAACGGACCTGGCCCGCCGCGGCGGCGGCCCTCGCGCGCCCCCGTCGTGGCGATCGTGGTGGTGGCGGCGGTCCTCATCGGCGTGGCCGCGATCGGCCTGAGCCGCCTCGGCTACTCCCGGCCGGCGGCCGAGTCCGGTGCGACGCCCACCGCGATGGCCACCCTCGACCCGCCCACGACGACCACCACGCCGTCACGGACCACGCCCCGCACGACCACGCCGCCGCCGACCACCACCAGCCGGCATCCGAGCACCAGCTCCGCGCCGCCGAGCAGCGCCCAGCCGGCCGGTCCACGGGCCGTGGTCAAGCTCGGCGACAACCCGCTGTTCGAGGTGGGCGGCCTGCCGCCGACCAACTGCAAGCTCAGCCGGTGGACCACCGACCCGGCCGGGGCGGAGCGCTTCTTCCGCAGCGCCCTGCCGTGCCTGGACGCCGCGTGGGCGCCGGTGATGAAGGCCGCCAACCTGCCGTTCAGCCCGCCCGACCTGGCCTTCCCCGGCGGCACGACGTGGCACAGCCAGTGCGGCTCCGAGGAGGCCGGGAGCGGTCGTGTCGCCGCCTTCTACTGCCCCACGGACAACACCATCTACATGCCGTTCTCCGCGCTCCAGACCGACATGTACGGCGCGCACCCCGGCACCTACCTCGCGGTGTTCGCCCACGAGTACGGGCACCACGTGCAGGACCTGGCCGGCATCGAGGACGCCTACACCCAAGCGACCTACGCCACCCGTTCGCCGGACGAGCGGATGGAGCTGTCACGGCGGCTGGAGCTGGAGGCGCAGTGCTTCTCCGGCATGTTCCTGGCCGCCACCGCCGGCCGTGGCGACGTCGACGACAACATCACCCGTGAGGCGCAGAACAGCCAGGACCGTGGCGACCACAACGGCCCGCCGCGCGACCACGGCACCGACGAGCACGCCATGGGCTGGTGGAACTCGGGCTTCCAGCGCAACAGCCTGTCCCAGTGCGACACCTGGTTGGCCAGCGCCGCCGACGTCGCCTGAGTGGCAGGCTGGCGGGATGCAGACGCGTGAGTGGATCGCCGCCGCCAAGCGAGCCGCACTGAACGCCTCCACATGCGTACGGCAGGCCCACACCGAGCCCATCGACGTCGACGAACGCACCAGCGACCAAGCGTGAATCCCCGCTACTGAATCCAGCGTCGCGAAGCGGGATCCCACGAGGCATCGGCGCTGAGCTTGCCGATGAGCACCGGGTCAGCGAACCCTTCCAGCGCGGCAAGGATCTCGGCGAAGTCCACTGGCAGCGTGCTGTCGAGTTGGAGCTTCCTCAGCCACGCGGCCCAGCGCGCCTGTCCGATTTCGGCGTACCCGTCCAGTGCCGCGCCAAGGTCGGTGACAGGGACGCTGCGATGTGTGGCGACCGCTTCGATGGCCGATCGCAGATCGGTCGTCTGGAAGCTGTAAGTGCCGGCCAGCAGGTAGATGTCGGCGAAGTCGCGCCACCGTGTGCTCGCCAGCCCGCGTTGCAGGGCTGTGACGGTCTTTTCGGCGAGCACCATCTCCATCGGATATCCGCGGAGGCGGATAGGCTCGCCGTCGAGCAGGCGTGGCAATGCGATGTCGGCTGGGTGGGGCCAGATCGGGTCGCCGACGTTGACATCGACGTGGAATGGCTCTCTGGCCTTGGCGAGGTTCGTTTTCAGGCTGACCCGTACGCCGGAGTACTGGTCCTCGTCGCGGATGACCTGGGCGGTGATGTGGTCGATATCGAAAATGAGTCCGTCATCGAGATCGGCCGGCAGTGTTGTCGCCGCGATTTCCGCTATGAGATCGCGGATGGTGTCGACGTTGTTCGCCAGGTGCACTGCGGCCACGTTGATGTCGGTTGTTGGTCGGCGCAGTTCGTATGCCGCGAGTAGCACGCCGCCTTTGAGGACGAGCTGGTCACGGTGGGGTGAGTGGGCGAGTCGAAGGAGGAAGCCCTCGAGCGCGTACAGACGCAGGTACTCGGCGGTGGTCCGTCCCGCGAGCCTGGCATTGCGTTGCAAAGCAAGAAACGCGCGGCCTGCCGGGGTCGCGTGTGTTGGTCGGTTGATGGTCTCTCCTGGTGATTGAACCAGCAGGTGCTCTGCGGGCTCTTGTCTGGCGCGGACAGGCCGTCACAACAAAACTTGAAGCGTGTGCAACAGGGCTGGCCTTGCTGTCGGAAATGCTGTTGCGGTCCGGAGCAGGTGGGCGGGCCGGCCGCCGCGGCGGAGCCAGCGCCGGAGGGCCTCGGTGGCGATCTCTGGTCCTATGATGTGCCGCACGCGGAACGCGTCCACGATGCTGCGTGGCGCGTCGTAGAGCCCGATCGGGTGGCTGTCGTCGGTGGGAATCTCGGTGCGGCCGAGATCGAACGTCGCGGGGTCGAACCTGTGCCAGCGGACTGGCGCTGCGACTGCTGGCAGCCAAGTCCCCCGGGGGAGAGCGACGTCGTGCACAGGGGGGATGACGTCGGTCAGTTCATGGTGGGCAAGCGCCGAGACCAGACACAGGGTTGCCCGGTGGGCCCTGACCGCGATCTCCAGCAGGTCCAGGTCGACAGGCTCGGCGTCGACGCGGCGATACAGGCCGCGGCCGACGCGTTCCACCATGCCGGTGGCCTGCAAGCGCGCCAGTTGGCGGCGAGACAGGTCGAGTCGCTCGGCATCCGCTGTGGTGAAGGTGTCCGGCAGATCGAGGTGCGGGTGCGACACCGTTCACCTCCTGGTCCTCAGATCGTCGGGCCGAACGTGTTCCTATCCAGACCTGGTAGGTCTGGATAGGTATTCGTACATCTGGTGCGTGCGCAATCCTAGCCAGACCCACCGGGTGTGGCTAGGATTGCGCACGCGGATCGGCGTGTCTCCGGGGGCATGGTCATCGGCTTGGCAAGGACTGGTGCCGCGCGCTCGCAACAGCCTGTCCCAGTGCGACACCTGGTTGGCCAGCCCCGCCGACGTCGCCTGAATGGCAGGCTGGCGGGATGCAGACGCGTGAGTGGATCGCCGCCGTGGGCGGCCAGGGGGAGCGGCTCGCGGCCGCCGCCGAGCAAGCCGGGCCGAGCGCCCCGGTGCCGACCTGCCCCGACTGGGCGGTTCGCGACCTGCTGGTGCACACCGGCGCCGTGCATCGATGGGCCACGGCGTGCGTCGCCGACGCCCGGACCGAGCCCGCGGATCTCGGCGAGGTGGCGAAGGCCGCCGGCGCGCTGGCCGACGAGGCCCTGGTCGACTGGTTCCGGGCCGGTCTGACCGAGCTGGCCCACGTGCTCACCGCCGCGCCGGACGACCTCGAATGCTGGACGTTCATGCGCACCGCGCCGACCGGGTCGCAGTTCTGGGCGCGCCGCCAGGCGCACGAGACCACCATCCACAGCGTCGACGCCGAGGCCGCGGCCGGTCTCGCGTCACCGATCGCGTCGACGCTCGCCGCCGACGGCGTGGACGAGCTGCTGTGCGGCTTCCTGCCCCGCAACCGCCGGCTCCGGGTCGAGGAGCCGGCGTCGGTGCTGGTCAGCGCGACCGACACCGGAGACCACTGGCTGTTCCACTACGGTCCCGAGCAGCCGACGGCGGCGCGCGTCTCGGCCCCGGTCGACGCCGACGCCACCATTGCCGGCACCGCGGCCGAGCTGTACCTGGCGCTGTGGAACCGCCGGCCGCTGCACGGGCTCACCAGCGACCAGGCCCTGGCCGACCGGTGGGCCGACCAGGTTCAGGTGCGCTAGCCGGCGGTGTTGCTGGGGGCCGCGCTGTCCTCGGCCTCGTCGGGCTCGTCCACCGACTCGTCCTCGGGTTCGACCGCCGGCTCGGGCTCGGGGGCCGGCTCCACGACGGTGACCGGCGCCAGCGGCAGTTCCGGCTCGCTCGCGCCGATGACCGGGGCCACCGCGGGCTTGGGGGCCGGCTGGTAGCGGATCAGGTACGCGTACAGGGCCCCGGCCACCGCGCTCAGGCACAGCAGCAGAGCGGTGAGCCGCCCGTCCCGGTTGCCGCCGACCTGCGCCGCGTCGGCGGCGTGCGCGCTGAGCGTGCCGTTGTCGTCGACGACGGCCACGTCCAGCGTGGCGCCCTTGGGCTGCCCGCAGCCGTCCAGCGGCACCTGCTTCTTGGCCCCGTCGATGGTGACCTCGACCGTGTCGTGGGCGTTGCCGCCGCCGCACTGCGCCGAGGTCACCACCGTCGCCTTGGTGTGCACGGCCGAGGGCGCGTCCGTGTCCGGGAAGCCCAGGGTCGGCCACCACACGAGCACCGCCGCACCGATCCCGACCAGCCCGATGACCAGCAGGATCAGCACCCATCGCACCTGGGTATGCCGAGCCGCCACGCGACCATCGTCCCAGACCCGGCGGCCCGGGGCACCCAGGACCGTCAGGAACTCGGGGTCGTGGTCGGGGCGGCGCTGCTGCCGCGCGGCTGCGCGACCCGGACGCTCAGCGCCTGCTCACCCTTCACAACGGCGGTCACGCGCTGGCCCTGCTGGAGCGGGCCGCCGTCGATCTTGGTGGTGGAGTCCGTGGTCAAGGTCTCAGTCTTGCCATCCTTCTCGGTGACGACGAGCTGCGTGCCCGACACCGAGGACACGGTGCCGGCGACGCGCGTCTCGCCGTCCGGCAGCGGCTTGGGCTTGCCCTTCGACGGCATGGAGCTGGCCGTGGTCGACGGCGCGGGCGCGCCGGAGGCCATCGAGGAGCAGCCGGTGACGGTCAGGGCGGCGGCCGCGGCCAGAGTCAGGGCGCCGAGGGTTCGTGACAGGGAGGTCATGACAACCACCGTCGCGGCCGGACCTGAGGGGAGGCTGAAACGTCAGCGAGCCCGCACACGTGCGGGGCCTCGCGCACCCCAGAATGGGCACGTGTCGGTCGCTCGGATTCTGATCGTCGAGGACACCGAGGCGATCCTCGCCGCGGTGCGGTCCGCCCTGCGGGACAACGGCTACGAGGTGCTGGCCCGGCCGGACGGCCGCGAGCTGGAGGCCGATCTCGGCCAGTTCCGCCCGGACCTGGTGGTGTTGGACATCATGCTGCCCGGCCGGGACGGCTTCCAGCTGCTGGAGGTGATCCGGCGGGCCAGCAACGCGGGGGTGGTGATGCTGACCGCCCGCGACGGCGTGCCCGACCGGCTGCGGGGCCTGGAGGGCGGGGCCGACGACTACGTGCTCAAGCCGTTCGTGCTGGCCGAGCTGGTGGCGCGGGTCGGGGCCGTGCTGCGGCGGTTGGGCCGCACGCCGTCGACGGTGCAGATCGGCGACCTGCTGGTCGACGCCGACTCCGGGATCGTGCTCTACGCCGGCACGGCCGTCGACCTGACCGCCACCGAGCTGCGGCTGCTGTGCTACCTGGCGGCGCAGCGCGGGCGCGTGGTCAGCAAGACCCAGATCCTGACCAGTGTGTGGGGCTACGAGGACTACGACCCCAACCTGGTCGAGGTGCACGTCAGCGCGCTGCGCCGGAAGCTGGAGGCGCACGGGCCGCGGCTGCTGCACACCGTGCGCGGGCTCGGCTACGTGCTGCGGGTCGGTGCCACGTGAGGACCGGCTCGCTGCGGCTGCGGGTCACCCTGCTGGTCACGATCGCGCTCGCGGTCGTGCTCATCGGGCTGGTCGTGGTGGTCGACGCCCTGTTCAACCGGCAGACCGTGCAGGACGAGACCAACCTGATCCGGGACCGCGTGCAGCTGGCCAACCAGCTGGAGAACAAGCGCCTGGTGCCGGAGCAGCTCTACGCCCGGCTGTCGCTCGGCGGGCTCATCCTGGTGCGGATCACCGAGCCCAGCGGCCTCGTGCTGGAGCCGAAGGGGGCCCAGCCGGCCGCCACGCCCGCGCCCCGGACCGTCACCTACCGCAACGGCACCCGGATCACGTTCTTCGCCGACGCCGAGACCAGGCCGCAGGCCACCCTGAACCGGCTGCTGATCACCGTCGGCGTCTCCGCCCTGGTCATCACCGCCGCCGCCCTGATCTTCATCGTGCGCTTCGCGCTGCGGCCACTGGACCAGATGACCACCCTGGCCCGGTCCATCGCCGCCGGCGACCGGGGCCGGCGGCTCGCGCCCGAGCGCACCGACACCGAGCTCGGCCGCACCGCCGCCGCGTTCGACGACATGCTCGACGGGCTCGAAGGGGCGGAGCAGCAGGCCCGCCGGGCCGAGGCCCACACCCGGCGGTTCGTCGCCGACGCCGCGCACGAGCTGCGCACCCCCATCGCCGGCTTGCAGGCCGTGGCCGAGTCCGTGCTCCAGCAGAACGCCGACACTGACCCGGAGGAGCGGGACCGGATGCTGCTGCTGCTCGTCCGCGAGTCCCGCCGCGCCGGCCGCCTGGTCGACGACCTGCTGGCGCTGGCCCGGATCGACGCCGGCCTCGACCTCCAGCACGAGCCCGTCGACCTGCGCCAGCTCGCCGACGCCGAGGCCGACCGCACCCGGGTGCTGGCCCCGGAGATGACGATCACCGTGGACGGTCCGTCGGCCGTGGTCTACGGCGATCCCCAGCGCCTGGCCCAGGTGCTGGCCAACCTCGTGAACAACGCCAGGCAGGCCGCCGGCGGCGAGGGCCATGTCTCCCTCACCGTCGGCGTCGCCGCCGGGCTGGGGCACCTCGTCGTCGCCGACAACGGGCCCGGGGTGCCCGAGCCCGACCGGGAGCGGATCTTCGACCGGCTCGTGCGCCTCGACGAGGCCCGGGCCCGCGCCTCCGGCGGCTCCGGCCTCGGCCTGCCCATCGCCCGTGGCATCTGCCGCGCCCACGGCGGCGACCTGCGCTGCGAGACCCCGCCCCCTGGCGTGCCCGGCGCCGTCTTCCGCATCACGCTGCCGCTGGCGACCTCGCTGGAAGCCCCCACGGTCACCTTCCCGGCGGTTGTCCTCCCGTCGTAACGCCGGTCCGGCAGCGGGCGATAGCGGAGTAGGGATGGTGTGCCCACGGGCACATGCATTAGGGGGTTCTACCAATGCCAAGACGCCTTTGGGCGTCGGCGTTGGCGGTCGCGCTGATCGGCGCGACCGCACTCGCCGTCGCCACACCCGCGTACGCCGCCGACGATCCGTTCCAGCTCAAGAGTCTCCAACTCACGCCGAACAAGGGACCGGCCCCGCTGCTGGACACCCTGACGGCAGTCGTGGACAACCCGCGGTCGACGCCGGTGACCTACACCTTCGACTTCGGCGACGGCAGTGCCCCGATGACCTCCGGGTCGGCCACCGTCCAGCACACCTACACCAGTCCGTCCGAAGTGGACGATCGCTACGTGGCCACGGTGACGGCGACCCTGCCGTCCGGGGCGACCTTCACGACCTCCAGCAATGTCCAGGTCACCACCCCGTTCACGCCGATCGGCCACGTGCGGGTGGCCCAGGTCGGGCCGCTGAGCGTGCGGGCCTACACCGACGACACGATGGATCCCTGGCAGATCGTCGAATACGCCTACGACTACGGCGACGGCACCGTGGTCAGGACCGCGAACCCGATCGGCGACCACGCCTACGCGGCTCTCGGCACGTACACGATCTCGTTGACCACCAAGGACTTCGCCGGCAACGTCGCGACGGATTCCCAGCAGGTGACCATTTCCGGCGCCTACTACCCGGTCGCCCCGCAGCGGCTGCTGGACACCCGTGACGGCGGCGGCCCGCTGGGTCCTGGCGGGCAGACGAGCCTGCAAGTGACTGGGGCACATGGGGTTCCGGCCGGCGGCGTCACCGCGGTCGTGCTCAACCTGACGGCGACCAACCCCACCGCCGACAGTTTCCTGTCCGTCTTTCCCAGCGGCGGCGCGAACCCCGGCACCTCCAACGTCAACTTCGCGCCCGGGCAGACCGTGCCCAACCTGGTGACGGTGCCGGTCGGCCCGGACGGCAAGGTCGTGATCGCCAACCACACCGGCCGGGTGGACGTTGTCGTCGACCTTGAGGGCTACTACCGCACGTCGCCGGCCGAACAGGGCGGCAGCTTCCTCAACCCCACGGTCGCGCAGCGACTCATGGACACCCGTGACGGCACTGGCGGTGTGCCCAAGGCCCCGATCGGCCCCGGCGGCCGGCAGGTGCTCAACGTGACCACGTACATGCCGGAGCCGGTCGCCGCGGTGGCGCTGAACGTGACCGTGACCAACCCGACCGCCAGCAGCTTCCTCACCGTGTTTCCCAACGGCGGCGCCACGCCGACCGCGTCCAACCTGAACTACCGCCCCGGGCAGACGGTCTCGAACCTGGTGATCGTCCCGGTGTCGGCCGCCGGCGAGATCACCTTCGTCAATCACGCCGGCAACGCCGACGTCATCGCCGATGTCGAGGGCTACTACCTCACGATGCCCAACGGCCGCTTCCCGACCACCGCCTTCACCCCGGTCGCGCCGTCCCGGGTCCTGGACACACGCGACGGCACCGGCGGCTTCCAGGGGCCGATCCCCCGCAACGAGACCATCGGCGCTCCCGTCGGCTCGATTCCCAGCAGCGCCAAGGCAGTCGTGCTCAACGTGACCGTCGTCAACGGCACCGCCGACAGCTACCTGACCGTGGGCGGCGGCTTCGTGGCCGGCACCTCCAACCTCAACTTCGGGCCGGGGCAGACCAAGCAGGTCCTGGTGATCGCCGCGCTGGAGAGCGACGGCCGGGTCCGGATCTACAACCACGTCGGCTCCGTCGACGTCATCGCCGACGTCTTCGGCTATTTCGCGTAGGAAACCGTTGGTGAGGGCCGGAAAGCCGGCCCCCACCACGGGGTTACGGGTCCTCGCGGTCGAGGCCGGCGCCGTCCCAGGTGGTGTGGGTGCAGGCCACGCCCCGGCCGTTCTTGGGTCGCAGCACGTCGTAGATGTGCATGCGGGGAATCTTCGACGACACGCCCCAGCCGCTGGGCCAGGTGATCACCCAGTCCATGTCGAGGTCGACGAGCAGCCCCAGCATGCGGGCGATGGTGGGATCGTCGAGCCGCTCGAAGGCCTCGTCGAGCAGCACCAGGCGCAGCGGGGCCTCGTCGCCGCCGCTGGAGACGGCGTCGTAGAACGAGGCGGCGGCGGCGAACAGGGTCACGTACGAGACGAGCCGGGTCTCACCGGAGGACAGCTGGCGCAGCCGCCGGACCCGGGGCTTGCCGTCGGGCCCGGAGTCGCGGACCCGGACGGTGAACGAGTACCAGGTCCGGTAGTCCAGCGCCCGGGCCAGGATCTCGGCGTAGCCGCTGGAATGGGCGTCCCGCTCGGCCTCGATCCGCTCGGTGATCACCTGCCGCAGCAGGTCGTCCTGCTCGGACGTGCGGTCGGCCAGCGGCGTGCGCACCAGCTCCAGGGCCTGCTTGGTCCGGTCGTCCAGGGCCGCCGACGGCCGCCACTCCAGTTGCACGTGCACGCCCTGGCTGGACCGGGCCTGGTCGAGCACGTCGTTCATCCGCCGGCACAGGTCCTCGGCCACCTCGATCTGCCCGCGCAGCCGCTCGGCCAGGTCCCGGATCAGGTAGTCGGCGAAGATCGACTGGTACCGCTCGCCGAGGAAACCCCGCTGCTCGGCCAGACGCTGCGACACCCGCAGCGCGGCGTCGGCCACCGGGCGGGGCCCGTCCTCGCCGGTGACGGTCACGGTCAGCACGCCGCCGGCGGTCTCGGCCCCGATGTCGTGGGTGCCGGCCAGCGAGGTCTGGAGCACCTGGAGCTTGCCGATCACGGTGCCCTCGGTCGATCCCTTGCGGTCGGATGCCTTGTCCAGCAAGGACAATGCCTCGTCCACTGTGGACGGAAGCTCGACTTCGGGGAACGCCGCGGACCAGATGCCGGGCGCGCCCAGGGCCTGCTCGAACGCCTCGACCGCGCCGGCGGCGTCGCCCTCCCGGCCGGTCAGCTGGGCCCGCTTGGTCTCCAGCAGCGTCTCCAGCTTGGTCGCCTGCTCGCGCAGCTCGACGACCTTCTCCCGGGACTGCGGCAGAGCCTTGCGCACGGCCTTCCGCTCGGCGTCCAAAGTGGACAGCTGGCGGGAGACTTCCTCGGCCTCGCCGCCGATCGCGGAGCTCAGCTCGGCCAGCCCGTGCGAACGGTCGGCGTACTCGACGCACAGCGCGTCGGCCGCCGACTCGGCCTCGGTCCGGTCGGTCAGCGCGGCGTGATGGTGCTGCATCGCGTCGATCAGGTCGATCACGGTCCGGGCGCACCGGCCGGCCAATGCCTCGGCCAGCTGCTCGGCCGCGACCCTCGCCTCCGACGCCGCCCGGTTGGCCCGGTCCAACGCCTCGGTGTCGACGGTGTCGCCGACTCCGATGCCCGCCTCGGACGCCGCCTGCACCAGCTCGGATCGGGCCGCATGCCATCGCTCGTCGCTGGCCTGGTGCTCGGCGCGCAGCTCGTAGGCCCGCTCCTCGGACTCCTCGGCCGACTCCTTGGCGCTGGTCAGCTTGGCGTGCGCCGAGATCAGCTCGCCGTCGTCCGGGAACGCCTCGACGTGCTGCTCCCACTGCGCGGCATCGGCCCGAGCCGAGTCGCACAGGCGCTCGGCGTCGGCCAGCTCGACGTGCAGACGCTCGACGGCCGAGCTCAGCTCGGCGAGCCGACGCTGCCGCGCCGCTTCCCTCGCGCCCGTGCCGACAAACTCCGCGACCGGCTTGGTCTGCGACCCGCACAGCACGCCGGCCCGCCACGCGCCACTGGTCGACAGCACCAGGCCCGGCGTGTCGGTCGTGGCCGGCACGTCGGCGACCCCGACCGCGGCCAGCAGCTTCGCCACGACATCGGCCGGCACCAGGCAACCCGGCTCGGCCGCCGGGATCAGCACGTCGGCCAGCGTCCGGCCGCTCGCCGCCGGCCCGGCCAGGGCGATCACCTCGGCCAGCTCGGCGTCGGAGACCTTGCCGGTGGTCGACACCCGCGCGGTCAGCAGGCCGCTGGCCTGCAACGCCGCCTCCAGCCCGGCCTGCTCGACCTCCGGCAGCGAGGGCACGAAGTCGACCAGCCGGTGGAACGCCGACGGGTCGGACTGCTCGTCGTGGCCGCCGGACCGCAGCGCCACGACCTCGGCCTCGTACTGGGTGATCGTCGCCCGCAGGTCGTCCAGCCGCTGCTCGGCGGCCACGACCCGCTGCCGCAGCTCGTGCGACCTCGGCGCCGCCCACTGCCGGACGCTGTCCCGCGCCGCCCGGGCCGCGCCGCGATCCTCGGTCAGCCGCGCCGCGTTCGGCGGCTGGGGACCATCCTCGGCGGCCCACCGCCGGGCCTGCTCCCGCCACACGTCCACGGCCGTCGCCAGCTGCTGGCCGGCCTCGTTGCGCCGCCCGGCCGCCTCGGTCGCGGTCAGCTGCGCCTGCCGGGCCGCGCGGTGCAGCTCCTCGACATCCCGCAGCTGCCGGTCCGAGGCCAGCGCCCGCTCGTGCAGCGACAGCGTCAAAGCGTTGCGGCGACGGGCTTCCGTGGCCACCTGCTCGGCCTGCCGGCCGGCGTCGCTCAGCGTGTCCAAAAGGGACTGCGGGTCGATCGCCGGCAGCAGCCGCCGGTCGATGGTCTGCGGCTCGGCCTCCGGATCCGGCTTGGCCCGCACGCGATCCTGCGTCACCTGCGCGTCGGTCGGCGGCATCGGCGGCACCTTCGGGCACAGGTCGCCGTCCAGGCCGGCGATGGCCAGCCGCTCCCGGGCGTGCCCGGCCAGCTCGTCGGCGCTGTCGATGTCCAGCCCGAGCCGCCGCAGCACGGCCAGCACGGAGTCGACCGCCCGGTCCTCCTGCGCCCGCTGCCGGCTCGCGGTGTCCAGCGCCGCCTCGGCCGCCGAACGCGACCGGGCCACCAGCTGCTCGCGGTCCTGGAGGTCCCGCATGCCGCGATACGCCGGCAGTTCCTTCAACGCCTCGATCCGGGCGTCGAGCTGGCTGTCCTGAGCCTCCAACTCGGCCACGGCCTGCTCGGCGGTGACCCGACCGTCCCGCGCGCTCTCGAGCTTGCGCTGCAACGACTCCAGCTCGGAACCCAGCGACGTCAGGCTTTTACGGCTCGACACCACCTTGTCGCCGAAACCGCGCAGGCCGGCCAGCGCGTAGCCGGAGTAGGTGCCGAGGAACGCCGTGAGCGCCGAGTCGGCGGTGGTCAGCCGGGTGATGTTCTCCCGGATCGACTCCAGGTCGTCGAACGAGGTCGCCAGGCCCTCGACCATGGCCGAGTCCAGCGGCGGCAGGGCGTCGGACAGGATCTGCTCCAGCTGGCCTTCCAACACCTTCAGGCCGACGTCCGGGTTGCGCAGCGTCCGCTGCAGGTGCAGCAGGTCGGCGTAGCGGGCCGCCGGCACGCCGTAGACCGTCTCGGCGACCTTGGCCCGGAACCCGGCGTCCTCGAACATGCAGTCCGCGCCGACCAGGTCGCGCAGCTGCGCCGGGCCGATCGGCACCCGGTCCGGCCCGGCCAGCCGCAGGTCCTTGCCGACCCGGGCCGGGGTGACGAACCGCCACGAGTCGGTGATCTGCTGCGAGGTCTTGGACGCCTTCACGCCCAGGCCGCAGGTCAGGTACTCGTCCTCGCCGCCGGCGTCGTGCTCCCGGCGCAGCTCGATCCAGGCGTAGCCGATCCGGTTGGGGCCGCCGTCGTAGTCGTCCAGCATGAGCCGCCGGATGCTGACCGTGTCGAAGCCCTTGGAGCCCAGCTGCCGCAGGTCCCCGTCCAGGCACAGCGGCAGCAGCAGCTCCAGGGTGCGCGACTTGCCGGAGCCGTTGGTGCCCTGGAAGATCGCCCGCCCGCCGGAGAAGTCGAAGACCTGCTCGGCGTACTGCCACACGTTGACGATGCCACCGCGGTGCAGTGTCCATCGAGGCTGGGTCCCACGCTTGTCGCTCACTGTGCACCATCTTCGTCGAACAGGGACCAGCCGGGCTCTTCAGGTTCGGCCGGCGGTGGTGGCGGGGCGTTTCGGGCCGGTGTGTCGTCGGGCTGCGGGGCCCAGCGGTGCGCGGTCGGCGCGATCAGCCAGCCCTGCTCGGGATCGTCGACCGCCAATCCCATGCGCACCAACAGGTCCAGCACGTCGGCGGTGAGCCGGTCCAGATCCTCGGTGGCCTGCCGCGACCACGCGGCCGGATAGTCCTCGACCAGCTGGCCGCAGATCACCCGAACCTGGCCGTACGTCACGGGATGACGGCCGTCGGGGCGGGGCTCCGGCGGCTCCTCGTCGTCGGCGAACAGCTCGGGATCGGGGTCGGCGATCAGCTCCGGCAATGCCAGCAGCGCGATCCGAGCGACCGTGCCGGAACCGGGGAACAGCACGTCGGTCAGGTAGTCCTCGGGGTCGGTGACCGCGACGCCCTCCAGCCGCGTCTCGGTGACCAGCCCGAAGCTGCGCTCCAACAGCCCCGACTCGCGGCGCTGGTTACGCCGCAGCCACTCCACCTGATCGGGTGGCAGATCCGCTTGCAGCACAACAGGATTCTCGACCAACTTGCGTCGCACCGCATGCTCGGCCCCCCGCGGCCCGGGTCGGGCGGCCAGCTCGATCAGGTGATCGGGGCCGGTCGCCTCCAGCAGCGGGCCGGACAGCAGCTGGCCCAGCAGGTCGGTGTCGATGGTGATCAGGGCCTCGGCCGGGCCGTCGCTGCCCCACGGCGCGACGGTGCCCTCGGTCTCGGTGATCACGCCCAGCGCCAGCAGGTGCCGCAGCGCCGCCGTCAGCGCGCGGCGGTCCGGCAGGTCGTCGGTGATCGCGACACCGGCCTCGACCGCGGCCGCCCGCACGTCGGTGACCAGTCGCGACAGCAGCACCTGGCGTCCGACACCGGTCAGCGCGGCGATGGTGAGCGCGAAGTAGGTGTAGCCACGCGGCGACAGCGTCGGCTCGCCGCGGGTCGGGTCCACGCCCGGCCCCGGCTTGTACAGGCGGGCGAAGCGGCGCTCCACCACGAGCCGGTACGCCAGCAGCCCGGCGAACAGGTCCTGGAGCGTGGCGCGGTGCCGGTAGACGAGCGGCAGCAGATCGCCATCTGGTCCGTCAGCGCGCAACAAAGGCCGCCTCAGCAGCACGCGGGCGCAGCGCACCACGTTCGCCGCGTCGATGTCGGACAGGCCGTCCAGCACGTCCTTCATGAGCCGGCCTCCAGTGCCACCGAGGCGTTGTGCAGGGTCAGCGTGCCGCCCGCGGTCTTGATGGTCGTCGTCCGGCCTTCCTCGGGAGTGACGGTCAGCTTCAGGCCGCGCACCGGGTCGGCCGCCGAGCCGGTGTCCTCGGCCCGCTCGCGTTGCGCCATCGCCATCGTCAACAGCTCGCAGAACACGTCGAGGGCGCCATGGGACAGCCGGCTCTCCTCGATCGTCGGCGCGGCCTCGACCAGCTCGGTCACCGCCTCCGAACGCTTCTTGTCCACGGCACGGGCATCGGCCAGCAGGGCCTGCTCGGTGATCGGGTCGTCCACGATCCGCGAGGTCCGGCCCCGCGCGCCACGGTCGCCGCGGCTGCGGACGCTCACCGTGACGTCGAGCAGCGGGCCGTCCCGCCACGGGGTGTGCTCGTCATCGCCGTCGTGCTCGGGCGAGGGCAGCAGGTTGCGGGCCGAGTAGAGGCCGAACGCGGCGGCGTAGAGCGAATGGGCCTGGTCCGGGGTCGCCCCGTCGAACCAGCCGGCCAGCTTGAGCAGCTCGGCCCGGCGGCCCGGCAGCAGCCCGCCGCCGGAGGTCGCCCGCTTCACGCTGGCCAGCAGCGACCCGATGGCCCGGCCGGTCGCCTCGCGCAGCGCCGTCACCTGGCTGGGCCGGCCCGGGCGGTCGACGAACCAGTCGGTCAGGTCCTGCCAGTCGGCCACGGTCCGGCCGCGAGAGCGCTCGATCGGCAGGTCCTCGGAGCCCAGGGCGTTGGTCGGGCCGAGCAGCCGCAGCAGCTCACTGCGGCCCCGGGCCAGCTGGCCCAGCGACTCGGCGATCGCCGGCGTGTGCCGCAGGACGTCCTCGACAACCATCTGGATGTACTCGACGAGCAGGTTGCGGAAGCCGGAGATCTCGTCCGGGGCCAGGTGGTGGCGGGTGACGATCTGGCCCAGGTAGGCGTAGAAGTCCCGGACCGTGACGGCCAGCTCGGCGTGCTGGAGGAACAGGGTCGTGACCTGCTCGGCCAGCGCCTCCCGGGCCCGCTTCGCGCCCGGGCCGCCCTCGGTGAACACGGCGTCGGACAGCGACTTGCCCAGCGCGCCCAGGCCGCGCTCGATGGCCGGCAGCAGCTCCCGCGACACCTCGCGGGCCCCTTCCGGCACCCGCAGCAGCTCGTCCACGTCGCGCTGCACCCGGACCGCCAGCTTGCTGACCTGGTAGCGCACGCTGCCGTGCTGGAACTCGGCGATGCTGGCCGCGATCACCTCGCGCCGGCCCGGCACCAGATTGCCCCACTCCACCAGCTGCTTGAGCCGGGCGATCACCGTCTCGATCCGGGACTCGCCCGGGTCGATCAGCCCCTCCCGCTCAGCCGCCGCCAGCTTGGCCGCCACCTCCCCGGCCGACAGGTCGGCCAGCAGCGTCGACGCGAACAGCCGCATGGTCGTCAGGTAGGTGCGGTGGTGCTCGCGGGGCTGGAGGTAGGCGTACAGCAGCAGTCGGCGGTCGGTCGACTCCGCGCCCACGAGCGTGTCCTGGACGTGCTGCTCCTGCTCCACGGTCGGCCACATTAACCGGCCTGCCGGGGGCCGCTGACCCACCTGTCGCCGAACGGGTGATGAGCAGGCGATAACGTCTACCGCCTGGCGGCTGGGGACGACGGAGGTCTGGGGAGTGGCGGGTCTGCGTTGCGAACGGATCTGGGGCGCGGCGTGAACGGGGCGAGGGCCGTGGGCCTGCTGCTCGGGACCGCGGCCGACGCGGTGTTCGGAGACCCGCGCCAGTGGCATCCCGTGGCCGCCTTCGGCAGTACCGCAGCGGCGCTGGAACGGGCCGTCTACCGCGACCATAAGGTCCCCGGAGTTGTGCACAGTGTGCTGCTCGCCGGGGGCGCTGTCGCCGTAGGCGTGGCCATCGAGCGGCTCGGTCGGCGCCGGCCGCTGGTGCAGATCGCCACTACCGCGCTGGCCACGTGGGCTGTGCTCGGGGGAGCATCGCTGGCCGCCGAAGGCACCGCCATGGGCCGTTCCTTGGACGCCAGCGACATCGACTCCGCCCGTGAACGCCTGCCCAACCTCTGCGGCCGCGAGCCCTCCAGCCTGGACGCCGCCGGGCTGGCGCGGGCGACTGTCGAGTCAGTGGCCGAGAACACGTCCGACGCCGTCGTCGCCCCGCTGTTCTGGGGCGCGGTCGCCGGCGTGCCCGGGCTGCTCGGCTACCGGGCCGCCAACACCCTCGACGCCATGGTCGGCCACCGCTCCGCCCGCTACGCCAAGTTCGGCTGGGCCGCCGCCCGGCTCGACGACCTGGCCAACCTTGTGCCCTCGCGGCTCGCCGCCGTGCTCACCTCGGTCACGGCGCCCGTCGTCGGCGGCTCGTCGCGCAGCGCGTGGCGTACCTGGCGGCAGGACGCCTCGGCCCACCCCAGCCCCAACGCCGGCCAGGTCGAGGCGGCCTTCGCCGGGGCGCTGGAGATCCGCCTCGGCGGCCGCACTGTCTACGCGCACGGGGCCGAGGAACGCCCGGTGCTGGGTCACGGCCGCAGCCCCGACGCCGGCCACGTCACCCGAGCGGTTGAGCTCTCCCGTGTCGTCGGCTTCGCCTCGGCGGCCGCCTCGGCCGTGCTCGCCCTGGCCATCGGCTTCCGTCGATCCCGCTAGCGGGGCGGTTGGTTGGGGGCTCCGGGTGGATTGTGTGGAGACCTCTGGGCGATGGCGTGTCAAGGCGCTATCGGGCAGGCTCCGCCTGCCTCGATACGCAAGAAGCTTATGCTATCGCCCCCCTCCACACAAAATCCACCCTCCGATTGTCGAAGTGGAAAGTCTGTGTTGCCAGTCGCTTTCGCAGGTTGCCGACCCCGCTTTGTTGGAGGGGGAGTTTCGGTCCGCTGTGGAATTGTCAAAGAACAGGTGCAGTAGGCGGGTCGTAGTCAGTACTGGTGGGGCTGGGTGATGTAGTGCCGACCCTGCGGAGTGACCCAATGCAAGGTCCCATCCTCGTCCAGGGTGACGGTGTGGTCGCCGTGCTTGAGGTGGTGATGGTGTTGACAGTAGCCCTTGAGCTGGTCCGGATTCGTCTTGCCTTTCGGCCACGGCACGGTGTGGTCGATTTCCTGGATCGGATTGACACAGCCGGGGGCGCAGCAGGTGCCGCCGTCGCGGAGCTTGGTGAACTCCCGACACCGGGCCGGGGGCTTGTAGAGATGGGTGGCCATCGCGGCGGCCCGCTGATACTCGTCCAACAGGACACCGCGCCAGGGGCCGAGCATGGCCAGTTCGCGGGCGGAGTCGGCGCTGATCGGACCGTAGCCATCCAGCAGACCCGGGTCCTCGGTCAGACCCATCAACGTCTCCATCGACAGCGTGACGTGAACCTGCACCTTCCGATCGATGCCGTAGCCCAGGAACCGGTCCAGGAACGCGTCCACCCGCTTCTGATCGGTGGTGCGGCAGTCCTTGCACAACGCCCGGGCATCAGCGGTGGCGATGTCGTAGCACTGCCGGGCGTCGATCGCCGACATGCGGATCCGCAGCTCGGCCAAGCCGTTGGGCAGCGGGTAGAACTCGATCCGCCGCTCCTTGTCACGGGCCTTCTGCCGGCGCTGCTCGTAGCCCAGCGGATCGGCCTCGGCCACCAGCTTGGTGGTCCGGCGCGCGAGTTGGGTGCGGGTCAGCTCGGCGGCCACCCCGACCAACTGGTCCTCGATCTGGGGGATCGTGGCGGGGTCGAGGTGGATCACCCGCTCGTCCACGGTCTCCAGCCGGCGCAGGTCGATCTCCCCGCGCCGCAGCTGCTCACACAGCCGAGGCAGCCGGTCCAGGACTTCGGCGCGCTCCTGCTGCCGGAACAGGGACTGTTCCGACTCGTGAGTGGCCATGGACATCTCGGCCAGATCGTCGAAATTGCGGAGAATGCACAGCCGGGCGTGGTCGGCAACCGCCGTGATCTTGCGGGCCATGACGAATGCGGTGACTTGTTGCTCGGGGGTGAGGGTGGAGAGATCCGCGCCGAGGAGCAGGTCCAGCATCGCTCCCGAAGGCTCAGCAGACTCCAGCTCTCGGGTGATTTCTTTCATACCCCAAGAATACCCCTATTGAAGATCCAAATCGAATCACTAACGGGTGAACCTGTGTTTCATGCATAATCGCAACGACCCCACAACCAGCATCACGACCCCACCCGCAGCACCACGGCGACAATCATCTACACCTCCACGCTCCGGAGGGTGGATTTTGCGCGGAGGGGGGCGATGGCATAAGCTTTTTGCGTATCGAGGCAGGCGGAGCCTGCCCGATAGCGCCTTGACACGCCATCGCCCAGAGGTCTCCGCGCAAAATCCACCCGGAGTCGCCTGGATAACAGCCCGTCACCCCTCAAACAGACGACAACCCCCACCCCTCACCGCAATCCCCACCCCCGGCAACCGCGCGGCGCGGGCACAAGAATCACACCCACACCCACCACCCACACCCACTACCCCCGAGCAGCAGCCGCCCGATCCCGAGCCTCATCCTCAGCCAGAATCTCCGCCACCGACTTCCGCTTGGGCTTGTCGGAGTTGTCCAGCGCACCGCCAGGCCGAGCCTCACGCCAGGTGAAATAACCCCAACCGAACAGTGCCATCGACCCGAAGATCAGCCACTGGATCGCGTACGAGAAGTACGGCCCGTCGTCCAGTTGCGGCAGCGGGATGGCGCCACCGCCGGTGACCATGCCGGGCTGGCCGGAGGTGAGCTGGTAGTAGCCGGGGTCGAGTGTCACGCCGCCGGCCTGGGCAACGGTGCCGGAGTTGATCGAGTAGATCTGCCGCTTGCCGGTGTCCAGGAAGCTGGGCCGCTTGTCGGCCGGCTCATCATCTTGGGCCCGCGCGGTGATGGTGACCTGCCCGCTGGGCGGGGCGCTGTATGTCGGCACCGACTTGCCGGCTTGGGGCGGCTCGTACCCCCGGTCGACCAGCACGGTGCGGCCGTCGGTGAGCCGGAACGGGGTGACGATCTCGAACGCCGGCTCGCCCTGCACGGTGCGCAGCCGAGCCATGGCCTCACCGGCCGGCTCGTACGTGCCGGTCATGGTGACCAGCCGCCACACCGCTGCGTCGGAGGGCTCGGAACCGGCCGGCACGAGTTGCTCGACCGGCACCGGCTTGCTGGTGAAGGAGGCGGTCAGCGCGGCGTTTTGGGCCTGCTGCTCGGCGTTCCGGCTGAACTGCCACGGGGCCAGGATCGCGTAGCACGCGGCGGCGAACACGAACACCACCACCGTGAGCATCAGCCAGTTGGGCTGGAGCAGGAACCGGAACCGCACCACCCCACGGTATGCCTCACCCGGTCGTGAGCTCCAACCGGTCGAAGGCGACGGAGTAGCCCGGACCGTCCGGCGAGGCGCACATCACCCCGGCCAGGGTCGGCACGGCCGGCGGATAGTAGGCCAGCCGCAGCATCGTGGTCGGCTCGTCGCCGTCGACTCCATAGCGCACGGTCACGGCGTCACCCGATCGCTCAATCTCGATCGTGACCCGGTCGGCGTACTCGATCGGTGTGACCGACCAGTCCGACAGGCCTCGGGTGACCACCACGCTGGCCTGCTGCTGGCCGTCCACGTACTCGACGCCGGTCTTGATCCAGTTCTCCTCGTCGATGCGCAGCATGGCGCCGGCCTGGTCGTACTGGTGCGTGTACGCGCCCGCGAACCGGGTCACCAGCTTGAGGTCACCGCTCACCTCGCGGGCCAGCAGATGGCCGGTGTCGCGGATGAACCCGTAGTGCGTGATGCGCCAGAAGTCGGTGGCGGCATCGGTCCGCACGTTCAGCGCGTCTCCCGCCGACCACGACTTCGGTTCGTTCAGCCACTGCCACCCGGTCACATCGATCATGGCTTCGATCCTCACAGTCGCAGGGCGCGCCGCGCAGCTGTCACGGCCTGATCCGCATACGAACGGCCGAACAGCTCGACGTGCACGAGGAGTGGAAAGAGCTGGTGCAAGGGGATCCGACGCTGCCAGCCGTCGGCCAGCGGCGACTGCGAGACGTAGCCGAAAAGCGCCCGATCGAGGTGCGGACACCCGAACAGCTGAAGCATGGCCAGGTCGGTCTCCCGGTGCCCGCCGTGCGCCGCCGGGTCGATCAGCCACACCCGGCCGTCGGCCGCCCAGTGCACGTTGCCGCTCCACAGGTCCCCGTGCAGCCGCGCCGGCGTTTCCTCCGGGCCGGCCAGCTCCTCGATCCGGTCGATGACCTGCTCGAAGACGGCCTTCTCAGCGCTGGTCAACGCGTTCGCCCGGGCCAGGTACGGCGCGATCCGATGCTTCGCGTACCACCGCGGCCAGCTCGCCGCCGACCCGTAGTCCATCGCCGCCAACCCGATCGTGCCGATCGGCGGAGCCCCAGGTGGAGCCTCCCCGAAAGCGTTTGCGCCGGCAGCGTGCAAGGTGGCCAGCTGACGGCCGAACCGCTCGGCTGCCGTCGGTGAGGACGGGCCCGGCTCGATCTGCTCGATCACCAGCCAGCGATCGTCGTGCCCGCGCACGCCCGGCACCGGCACCGTCCCCGATTCGGCCAGCCAGGCCAGGCCGGCGGCCTCGGCGGCGGCCCCGTCGGTCTGCTTGGCCACGACCAGGTCGCCGTCGGCCAGCTCGACCTCCCACACCGCCGCTGACAGCCCGTGCACGGAGACCGGCTCAAGGCCGGTGATCTCCGCCACGGCCTCGGTCACAGGTTGTCGCGAACCCATGCCAGCAATCCTGGCGACGCGGCCTCGATCATGGCCAGCACCTCGTCGAACCCTTCCGGCCCGCCGTAGTACGGATCGGGCACGTCCACGCCGTCGGCGTCCGGGTCGAACGACCGCAGCAGCCGCACGCGCGCGGGGTCGTCGGCGATCCGCCGCAGCGCCCGCGCGTGCCCGCTGTCCAGCGCGACCAGCAGGTCCGCGCCGAGATGCCGGTTGTCCACCTGGGCCGCCACGTGGTCGGTCGGATACCCGTGCCGCCGCAGCGTCGCCCGGGCCCGCTCGTCGGCCGGCTCGCCCACGTGCCACGGGCCGGTCCCGGCGCTGTTCACCTCGACCACGTCGGCCAGCCCGGCCTCCCGCAGGTGCTCGCGGAAGACCAGCTCGGCCATGGGGGACCGGCAGATGTTGCCGGTGCAGATGAAGCTGACCATCACCCCTTTAGACTTTCACGCGATGACCGGCCAATCGATCTCGCGTGCGCTCCTGCGCCACCACGGGGACGTCGACGCCGAGCCTGGTCTGGTCGACTACGCCGTCAACGTGCGGCTGGCGCGCCCACCCGCCTGGCTCCGCGAGCGGCTCGCCGCCGCGCTCGACCGCCTCGGCAGCTACCCGTCGGCCGCCGACCACGCCGCCGCCGCGCAGGCGGTCGCCGACCGGCACGGGGTTTCCCCCGACCGGGTGCTCTTGCTGAACGGCTCCGCCGAGGGGTTCGCGTTGCTGCCGCAGCTGCGGCCCCGGCTGGCGGCAGCAGTGCATCCGTCGTTCACGGAGCCGGAGGTGGCGCTCACCGACGCCGGCGTCCCGGTGCACCGCGTCTTGCTGTCGCCGGAGGACGGCTACCGGCTGCGTCCCGACGACGTGCCGGAGAACGCCGACCTGGTGGTCGTCGGAAACCCGACCAACCCGACCTCGGTGCTGCACCCGGCGGCCGACCTGCTGGCGTTGGCTCGCCCGGGCCGCACGGTGGTGGTCGACGAGGCCTTCATCGACGCCGTGCCGGGGGAGCGCGAGTCGCTGGCCGGCAGCGCCGCCGACGGCCTGCTGGTGTTCCGCAGTCTGACCAAGATGTGGGCGCTGCCCGGTCTTCGCGCCGGTTACGTGCTCGGCTCGCCGGACCTGCTGGCCCGGCTGGCGGCGCACCGGCCCCAGTGGCCGGTCGGCACGCTGGCGCTGGAGGCGTTCCGCGCGTGCAGCGAGCCGTTCGCCGTGGCCGAATCCGACCGCGCGGCCGTCGAATTCGAGACGCACCGAGCCGAGCTGGTCAGTGCCCTGGCCGAGCTGCCGGGCGTGCGCGTCCACGAGCCCGCATCCGCGCCGTTCCTGCTGCTCACGGTCAAGGACGGCGCGAATGTCCGGGCCGCGCTCCGCGAACGCGGCGTGGCGGTCCGGCGCGGCGACACCTTCCCCGGGCTGGGGGGCGACCACATCCGGGTCGCCGTCCGCTCGCCCGAACAGTCCGAACCCCTCTTGACCGCCTTGCGTGAGGTGCTGGCTTGACCTCGACAGTTCGCCCAAAGACCGTCGGTGCTGTCGTCGCCGCGTTGGAACGTGCCTATCCGCCCGAGTTCGCCGAGTCCTGGGACGCCGTCGGCCTGGTCTGCGGCGATCCCGCCGAGCCGGTGGAGCGTGTGCTGTTCTGTGTCGACGTCGTCGAGGCGACCGTCGAGCAGGCGCTGGAGATCGGCGCGCAGATGATCGTCGCCCACCACCCGCTGCTGCTGCGGGGTGTGCACGGCGTGCCGGCCGACACCACCAAGGGCCGTGTCGTGCACCGGCTCATCCGTGCCGGCGTCGCGCTGTTCTGCGCCCACACCAACGCCGATTCCGCCGACCCCGGCGTCTCCGACGCGCTCGCCGAGGCGCTCGGCCTGACCGTGGACCGGCCCCTCGACCCGCACGAGCCCGGCAGCCGTAC
The DNA here is from genome assembly GCF_044547355.1 of Kutzneria sp. NPDC052558. NCBI lineage: Bacteria > Bacillati > Actinomycetota > Actinomycetes > Pseudonocardiales > Pseudonocardiaceae > Kutzneria > Kutzneria sp. NPDC052558. The sequence goes on from NZ_JBIUAG010000023.1 coordinate 137,700, forward strand.
CGGCATCGGTCGCATCGGCACGCTGCCGGCCGCCGAGCCGTTCTCCACGTTCGTGCAACGGGTCGCCGATGCCCTCCCGCCGACCGCCTGGGGCGTGCGGGCGGCCGGCGATCCCGACCGGCTGATCCGCACCGTCGCCGTCTCCGGCGGGGCCGGTGACTCCTACCTCGGCCACGCCACTCGGGCCGGCGTGGACGCCTACGTCACCGCCGATCTGCGCCACCACCCGGCCGGCGAGCACCTCGAACCCGGTGCCGACCAGCCCGCGCTGGTCGACGTCGCCCACTGGGCCAGCGAGTGGCCCTGGTGCCGGCAGGCGGCGGACGTCGTGTCCGCCGCGCTGACGGGTACCGTCGACACCTTCGTCTCCACCCGCCGGACCGACCCGTGGACTCTGCACGCGCGGAGCACCGACCGGCATGATCCTCAAGGGGGCACCCAGTGAAAGCTGACGCCAACGTCCAGCGCAGGCTGCTCGACCTCGCCGAGGTCGACGCCGAGCTGAGCCGGGTGAACCACCGGCGGCGCACGCTGCCGGAGCTGGCCGAGATCACCGCCGCCGAGCAGACTGTGCAGGCCAAGCGGGACGCGCTGGTCGCCGTCGAGACCACGCTGGGCGACCTGGACCGCGAGTCGCGTCGCCAGGAGACCGAGATCGAGCAGGTCAGGGCCCGCGAGGACCGGGACCGCAAGCTGATGGCCGACGGCAACGTCGGGGCCAAGCAGCTGTCCGACCTGGAGCACGAGCTGGCCACGCTCCAGCGCCGTCAGGGTGTGCTGGAGGATGACCTGCTGGAGCTGATGGAGCGCCGCGAGGCCGTCGAGGGCGACACCAACCACGCCCGCGTCGAGCTGGAGAAGGCCCAGGCCGCCCTGTCCGACGCCCAGGGCCGCCGCGACAGCGCGCTGGCCGACCTGGACAGCACCGAGGCCAAGCGGGTCGCCGACCGCGAGCTGATGGTCAAGCAGTTCCCGGCCGACCTGCTCGGCCTGTACGAGCGGGTGCGGGCCCAGCGCGGCATCGGCGCCGGCCTGCTGCGCGGCCGCCGCTGCGGCGCGTGCCGGATCGAGATCGACCGCACCACGATGTCCACGATCAAGTCAGCCGCCGCCGACGACGTCGTGACCTGCGACGAGTGCGGGGCGATCCTGGTCCGCACCGCGGAGTCGGGGCTGTGAAGGTCCCGGTGAAGGTCACTGTCGAGGCCGACGGCGGGTCCCGGGGCAATCCCGGCCCCGCCGGCTACGGCGCGGTGGTGTTCGACGCCGACTCCGGCGACGTGCTGGCCGAGCGCAAGGAGGGCGTCGGCCACACCACCAACAACGTGGCCGAGTACAAGGGCCTGATCGCCGGCCTGACCGCCGCCCGCGACCTCGGCGCCGACACCGTGGCCGTGCGGATGGACTCCAAGCTGGTCATCGAGCAGATGTCCGGCCGCTGGCAGGTCAAGCACCCGGCCATGCAGCCGCTCAACGCCGAGGCCAAGCGGCTGGCCGCCGGCTTCGACCGGATCACCTACGAGTGGATCCCGCGCGAGCGCAACAAGCACGCCGACCGCTTGGCCAACGAGGCGATGGACGAGCAGGCCGGCATCGAGTCCAAGCCCGCCGCCAAGCCCGCGAGCGTCGGGACCTCGGCCGCGAAGGCCTCCTCACCCGGCTGGACCGGGGCCCAGGGCACGCCGACCCGGTTCCTGCTGCTGCGCCACGGCCAGACCCCGATGACCGTCGAACGCCGCTATTCCGGCCGTGGCAACGTCTCCCTGAGCGAGCTCGGCGAGCAGCAGGCCGCCGCCGCGGCCGAGCGCCTGGCCAAGGTGCCGGACATCGCCGCCGTGGTGGCCTCGCCGCTGACCCGGACCGTGCAGACCGGCCAGGCCGTGGCCGACGCGGTCGGCGTCGAGCTGACCACCCTGGACGGCCTGATCGAGACCGACTTCGGCGCCTGGGAGGGGTTGACCTTCCGCGAGGCCGTCGAGCGCGATCCGGAGCTGCACCGCAGCTGGCTGTCCGACACCTCGGTCGCCCCGCCCGGCGGCGAGAGCTTCGACGTCGTGCACCGCCGGGTGCGCCGCGGCCGGGACGACCTGATCAGCAAGTACGGCGGCAGCACGATCGTCGTCGTCAGCCATGTGACGCCGATCAAGAGCCTGCTGCGGATGGCGCTGGACGCCGGCCCGTCGCTGCTCTACCGACTGCACCTGGACACCGCGTCGCTGTCGATCGCCGAGTTCTACCCCGACGGCAACGCCTCGGTGCGGCTGGTCAACGACACCTCGCACCTGGGTTAGGACGCGACCGCCAGCTGGTTGCCCAGCGCCTCGTCGAAGCCGGTCAGCGCCTCGTCCACGGCCGCCCGCGCGTCGGGGGCGATCGCGCCGCCCTCCTCGCCGTAGCCGATCAGCCGGTCCAGCACGAAGCAGCCGGGCACGAGCCGGTCCGCGCCCATCGCGGTGAGCAGCGGCCGCAGCGCGTAGTCGATGGCCACCAGGTGTCCCTGGGTGCCGCCGGTGGCCAGCGGCAGCACGACCTTGCGGGCCAGCGCGTTGTCCGCGAGCAGGTCCAGGAACGCCTTGACCAGGCCGCTGTAGGCGGCGCGGTAGACCGGGCTGGCGACGATGACGCCGTCGGCCCGGTGCACGGCGCTGATCGCCGCCCGGATCGCCGGGTGCTCGGTGTTGGACACCAGCAGCGCCGAGGTCGGCAGGTCGCGCACGTGCAGCGTCTGCACCTCGTGCCCGCGCGCGGTCAGCCAGGAATCGGTGTGCGTGAGCAGCACCCCGGTTCGGGAGTCCGGCGACGGGCTGCCGGAGAGCAAGAGCACTGTCGACATGGCGACCTCCAGGAGCGCCTCGGTGCAGCAGCTGCCGCCGCTGCACCGAGGCAGGGGAGTGGATCAGGTCAGACCGCGTGCACGGGTTCGGGCGTCGCCGCCGACTTGTCGAGGTCCGCCTCCAGCTCGCGGACGATGGGCAGCACCTTGCTGCCGAAGTACTCGACCTCCTCCAGGTAGTGCAGGAAGCCGAGCAGCAGCAGGTCGACGCCGCGGCGCCGGTACTCCACGATCCGGGTCGCCACCTGCTCGGGCGTGCCGATCAGCCGGGTCCGGAACCCGTCGTTGTACTGGACCAGGTCCTCGAACGAGGAGTCCTGCCACATCCCGGTCCTGTTGCCGGTGGACTGGCCGGCCTGCTTGACCGCCGAGCCGAATCCCTCGACCGCCTCGACATCGGCCTTGGCCACGATTTCCCGCAGCACTTCCTTGGCCTCGGCCTCGGTGTCGCGTGCGATGAGGAAGCCGTTCAGGCCGAATCGGACGCGGCGGCCGTGCTGGGCCGCGGTCGCGTTGACCTCGGCGATCTGCTCGGTGATCCCGTCGTAGTCCTTGCCGTTGCTGAAATACCAGTCGGAGACCCGGCCGGCCATCGCGCGGGCGGCCGTGGAGTTGCCGCCCTGGAAGATCTCCGGATGCGGCCGGCCCTCGCTGGCCAGTGGTTTCGGCTTCAGGTCGAAGTCGTGCAGACGGTAGAAATCGCCGTTGAACTCGGCGTGCTCGGAGGTCCAGATCTCGCGCAGCACCCCGATGAACTCCTCCGACCGCCGATAGCGCTCGTCGTGCTCAAGCCACGGCTCGCCGAGCTTGGTGAACTCGTCCTTGAACCAGCCGCTGACCACGTTCACCGCGGCCCGCCCGCCGGACAGGTGGTCGGCCGTGGCCAGCAGTTTGGCCAGCACACCGGGCTGCCACAGGCCCGGGTGCACGGCCGCGATGACCTTGAGCCGCTCGGTCGCCAGCAGCAGGGCCAGGCTGAAACTGGTCGACTCGTGCTGGTAGGCCGCGCCGTAGCTGGCGATGTAGCGGACCTGGCTGAGCGCGTACTCGAAACCGTTGTTCTCGGCCAGCACCGCCAGTTTGCGGTTGTAGTCGTAGCCCCAGTCGGTTCGCTGCTCGATCTTGCTGACGACCAGTCCACCGCTGACGTTCGGCACCCAGTAGGCGAATTTCACGGGCTCGTATCCGACGTGTTCGGACAAGGCTTCTCCAGAAATTTGTGTCGTACACAGAAGAAACCCGCGCGGGGTCACGGGGGAATTGAGGAGGATCGTCAGGAGCGACAGCCGCTGGCCGCGACGCGGACGAAATCCACGTGACGGCGACGAGTGAGTCGGCAAACCGCGACCATGCAGCGAGTAGAGCACGGGGGCATAAGGGGGTCAACGCGTCCGTGAACCCATTCCATGCACTGGGACACGCCCGTACTAGGCTGGTCCGCGCGGACGAGTCGGCAGGGCGGCCGCGTCGGCGGGCCCCGGTCCGCCGCCGAGGAAAGTCCGGACTCCACAGGGCAGGGTGGTTGCTAACGGCAACCCGGGGCGACCCGCGGGACAGTGCCACAGAGAACAGACCGCCCGGTCGCCTCGCGCGGCCGGGTAAGGGTGAAACGGTGGTGTAAGAGACCACCAGCACCCCGGGCGACCGGGGTGGCTAGGTAAACCCCACCCGGAGCAAGGCCAAGAGGGCGCCGCGTGCGGCGCCTGCGCAGGCGATCGAGGGCTGCCCGCCCGATGCCTGCGGGTAGGCCGCTGGAGCCTGCCGGCAACGGCAGGCCGAGATGGATGGCCGCTGCCCGGCGCGAGCCGGGTACAGGATCCGGCTTACAAGCCGACTCGCCCGCCCCCGCCGCTTGGAAGGGGGCTTTCCTCCACTCCGAGTGGAGGAAAGCCCCCTTCCAAGCGCGAAGGGCGCAACCTACTGGGCGGTAGTGCTGTTCGGGGGTGTGGACCGGGGGTGGGGGTGGGTCGGGGTCAGCTTTCGGGCCAGTCGCGGGGGCGGCCGACGGGTAGGCGCATGACCGGGTCGAAGGGCTGGCCCGAGTTGAAGCGCTCCTCGAGCTCAGCCACCCGCTCGGCCACGGCCGGGTTGACGATGTCGGCCAGGCTGCGGACGCCGGCCTCGGGGGCGTGGGTGGCCAGGTGGGCGGCGGCGGCCCGGGCCCGGTCCAGGACCTCCTGGTCGAAGTTGACAGTGCGCTGGACCCGGCGGCCGCTCACCCGCCCGCGGCCGGTAGCCTGTCCGCCGTGCGGCGGGGCGTCCTCGCCCAGGTCTAGCTCGGGTTGGTGGGCCATGCGAACATCCCTGCTTGAGGAGGGGTGAGCCGTCCGTCACCGAAGTTCGGCGGCGTTCGGGCCGCCTCGGGAGGTTCGTCAGCCGAACAGGTCAGGTCCGTGACGGTGTTACCGTAGTCGAGACACACTGTGTGATGACCTTTGTCGCAAGCGGGTGAACTGTTCCGGCAAGCGGGAGAATTCCGTGTCACGTGTTCTCCATACGGCCCTCGCCACCGATGATGGGTGGAGCCAGATTAGACGTAATACGCGGTCGAGGGGAACGTTTTGGATCAACCCAGGGCGCTGACGACCCCTACACTGTGTGACTCCTCGCCGGGCGACGCCACCCATGCTGTACTCGCCAGCGCCGACCGGGGGCGCCCCCCGGCAAGTAGCACTCCACGCACTCCGGAGTAGGACATGACCGCCAGCAGCCTCATCACCGTCGTGGCCGACACCCCCCTCAAGACCAACAACATCCAGGCCTGGATCACCGGCAACCTCGTGCCGCTGCTGTTGCTCGCGGTGGCGCTGCTGCTGCTCTGGCTGGGCGGCGGCAAGGGCGACAACGCGGGCGTCATGCGCCGCATCGGCGGCGTCATCGTGGCGCTGGCGATCATCGGCATCGCGATCACAGGAGCGGGCGTCGACATCGGCAAGTGGCTCGCCGGCCTGTTCACCGGGTGAGCGGGCGTGCGGATCCGCACTGACGACGAGGTCTACCGGGTCGACGCCGTCTGGCTCGGCCCGCCCAAGGCGACTTTCCCCTGGCGTGCCCGCTACGTGTCCTGGGGCATCGGCCTCGCCGTGTTCTTCCTCACCCTCACCGTCGAGCGCCGGATCGGGATCGGCATCGGGTTCTTCAGCGTCGCGTGGGCGCTGGTGATCACCGTCGCGATCACCCGGCTGGTCGGCTCGCGGATCAGCCACGAGCGCCCGCTGGGCGCCGTGGTCACCATGTGGCTGCGGGAGCTGACCTCGCCCCGGCAGACCAGCGCCGGCCAGGGCGGCGCGGTCACCGCCACCCGGATCAAGGTCAACGGCCAGCGGCCACTACCCAAGCCAGGCCGGCGGCAGCTGCCGCCGGCGCCGAACTCACCCGGCCGGCACGCACAGCAACCACGCCGGCAGGCCGCCAGTCGTACCAGGGAGGTTCGCGGTGTTCGGACGCCGACGAGACCGTGACAGCCGCTCGGTGCGGCACGTGGCGCAACATGCTGCAGCCGAGCTACCGGTCGACAGGACGGCGTACAGCACACGAGGACGGCGGCTTCCTGGCGAGCAGTCCATCCCGAGCTACACCCCCAGCATCGCGGTCCGCAGCATCGACGGCCACCTCGTGCGCACCGGCCAGGACGTCTACGCCTGGTACCGCCTCGCGCCGCAGCGCTGGTCGTTCCGGTCCGACTCGCAGCGCCAGGACCTGATCGCCGCCATCGCCGGCCAGTACGCCGAGCTACAGGGCCGCTGGATGCACCTGCGGGTCACGACCCGGCCGTACCCGATCCGCATGTGGGCCGAGGCCCACGTGCACAACGCGGTCAGCCGGCTGCCCGACGTCCCCGGCGGGCTGTCCTTCGACGACTACATGATCGGCGAGCAGCAGCAGCTGATGGGCCGGTCGATGGCCGAGAAGGAGGTCTACCTCGGCGTCCAGGTGCAGGTCCGCAACGTGGTCGACCGCGCGGTCGAGCGGGCCGCCCCGGTGCTGCGCCGGGTGTTCCCGGCCGCGGTGGACGCCGAGCTGGTGGCCCTGGACAGCGAGGTCGAGTACCTCGACCAGGTGATCGGCTCGGCCGGCCTGGAGGGCCGCCCGGTCAGCGCCGACGAGATGTCCTGGCTGATGCACCGGTCGTGCTCGCTGGGGCTGCCGGCGCCGCGCAACATGCCGGCGGTGCCCACCGACACCTGGGAGCCCGAGGACCTGGCCAGCTTCACCGACGCGGCCGACTTCTACCAGGAGCCGTACTCGCCGACCGTCACCGTGCGCGGCCGCACCGGCTCCAACGCCGGCGTCGGCCGGCACGTCTGCGTGCTCACCGTCGGACCCATGCACGGCCTGCAGATCCCCGAGATCGACGATCCGTGGGTGCAGCGCGCCGACCGCCTGCCGGCCTCGGTGGAGTGGTCGGCCCGCATCTACGTGCGCCGGCCCGAGGAGGTCGGCGGCGAGCTCCAGCGGCAGATGAACAAGGTCCGCTCGCAGGTCCGGCACTACACCGACGAGCACGACCTGGAGCCGCCGCAGTCGCTGGTCCGGCAGGCCGGGCGGGTGCTGGAGATCGACGACGAGATGACGTCGGGCTTCACCGCGCTGGGCACCCGGGTGCGCTCGTGGTGGCGGCTGGCCGTGTCCGGCACCAGCCAGCGCGAGGCGCTGCGGCTGGCCCAGAACCTGCTGGAGCTCTACAAGCCGAAGGTCGCCATCGAGCACCCCGAGGCCCAGTACGCGATGGCCCGGGAGTTCATCCCCGGCGAGCCGCTGGCCTCGGCCGCGTACATGCGGCGCGGCTCGGTGGTGTGGGCGGCCTCGTCCGTGCCGACCGCGACCGCCGAGGTCGGCGACCGGCGCGGCATCCTGCTCGGCGAGACCTGCACCGCGACCCGCCGCCCGGTGGCGTGGGACCCGTGGATGGCCCAGGAGGTCCGCGACGGGTCCGGCCTGACCGCGATGGTCGCCGGCCTCGGTGGCGGCAAGTCGTTCCTCGGCGGCGGCATCGTCTACAAGACGCTGCGCTCCGGCGCCTACTGGACGGTGCTCGACCCGTCTGGGCCGCTGGCTGCGCTGTGCGAGCTGCCCGAGCTCAAGCCGTACGCCCGGCCGATCAACCTGCTCAACGCCCAGCCCGGCATCCTCAACCCGTACCGGGTGGTGGCCGAGCCGCTGATCGAGCACTTCCTCGACGAGGAGGACCCGGAGCGGGCCTGGCGCCGGGAGAAGGCGCTGGCCGCCGCGACCCGGCGACGGCTGGTGCTGGACGTGCTGTCCGGCCTGCTGCCCTACGAGGTGGCGCGGCTGCCGCAGACCCGGATCGTGCTGCTGCGCGCGGTCCGCATGGTCGGCGGCCGCCCGGACGCGCACCCGGGCCTGGTGTTCGAGGCGCTGCGCCGGGACGCCAGCGAGCACCACGAGCACGCCGTGGTCGTGGCCGACTTCCTGGACGAGATGCGCGAGCGCATGTCGCTGCTGATCCCGGAGGCCGGGGCCGACCCGTACTCCGAGGTCCGCGACGACCGGTTCACCGTGCTGACCATGGCCGGGCTGACCCTGCCCAAGGACGGCATCGGCCGCGAGCACTGGACCGACGCCGAGGCGCTGGGCGTGGAGATGCTCAACCTGGCGGCCTGGCTGACCCAGCGCTCGGTCTACGAGCGGCCCAAGGACCTGCGCAAGGGCGTCTGGATCGACGAGGCGTTCTTCCTGTCCGAGGTGCCGACCGGCCGGGTGCTGATGAACCGGTTCGCCCGTGACTCCCGCAAGTGGAACGTCCGGGTCATGCTGTCCAGCCAGATCCCGGCCGACTTCCTGCGCATCCAGGGCTTCGTGGCCCTGCTGGACTCGGTCTTCGTCGGCCGGCTGGACGACGACGAGGCCCAGGCCGACGCGCTGCGCCTGCTCAAGGTCCCGGTCGGGGCCGGCTACGAGCAGGTCATCGCCAGCCTCGGCCGCCGGCCGGGCGCGCACCGCAACGGCACCGAGCGGGACACCGCGCCCCGGCAGTTCGTCTTCGGCGACGGCGCCGGCGGCGTGGAGCGGATCCGGATCGACTTCTCCGGCCCGCACCTGGACTCGCTGCGCAAGGCCATGGACACCACGCCGGACGCCCAGCGCGAGACCAACCGGGCCATCGCCGAGCTGCCGGCGGTGCCCTCGCCCGAGGGGCTGGACAGCGGCATGCCGCCGGAATCGATCGGGAACGGCTACGACGCCTACGACGACGACCTGGCCGCCGAGCTGGAGGTCGGCCTGATCGACGAGGCCGACGTGCCGCAGAGCCGGCCGGACCAGGAGTCGCTGGTCAAGGTGCCGCCGCACCAGAGGGGCCAGCGGGAATGACCGCGGTGCTGCTCGTCCTGACCGCCGCCACGCTGGTGACCCTGGCGTGGCGGCTGCTTCGGCGTGTCCGGCCGCGCGGCCGGGCGGTGCTGGTGGTCGCGGCGATCATGGCCATGCAGGCGTTCATCGGCGCGCCGGCCTTCGCCGCGCCGACCGACTGCGCGCCCAACCCCGAGCGGCCCGACCTGGGGCTGGTCGGCGCGCTGGACCCGTCCAACGAGCTCGGCGTGCACGGCCAGAACGGCTCCATCTACTACGACTACCGCTACGCCGGCCTGACCTGGCACACCTACGACCCCAACTGCGGCTCGATCAGCGCCATCACCAGCTCCAACTCGGAGATCGACACCTGGTTCGGCAACCAGCTGTTCAACATCTCCAAGGTGATCGTGGCCGCGACCAACGGCCTGCACTACGTGATCACCGGCAACCTGCTGGTGGGGCCGCTGGACAATCTGGTCGCCAGCGGCACGAAGGCCTTGTACAACGGCGTTTTCGCGCCACTGCTGGGTCTCGCGGCGCTGGGTCTGGGCATATTGCTGTTCAGACAGATCTGGCGGGGCGATCTCGCCGCCATCAGCAAACGCACGATGTGGGCGCTGGCCGGACTCTGGCTGGCGTCGGCCGCGTATCTGACCCCGCTGGTCTACACCGAGGTGCTGAACAAGGTCCTCATCTTCGGCACCTCGGAGATCCAGGCCGGTTTCCTGTCCGAGGTCGGCCTGGGCGACAGCACCAACGCGCTGCCGACGATGCTGCACGACAACGTGGTGTACCGGAACTGGCTGCGCGGCGAGTTCGGCTCGCCGGACGCGCCGCAGGCCCAGCAGTTCGGCAAGGACCTGGTGGCGGCCCAGGCGTTCAGCATCAACGAGAAGAACCAGAACAAGGACGCCGACCCCAACAACACCAACGCCAAGAAGCAGCAGTACGTGGACATCCGAGGAAAGCTCGGCAATGCCACCGGCTATTTCGACGGCACCGACGGCAGCCGCATCGGCGACGGTTTCCTGGCGCTGTTCCAGGCGTTGGCCTTCTCGCTGTTCCAGCTGCTGGCCAAGGCGGCCATCCTGTTGGCGCAGGTGCTGCTGCGCATCGTGGTGCTGGCCGCGCCGCTGATCGGCCTGGCCTCGATCCTGTTCCCCGACCTGCTGCACAAGATCGGCCGGGCCGCCGGCGCGGCGCTGCTCAACGTGGTGGTCATCTCGGCCCTGGCCGGCCTGGACACCCTGGTGCTGACCTGGATCTTCGACCCGGCCCACGGCCTGCCGCTGCTGGCCCAGATCCTGCTGGCCGGGCTGGTCACGGTGGCGTTCTTCATGATCGGCAAGCCGGGCCGGCGGATGATGCAGATGGTGTCGCTGTCGGTCGGCGCGATGGGCTCCAACCTGGCCGGCGGCGGCATGTGGTCGCGGCTGCTGGGACGCAAGGGCGGCGGCACCCCGCAGGACGCCTTCTGGGAGCACGTCCGCGACGGCGAGCACCTGCCGCCGGAGATCGCCGCCGCCCAGCGCAACGGCCGGTACCGGCCCGAGGCGGTGCTGGCCACCGCCGAGCGGCTGGACGTCAACGGCAACGCGATCACCGCCGGCAGCACACGAGCCCTCCAGTCGGGCATCGGCGGCGCGGGCGCGCTGCCGGCCGGTGGCGGCGGCTCGATCGGGCCGATGGCGCTGGCCGCCGGCTCATCACGGACCGTGGACACCCCGCCGGTCGTGGACCGCAGCTGGGAGCGGCGCGGCGAGGACGCCGTGATCGTGCCATCGCAGGTGATCAGCGGGCAGCGTCCGCAGGCCGAACCGCGCCGGGCCGAGGTCGAGGTCATCGCCGGCCGGCCGGTGCACATGATCTACCGGCCATCGCGCGGGCTTGAGGTGGCCGACCAGGACTTCCGGGGCGAAAGGGGGTAGCCGATGCCGATCCGCACCAACCGCGGCCGTTCCGCGGTGTATCGCAAGCTGTGGAGCTGGCCGCTGCGCTCGCCGCGGCACCTGGTGATGTTCGTGGTCATCGTGGTGGCGATCGGCATCGTGGTGGCCCTGGCCATCCCGCCGTCCTCGCCCAGCAACTCGGCCCAGACCCCCGGCGACACCGCCAGTTCCGGCGCCGCCGGCCCGACCGGCTCCTCGGGGCAGTCCACGCCCGGCGACACCACCACGTCGCCGGCCACCCGGCTGACCTCGCCGCTGCTCAGCCCGACCCCCGCGCCGCCGGCCCCGCAGGCGCTCGACGTGGCGCTGAAGTGGGTGACGGCGTGGGCCAAGCACCCGGCCGGCATCACCAACCAGCAGTGGCTGGACCAGCTCAAGCCGTACACGACCGACGAGTTCCTGCCCCAGATGGCCTCGGTGGACCCGGCCAACGTGCCGGCCACCAAGGTCACCGGGGCCGCCGTGTCGGTGGACTCGACGACCAGCTCGGTGCTGGCCGACGTGCCCACCGACGGCGGCACCATCCAGGTCACGGTGATCACCACCCCGAACCAGGGATGGCGGGTCTCCAAGTACGACAAGGCCGGCTGACATGAAGCTCTGGATCATCGCCGGGGTCGCGCTCAGCCTGGTGTGCGCGCTGGTCGTGGTGGTCGTGACGGTCACGACCGTGGTCACCACCCAGCAGCAGGCGCTGAGCCTGTTCCGGATGAGCAGCTGCAACGCCGCCATCGGGCCGTGGGCCGACGCCACCGGCGACGCCGCCGCCGGCGAGGGCCGGGTCGCGCAGCTGTCCGCCGGCCAGCGGGACATCGCCGCCCAGATCATCAAGATCGGCAAGGACCGGCAGCTGCCCCCGCTGGCCTGGCAGGTGGCCATCCAGGCCGGCATGCAGGAGTCCAGCCTCACCAACGTCACCCACGGCGACGCCGCCGGCCCGGACTCCCGCGGCGTCTTCCAGATGCGCTTCACCATGGGCTGGGGGACCGAGGCCCAGTTGGAGGACCCCAACTACTCGATCAACAAGTTCTACGACGTGCTGACCAAGATCCCCAACTGGCAGGGCATGCGGCCGGGCGACGCCGCCCAGGCGGTGGAGCGGTCGGCCTTCCCCGACGCCTACGACAAGTGGGAGGCGATGGCCGCGGCCCTGATCAAGACGGTCGGCGACGTCGCCGACCCGTCCGGCTGCGGCGCCGCCGCGCAGGCGGCGGCGATGATCCTGCCGGCCAACCAGGCCGCGGCCAAGGCCATCGCCTACGCCCAGCTCCAGCTGGGCAAGCCCTACATCTGGGGCGGCAACGGGCCGGTCGGCTACGACTGCTCCGGGCTGGTGCAGCAGGCCTACCTGGCCGCCGGCATCCAGCTGCCGCGGGTGGCCGCCGACCAGTACCACGCCGGCGCGATGCTGCCGGTGGCCCAGGCCCAGCCCGGTGATCTGGTCTTCCTCGCGACAGACAAGAGCAATCCTGCGACGATCCACCACGTGGCTATGTACCTCGGCAACCACCAGATCATCGAGGCCCAGGACTTCGGCATCCCGATCCACATCCGGCCGTTCAGCTTCACCGAGGCTGAGGTCGTCCCCCAGGCCGTGCGGCCGGGCGTGTAGCAGGAGGCGCGATGAAATACACACCCGAGCCCATCCCGCGGCCGGCCGGCCGGCCCGCGTCGAGCACGCCGCTGCGCGATTTCCTCAGCTCCACCAACCAGGGGGTCGACGCCGGCTACGCGGTGGTGCCGCGGTCGCTGGCCGAGTCCATGCCGCTGCCGTGGCAGCAGCAGTTCGCGACCCTGCTGGCCGAGTTCCACCAGGCCTTCGCGCACCTGCAGTGGCCGGTCTACCGGGTCGTGCCGTCCCGCTGCGAGCGGCTGGTCGACCTGGACGAGGAGCAGCTGGCCGAGGCCGGCTACCTGATGGAGATCGACTCCGACGGGGAGATCGTCTACCGCGGCCGCAACGGGGCCCCGGTGGACAACCCCGAGCAGACCACCGCGCTGGTGTCGGTGCTGGATCCGATCCCCAGCAACCGGCACGCCCGCGTCGAGCCGGCCGCCGCGCAGCAGCCGCCGGCTTTCCCCAACCAGTCCAGACCGACGCCGCCCGGCGGATTTCCGGCGCAGCCACCGAACCAACCTGGGCCGACGCCGCCCGGCGGGTTCCCGGCCCAGCCCGATTCCGGCGCGGCCACCCCGCAGGGGCACCACCGCTACCCCTCGGCCCCCGACCAGCCGTCCTGGTGATCGTCGTGGTGGAAACGACGAACCGGTAATTCGTTGTCTACAGTCTGAGTGTGGTGTCCAGGACCGTCACAACCGGTGGCGCCGGGCGGGACTTCGCTCCGATCCGGAGCGAGTTCGGGCTGCATCGGGACTTCCCGGCGTCCGCGCTGGTCGAGGCCGAGCAGGCGCTGGACGAGGTCCGCGGCGGGCCGAGGCTGGACGCCACCGCGTTACCGCTGGTCACCATCGATCCGCCCGGCTCCAAGGACCTCGACCAGGCGGTCCTGCTGGAACGCCGGCAGTGCGGCTACCGCGTCCACTACGCCATCGCCGACCTGGGCGGGTTCGTGCCGCCCGGCGGCGCGCTCGACCGCGAGGTGAAGCGGCGGGGCCAGACGCTCTACCTGCCCGACGGCACCGTCCCGCTGCATCCGCCCGTGCTGTCCGAGGGCGCGGCCAGTCTGCTGCCCGACCAGGTCCGGCCGTCGGTGCTGTGGACCATCGACCTCGACGCCGACGGCAACCCGACGGGGGTCGTCGTCCGGCGGGCCCATGTGCGCTCGGTGGCCCGGCTCGACTACGAGTCCGTGCAGGCCAGCCTGGCCGTGGGGACCCCGCACCCGTCGATCGCGCTGCTGCCCGAGATCGGCCGGCTGCGCCGGGCCACGGCCGCCGACCGGGGAGCCGTCGAGCTGCAACTGCCCGAGCAGCAGGTCAGCCAGGCCGACGACGGCGAATGGCTGCTGCGGGTGCGGCTGCGGTCGGAGATCGAGGCCTGGAACGCCGAGATCTCCCTGCTCACCGGCATGTGCGCGGCCCAGATCATGATCGAGGCCCGGGTCGGTGTGCTGCGCACCCTGCCGTCGGCCGACGTCGACGCCGTCTCCGGGCTGCACCGGGCCGCCACCGCGTCCCGCGTCGAATGGCCCGACGGGGAGAGCCCGGCCCGGCTGCTGGCCGGCCTCGACCCCAACCGGCCCGAGTCGCTCGCCATGTACGTCGCCGCCACTCGCCTGCTGCGCGGGGCCGGGTACACCGCTTTCGACGGCGCCGAGCCCGCCGTCACCTCCCACGCCGGCGTCGGCGCGCCGTACGCGCACGTCACCGCGCCGCTGCGGCGGCTGGTCGACCGGTTCGCCACCGAATGCTGCCTGGCCACCGTCGCCGGCGCGGCCGTGCCCGCCTGGGTCCGGGCCGCGCTGCCGGAACTGCCGCACTTGATGTCCGTCTCAGACTCATTGGCCGCGAAGGTCGAACGTGCTTGCCTCGACCAGGTGGAGTCCTGGGTGCTCGCCGACCGTGTCGGCGACGTCTTCGACGCCGTGGTGCTGCGGGCCGAGGCCAACAGCGGCGAGGTCTTCGTCGCCGAGCCGCCCGTGATGGCCAAGTGCGGCGGGGCCGAGCTGCCCGAGGGCGAGCGGATCAGGGTGCGCCTGGTCGAGGCGGACACCGCGCGTCGCAAGGTGTCCTTCGAGAGGTTTGTCGGAGAAGAGGAAGATCGTGACTGAAATCGGTGACCTGACCGTCGGCGTGCTCGGCGGCACCGGCCCCCAGGGCAAGGGACTGGCGTTCCGGTGGGCCAAGGCCGGCCTCAAGGTCGTCATCGGCTCGCGCAGCGCCGACCGCGCCGAGACCGCCGCCGCCGAGCTGCGGGAGCTGGCCGGGGTCGACAACGTCGTCGGGGCCGACAACCTCGAGACCGCCGCCAAGGCCGACGTCGTGCTCGTCGCCGTGCCGTGGGACGGCCACGGCGCGCTCCTGGAGTCGCTGCGCGAGGCTCTGGCCGGCAAGATCGTGATCGACTGCGTCAACCCCCTCGGCTTCGACAAGCAGGGCCCCTTTGCCCTGCCCGTCGAAGAGGGCAGCGCCGCTCAACAGGCCGAGGCCCTGCTGCCCGACTCCCGCGTCACCGCCGCCTTCCACCACGTCTCCGCCGTGCACCTCGCCGACCCCGCCATCGAGGCCGTCGACACCGACGTCCTCGTGCTCGGCGACGACCGCGAGGCCACCGACCTCGTCCGCGCCCTCGCCGACACCGTCCCCGGCATGCGCGGCGTCTACGGCGGCCGCCTCCGCAACGCCGGCCAGGTCGAGGCCCTGACCGCCAACCTCATCGCCATCAACCGCCGCTACAAGGCCCACGCCGGCCTCCGCGTCACCGACATCTGACCGGAAAGGGGACGGACCGACCCGGTCCGCCCCCGTCCAAACCTGGCGCGGCCCACTATTCTGATCCAGTGACCGCCACCTACGCCTTCGACGAGCAGCCGCAGCAGGGCCATCCGCTGCGGCCGGGCGCGGCCCCCCACGACATCCGGGCCGCGCTGTTGCCCGAGGACCGCGAGCTCTTCGACAACGCGTACGCCCAGGCCCTCACCGAGGCCCGGGAGAGCCTCGACCTGACCGGGCTGTTCAAGGTCCTTGAGCAGTGGCGGCGCACCGCCGTGCTGCAGAGCGACCGCTCCGCTTTCCGCCGCGCCGTCCGCCGGGCCGCCGAGCTGCTGACCGGCGAACCCGTGCCCGAGGACGAGCCCCTCTCGGTGACCCGAGCCAAGGCCGGCATGTAGGTGTTCGACGTCGTCCTCGACGACCTGGTCCAGCCCCAGCTCGACGGCTTCCCCCACGCCGCCCGCCTGGCGTTCGCCGAGCTTCGGGTCGCGCTGGAGCTGAGTCCCTGGAGCGGTGAGCCGGCGCACGCGAATCACCCGGACAGCCCCACCCGCACCATGGCCTTCGGCCCGCACCGGGAAGGCCTGGCCGGTTACGTGATCATCGACCGGACGGATCGGCGGCAGGTCGTCATCGTCGAGGTGGCGTGGCTCGGCTGATCGCCAACCTCATCGCCGTCAACCGCCGCTACAAGGCCCACGCCGGCCTCCGCGTCACCGACATCTGACCGGGAAACGCGCAATGCGGTGAGGGGCAGGCCCGCAACGGGCCTGCCCCCCAGTTGCTCAGTGGAACGAGTGTTCCGGACCGGGGAAGGCCCGGTTCCGGACTTCCGAGGCGAAGGTGCTGGCGGCGGTGCCCAGGACCGACGCCATGTCGGCGTACTGCTTGACGAAGCGGGGGGCCTTGCCGCGGCGGAGGCCGGCCATGTCCTGCCAGACGAGGACCTGGGCGTCGGTGTCGGGGCCGGCGCCGATGCCGACGGTGGGGATGCGCAGCTCGTGGGTGACGCGCTTGGCGACCTCGGCGGTGACCATCTCCAGCACGACGGCGAAGGCCCCGGCCTGCTCGAGGGCGACGGCGTCGGCGAGGACGGCGTTGCCCTTCTCGTCGCCGCGGCCCTGCACCCGGTAGCCGCCGAGCTGGTGCTCGCTCTGCGGGGTGAAGCCGACGTGCCCCATCACGGGAATGCCGGCGGCGACGATGGCCTCGACGTGCGGGGCGAACCGCCGCCCGCCCTCCAGCTTCACGGCGTGCGCCCGGCCCTCCTTCATGAACCGGACGGCGGTGGTGACGGCCTGCTCGACGGACACCTGGTAGGAGCCGAACGGCAGGTCGGCGACGACGAGGGCGTGCTTGACGGCCCGGGTGACGCCGCGGGTGAGGAACAGCAGCTCGTCGACGGAGACGGGCAGCGAGGTGTCGTAGCCGTACACGTTGTTGGCGGCGGAGTCGCCGACCAGCAGCACGGGAATGCCGGCCTCGTCGAACAGCTCGGCGGTGTACATGTCGTACGCAGTGAGCATGGGCCACGGCTCGCCGCGGTCCTTGAGCTCCTGGAGGTGGTGGATGCGGACCTTGCGCGCCGGCTTGGCGCCGACGGCGCCATTGCTGGCGGGCCCGTTTCCGTAGGGCGCCGCGATTTCGGCAGACGTCATTGTCCCGACCGTCCTTCCCTCAAGGCCCGCGATCGGCGGGTCCCTGGGTGTCATGGATGGGTACGGGCCAAGGGTGACACCCCGCGGCACGGTCCGCCGCAGGGTGCGAGCAGCTTCACACGAGGCCAGAACTACACCGCCACAGGGGTGTGCTCCCGCCAGCCGTTGGTGATCGGCAGCCGCCGGTCCTTGCCGAACGCCTTGAGGCTGATCTTGGTGCCCGGCGGGTACTGCCGCCGCTTGTACTCGGCCCGGTCCACCATCAGCAGCACCCGCTCGATCAGGTCGGCCTCGAAGCCGCCGGCCAGCAGGTCGTCGTAGCCGCGATCGCCCTCCACGTACTGGTCGAGCACCCGGTCCAGCAGCTCGTAGTCGGGCAGCGAGTCGGCGTCGACCTGGCCCGGGCGCAGCTCGGCCGAGGGCGGCTTGGTGATCGAGTTCTCCGGGATCGGCGGGGCCTCGCCGCGCCGCCGGGCCTCGGCGTTGCGCCACCGGGCCAGCTCCCACACCAGCGTCTTGGGCACGTCCTTGATCGGCGCGAAGCCGCCGACCGCGTCGCCGTAGATGGTGGAGTAGCCCACGGCCAGCTCGGTCTTGTTGCCGGTGGCCAGCACCAGGTGGCCGTCGGCGTTGGACAGGGCCATCAGCAGCATGCCCCGGCACCGGGCCTGGATGTTTTCCTCGGCCAGCCCGGTGAGCCCCAGCTGGTCGACGTACACCTTGACCATGTCGCCGATCGGCTGCGTGTCGTAGTGCAGGCCGGTCAGCTCGGCGGTCAGCGCCGCGTCCGACCGGGAGTGCTCCGAGGAGTACGAGGACGGCATCGACACGCCGTAGACGGCGTCCGGGCCGAGCGCGTCCACAGCAACCGACGCCACGACGGCCGAGTCGATGCCGCCGGACAGCCCCAGGATCACCGACCGGAAGCCGTTCTTGTGCACGTAGTCGCGCAGGCCGGTGACCAGCGCCCCCCACACCTCTGCGCAGTCCGACAGCGGCGCGGCCGGGGCCGGGGCGGGCAGCGGCTCGTAGCCGGGCAGCTCGGCCGACTCCAGCGTCAGGCGGGTGACCTCGAAGCCGTCGATCGGCTCCACCGAGGTGCCCTCGCCGGCCGGCAGGTCGAGGTCCAGCACCAGCAGGTGCTCCACGAACTGCGGGGCCCGGGCCAGCAGGTTGCCCTTGGTGTCGATGACCAGCGAGTCGCCGTCGAACACCAGCTCGTCCTGGCCGCCGACCATGTTCACGTAGGCGATGGGGGCGCCAGCCTCGGCCGCGCGCTTGGCCACCAGGTCGGCCCGGACGTCGTCCTTGTTCCGCTCGTACGGGGAGCCGTTGACGCAGACCACCAGGTCCACCTGGGCCTGGCCCAGCGCGGCGATCGGGCCGCCGTCCTGCCAGATGTCCTCGCAGATGACAAAGCCGATGTCGGCCCCGTGCAGGCGCACGATCGGCAGCGTGCTGCCCGGCACGAAGTACCGGTACTCGTCGAAGACGCCGTAGTTGGGCAGGTGGTGCTTGGCGTAGCGGGCGACGACCCGGCCACGGTGGATGATCGCCGCCGCGTTGCGCACGCCGGCCTCGTCCCGGTCCAGGTAGCCGACGACGGCCAGCAGTTCGCCGCAGCCGATGTCGGCCAGCCGCTCGGCCAGCTCGTCCACGGCGGCGCGGGAGGCCTTGGCGAAGGAGCGCCGCAGGGCCAGGTCCTCGACGGGGTAGCCGGTCAGCACCATCTCCGGGAAGGCCACCACGTGCGCGCCGGACTCGGCGGCCTTGCGGGTCCACTCGGCCACCAGGTCGGCGTTGCCGGCCAGGTCGCCTACCCGGGGATTGACCTGAGCGAGTGCGATGCGCAGCTGCGGCATGCGCCCATCCTCCCTCACCACCGTCACAGCCGGACGAATTCTGTGGCGCAAGGATCACCCGCGGGTCGCCGCCGTCGTGGATCGTTCCCTCGTTCGGCGGCCGTAGATGGCACGATCGACGAGTGCGCCCTCGTCGTTCTCACTCCCTGTCGTACGTTGTGCTACTCGCCGTGACCGCACTGGCGGCCGGCGGCTGCACCTCCGTCTTCGACGGCCAGCCCGAGGCGGGCGTCACGATGGAGAAGGCGGGACCGGCCGGAACGGTGCCGGCCGGGTTGGAGAAGTTCTACGGCCAGCAGCTCAGCTGGGGCGGGTGCGACAGCTACGCCAGCTCCGACCAGGACCGCAAGGTCTTCGCGGACAGCCCCGACCTCAAGTGCGCCCGGCTGACGGTGCCCCTGGACTACGCCAAGCCGGACGGCAAGACGATCACCCTGGGTTTGCTCCGCCGCAAGGCCACCGACCCGGGCCAGCGCATCGGCTCGCTGCTGATCAACCCCGGCGGTCCCGGCGCCTCCGGCGTCAGCGCCGCCGCCTCGCTGTCCTCCGCGGTGGCCGGCAACGAGCTGGGCAAGCGCTTCGACCTGGTCGGCTTCGACCCGCGCGGCATCGGCTCGAGCGAGCCTTCCGTGCACTGCCTGACCGACGCCGAGCGGGACCAGCAGCGCGCCGACGACATCGAGGACACCTCGGCCGCGGGCGTGGCCAAGGAAGTGGCGCAGCTCAAGGACTACACAGCCAAGTGCGCCCAGCGCAGCGGCGCCGACCTGCTGGCCAACGTCGGCACGCGCGACGTCGCCAAGGATCTCGACGTGATGCGATCGGCCTTGGGGGACAAGAAACTCAGCTACGTCGGCTTCTCCTACGGCACCTTCCTCGGCACCACCTACGCCGAGCAGTTCCCGGCCAACGTGCGGGCCCTGGTGCTGGACGGCGCCGTCGACCCGACGCAGAGCCCGGCCGACGCCTCGGTGGCGCAGTCGGCCGGCTTCCAGAAGGCCTTCGACCAGTTCGCGGCCTGGTGCGTCGCCCGCCAGGACTGCGCCCTGGGCAGGGACGCCGGCAAGGCCGTGCATGCCTACCACGACCTGGTGATCCCGTTGATCAACAATCCGGTCGACACCGGCGACGGCCGCCGGCTCACCTTCGCCGACGCCACCATCGCCACCATCCAGGCCCTCTACACCCAGCAGCTGTGGGAAACCCTCAACAGCGGCCTGGTCCAGCTCAAGCGGGGCCTCGGCCTGACCCTGATGGCCATGGCCGACCTGTACGACGGCCGTGGCCAGGACGGCAAGTACTCCAACGAGCAGGACGCCTTCACGGCCATCCAGTGCGTGGACAACCCCCAGTCCACCGACCAGGCCGCCGAGCTGGACGCCGAACGCCGCTCCACCGAGGCCGCCCCGTTCCTCGACAACGGCCAGCCGATGCCGGCCACCGCCGCCGGCGAAGCCTGCTCCTACTGGCCCGTGCCCAACACTAGCCAGCCGCACCTGCCCCAGGTCAGCGGCCTGCCGGCGACCCTGGTCGTCTCCACCACCAACGACCCCGCCACCCCGTACCAGGCGGGCGTCAACCTGGCGCACGCGCTCGGGGGCTTTCTCCTCACGTACCAAAGCACCCAGCACACCGCGTTCCTTCAGGGCAGCGACTGCGTGGACCAGGTCGGCGTCGACTACCTGGTGAACCTCAAGCTCCCCGCCGCCGACCCGCGCTGCTCGTCCTGATGTCATGAAGGGCCCCTTCCTGACATTCAACGAGAGCATCGGTCCCTCGATCTTGGCCCCGATGCCATGAAAGGCCCGTTACTGGCGTCAGTAACGGGCCTTTCATGGCATAAGCCGGTCCTAGGTGGTCGGCGCCGTCTCGATGGTGCGGCCGAACTGGATTCCCTTGGCCTCCTTGCCGAAGAAGGTCAGCAGCGCCAGGATCGCCAGCACCGGCAGCACGGTGACCATCAGCGCGAACGGATAGCCGTGGCCGGCGGCCAGCGACTCCTGGATGGGCAGGTTGAAGGCGGCCAGGCAGTTGCCGAGCTGATAGGTCACGCCCGGGTAGAAGCCGCGGATGGCGTCCGGCGACATCTCCGTGAGGTGCGCGGGAATCACGCCCCAGGCGCCCTGGACCACGATCTGCATCAGGAAGGAGCCCAGGCACAGCAGGGCGGCGGTCTGCGACAGCGCGAACAGCGGCACGATCGGCAGCCCGATCACCGCGCAGAACACGATGGTGTGGCGCCGGCCGTAGCGTTCGGACAGCGAGCCGAACACCACACCGCCGATCATCGCGCCGATGTTGTAGATGATCGCGATCCAGCTCGCGGTGGTGGCCGACAGCCCGGCCCCGCCGTTCTCGGTGGCCTTGAGGAAGGTCGGGTACACGTCCTGGGTGCCGTGGCTCATCCAGTTGAACGCGGTCATCAGCACGACCAGGTAGACGAAGCGGCGCAGCACCGTCGGCGTGAAGATGACCTTACGCAGCGAGGTGTTGTGCTGCTTGAGCTTCTCCTGCGCGGTCTGCCAGACCTCGGACTCCTTGACCCGGGCCCGGATGAGCAGGCTGATCAGGGCCGGAATGATGCTCAGCGCGAACAGCCACCGCCAGGACAGGCCGGCCCAGCCGTGCAGCACCAGGTAGGCCAGCGAGGCCAGCAGGTAGCCCATCGCGTAGCCCTGCTGGAGCACGCCGGAGAAGAAGCCGCGCCGGTTGGCCGGCACCTTCTCCATGGCCAGCGCCGCGCCCAGGCCCCACTCGCCGCCCATGCCGATGCCGTAGAGCAGCCGCAGGATCAGCAGCACGGTGTAGTTGGGCGCGAAGGCGCACAGGAAGCCCACCACCGAGTAGAAGACCACGTCGGCCATCAGCGGGACGCGCCGGCCGACCCGGTCGGCCCACAGTCCGAACAGGAACGCGCCGACCGGCCGCATGATCAGCGTGACCGTGGTCAGGAAGGCCATGTCGGTCAGCGACACGCCGAATTCCTTGCCGATGTCGGCGTAGACCAGCACGACCAGGAAGTAGTCGAAGGCGTCCATGGCCCAGCCCAGCAGGGCTGCCGTGAAAGAGTTCCGTTGGTCCGAATTGAGGCGTTCTCGGGGTGCGGTGGCGCTGCCGGTCATAGCCTGCCCCTCCCTGAAGATCGGCGTTGCTACGTCGTACTCGCTGCGCTGCGCGCGGGCAACCTCACGATCGGTGACCGAAATGCCCCGACCCCCCGAAACATGCTGTTAACAGGGGCTGCCTACGCTGCGCTCATGGACCGCCAGCAGGAGTTCGTGCTGCGCACGTTGGAGGAACGCGACATCCGGTTTGTCCGGTTGTGGTTCACCGACGTGCTCGGATATCTCAAGTCCGTGGCGGTCGCGCCCGCCGAGTTGGAGGGCGCCTTCTCCGAGGGCATCGGCTTCGACGGCTCGGCCATCGAGGGCTTCTCCCGGGTCTACGAGTCCGACATGGTCGCCAAGCCCGACCCGTCGACCTTCCAGGTGCTGCCCTGGGAGACCGCGGACGGCGGGCACTACTCGGCCCGCATGTTCTGCGACATCGCCATGCCCGACGGCTCCCCGTCCTGGGCCGACCCGCGGCACGTGCTGCGCCGCACCCTGTCCAAGGCCAGCGAGGCCGGCTTCACCTGCTACGTCCACCCCGAGATCGAGTTCTTCCTGCTGCGCGAGCTCAACACCGACGGCCGCGAGCCGGTGCCGGCCGACAACGGCGGCTTCTTCGACCAGTCCAGCCACGACACCGCGCCGCACTTCCGCCGGCACGCCATCGAGGCGCTGGAGTCGATGGGCATCTCGGTGGAGTTCAGCCACCACGAGAACGCGCCCGGCCAGCAGGAGATCGACCTGCGCTACGCCGACGCGCTGACCATGGCCGACAACGTCATGACCTTCCGGTACGTGGTCAAGGAGGTGGCCATCACCGAAGGGGTGCGCGCCTCCTTCATGCCCAAGCCGTTCACCGACCAGCCGGGCTCGGGCATGCACACCCACGTCAGCCTGTTCGAGGGCGACGGCAACGCCTTCTACGACGCCGAGGACCCGTACGAGCTGTCGGCCACCGGCAAGGCCTTCGTGGCCGGCCTGCTCCGGCACGCCCGCGAGATCACCGGCGTGACCAACCAGTTCGTCAACTCCTACAAGCGGCTCATCGTCGGCGGCGAGGCCCCGACCGCGGTCTGCTGGGGCCACGCCAACCGGTCGGCCCTGGTGCGGGTGCCGATGTACTCCCCGGGCAAGGCCTCGTCCCGCCGGGTGGAGGTGCGCAGCCTGGACTCGGCCTGCAACCCGTACCTGGCCTACGCGGTGATCATCGCCGCCGGGCTGAAGGGCGTGCAGGAGGGCTACGAGCTGCCGCCGGCCGCCGAGGACGACGTGTGGCGGCTGACCGAGGCCGAGCGGCGGGCCGCCGGCTACGCGAACCTGCCGCAGAACCTGGGCGAGGCGCTGCGCGAGATGGAGCACTCCGAGCTGCTGGCCGAGACCCTCGGCGAGCACGTCTACGAGTTCTTCCTGCGCAACAAGCGGGCCGAGTGGGACAACTACCGCAGCAAGGTCACGCCGTACGAGCTGAGCAGCCTGCTGCCCATCCTGTGACAAGCCGAGGGTGACTCGACCCTCGGCGTGTCGTTCATGAACGGGCCAGGCGCCGTGCCATGATGTTGATCTACGTCACGGCGTTCGGGCAGGTTGGCCCGGCGGCGGCCCAGGTCGTCGCCGTCCGCGACCGCCGCCGGCCGCCGAATCGGGCCCGGGCATTACTTCGACCCGACGCCGGATCGGGCTAGGTTGTGCCCGTGACTGACGTCCCTGCCACAGGCCAAGCCGCCGACGAGCCCGCCGCGCCGATCACCCCGGTGATCAAGGTCGGCTTCGGCCCCGCCGGTTCGAGCGGGCCGGATGTGCCGCCGTCGATCGCACTTCCCGAGCAGACGGCGCTGAGTGCCTGCACCGTGGCGACCAAGGCGCAGCTGCCCGCGGTCCGCACCCTCGGCGCCGCCTTCCTGACCCTGCACGACAACGGCCGGTTCGTCGCGCTCATCGTCGATGCCGACCCGGGCACCACCGGCCAGGGCGTGCTGGCGCCGGCCGACATCGGCATCGGCGACCGTGAACTGGCCGAGCTCGCCACCGCCTGCACCGCCGAGCAGCTGTGCGCGGTGCTGCGGCCACGCCTGCTGGAACGCCTGCTGGCCGACCGCGGCCCCGTGCTCTACCTCGACCCGACAGTGCACGTCGTCGGCCGCATCGCCGACCAGGTCACGCCGGCGCTGGGCCGCAAGCCGCTCGTCCTCGTGCCGCGGGTGCTGCGGCCGCTGTCCGACGACGGCATGCGCCCAACCCCCGAGGAGCTGGCCGCCGTCGGCGTCTACGACTCCGGCTTCGTGGCGGTCGCGCCCGGCGCCGAGGCCTTCCTGCACGCCTGGTTCGACACCGTGCGCCAGGCCCCGGAGGCCGCCGCGACCTTCCTCGACAGCGCCCCCGCCCTCGTCGACCACGAGGTGCTCCGCGACCCGGGCATCGGGCTCTCGGTGTGGAGCGCCGGGCAGCGCCAGCTCACCAAGGACGACGGAGCGCTGCTGGTGGACGGGGGTCCGCTGCGCACCGTGCACTTCAGCGGCTTCGACCCGCTGCGCCCGTGGCTGCTGTCGGCGGAGGTCACCGCGCGGCCCCGTGTGCTGCTCTCCGAGCACCCGCTGCTGGCCGAGCTCTGCACCAGCTACCGCAACGAGCTCGTGCGCCACGGGTTGGGTCAGGACCGTGGCGAGTACGGCTTCGGTCAGCTCGCCGACGGCACGATCCTGCCCAACGGCCTGCGCGCGGAGTACCGGCGTGCGCTGCTCGGAGCCGAGCGCGCCGGTCAGTTGCCGCCCGCGCCGGCTTTCGGCGCCACGCCGGCCGAATTCGTGGCGTGGGCCGCGGAAGAGGTCGACGGTCTGCCCGGCTCCACGCGGTGGGCGTACGCGGTCTGGCAGGACGACCCTGCGTTGCAGGGCCAGTTCGCCGAGCCCTTCGGCGCCGACAGCGCGTCGTTTCGCGAGTGGTGCGCCAGCCCCGGTGTCGCGAGCGGCCGGATCCACCTCGACGCCGTGCCCAAGCGCCCCGGCACCGAGACGACGCTGCTCGCGCAGCTGGGCGTCTCCGTGCTCGGCAGCGGTTGGATCGCCGATCTCGTCGCCGCGTCGGCCCGGGCCTCGGGCCTGCCCGCGGCCACCGAGCCCGGCTACCCCGTGGTCCTGCTGTGCGACGAGGAGGCCACGGCCCCGGCCGAGCGCTACGTCGTCGCGGTCCGCACCGACGCCGGCCCGGTCGGCGGGCAGTCGGACGTGAACGAGGTGTGGGTCACGTCCGAGACCACGCGGATCGCCTTGGAGCAGACGGTTTCCGTGCCGGTGCGCACGATCACCCTGCCGGTGCTCGACCGCCCCGTCCGCGAGGAAGCGGCCCGCACCGCGTCGCGGACCGCCCACGACATCGGCGACGAAGTGGTCTTCGCCACGGTTGTGGATCACTCCGCCGAACGGGTCGGCAACGCGCTCGGCGCCGTGTCGGCCTTCCTCGCGGCGTTCCCGGACCGCCAGGACGTCCGGCTGATGCTGGCCGTCTCCGGCTCGGCCGAGCACCCCGAGGCGGCCGAGCGGCTGCGCCTGGCCACCGCGACGGATCCTCGGATCCGGCTCGTCGAGGACCCGATCAGCCTGCCGTTCCTGCTGGACGCCGCCGACTGGGCCCTGTCGCTGCACCGCGGCGGCGGCTCGGACCTGATCGCGTGGGGTCTCACCGAGGCCGCCGCCCGCGGCGTGCCGGTGATCGCCAGCGGACACGGCGCCGTCACCGAGCTCTTCGATGGGGACACGGCCGTGCTCGTGCCGTGCCATCACGGCGGCACCGAGCCCGACATCGAGGTGGCGGCGAAGCTGCTGCGCGAGGTCGCCGACGAACCTGAGATCGCGGACCGCCTGGCCCGCACCGGCCGCTGGCACCTGCTGCGCGCGTACTCGCTGCCCAAGGTCGCCGACCAGCTGAAGGAACGGGTCGAGCACGCCTACCGCACGTGGCGTGCGCGGCGCTCGGCTTCCCGTGGCGGCAACGACAGCGATCCGCTCGGCCCGCTGCACTCGGCGAAGCACGCGCTGCTCCGCCAGCCCGACGTGGACGCCGCGAGCCGGATGCCAATGGCGCCGGCGCTGCGCAAGGGCGTGCTGAGGGTCCTCAACCACTACGACAACCACCTGCGTGACGTGCTGGGCACCGTGCTCGACGGCATGGAGCGCACCGC
The DNA here is from genome assembly GCF_044547355.1 of Kutzneria sp. NPDC052558. Classification (NCBI taxonomy): domain Bacteria; kingdom Bacillati; phylum Actinomycetota; class Actinomycetes; order Pseudonocardiales; family Pseudonocardiaceae; genus Kutzneria; species Kutzneria sp. NPDC052558. The sequence continues at coordinate 163,993 of NZ_JBIUAG010000023.1, forward strand.
CGGCGAACTGCTGCGCCGGCAGGACGAGATCCGCGAAGTCGGCGGACTGGTCGAGCTGGAGAGCCTCCGCTCCGACTTCGAACGGCTCGTCGACCGGCACTCCCAGCTGGGGGACCAGCTCGTCAGCACGGACGACGGCGTGGTCCGGGTGAGCGCCGACCTCGCCGGTCAGGGCCGTCGACTGCGTGAACTGGAGGACGCCCTGGTCGCCGAGGCCGGCAAGCGCACCAAGCAGCTGGACACGCTGGCCGACCGTCTCGACCGCCTGACCCTGATGCTGGACAAGACGCTCGACCGCATCGACGCGATCGAGTCGAAGGTCGCGGAAAGCCTGCGTGAGCGCGACGGCCGGCTCGAATCCGGGCTCCGCGCCGCGGATCAGGCCCTGCACACGTCGGATGCGCTGCGCCGGGTCGTGGTGCGCGAGCACGAGCGGCACGGCGGCGCGGTCGAGGGCGTGCCGAGTTCGCTCGTGCTCTGTGATGTCGGTCTGCTGCGGCTGCCGTCCGAGGACGCGCTCATGCTGCCGCTGCTGTCGAGCAACGGGGTGTGGGAGCCCGACCTGTCGCGGCTGATCGACTCGCTGGTCGAGCCGGACGGCATCTTCGTCGACATCGGCGCCCATGTCGGATATCACACGATCAGGGTGCTGAGCCTGCTCGGCGCCAGCGGCGCGGTCGTGGCCGTGGAGCCGAGCGACCCGGTGCGGCGGCTGCTCCGGCACAACGTCGGGGTGAACCTGTCGCCGCAGATCGCCGAGCGGCTGGTGGTCGTCGAGGGCGCGGCGTGGGACCAGGCCGCGGACCTGCTGGCCGAGCCGGCGCTGACCGGAGGGGTGGCGGTGCGGCCCGATCCGGGGCCGCCGGTGCCGGCCGCGGCGTCGCCGTCGTCGAGCCAGCTGCCCGCCGGCTCGACCCAGTTCGCCGGCGCCCCGATTCTCGAGCCGATGGACGCCGGCCAGCCGGCTGAGCTGGGCGGATCCGTCCGTGGCGTGCGCCTGGACAAGGAGCTGGAGAGCATTGCGAGCCTGGCCGGGATGCGCCTGTCGGTGGTGAAGGTGGACGCGCCGGGACGCGAGCACCGGGCGCTCGGCGGCCTGGTGCGGCTGCTGCGCCGGGACCGGCCGCACGTGCTGTGCGCCTTCTCGCCGGCGTCGACCGCCGACCTCGGCGACGACCCGCTAACCGTGCTCCGCGAGTTCCGCACGTGGGGTTACGACCTGGTGCCGGTGGACCAGCAGCGGGTGCTCAGCCCGGAAGAGGTGCTGGAGGCGTCGTCCGGGGGCTCGCGCAGCTCCACGCTGTGGCTGCGGCCGCGCGGCAAAGGGGCCTGAGCGGAGGTCGACATCGACTGTTAACCGCCCTGACCAGGCGATTTGACTTCGGTGATCGACCTGGGTAACTTTCTCCAAGTCAGCGCAACACGGACTCGCCCCGGACCGCCAGGGACTCCCCGGCAGGGACGGTGAGGACGAGCCTGACAGACCGGGACCGAAACCCAGCGAGTCGCCTCCCTCAGAGGCCGATTTGCAAGGCGGAAAACAACCGGCTAAGCTACGAATACAAGCGAAACACCAAGGCCCCTGAACGCGGCTTGAAAGAGCCAAGTGACGGTGTGCGTGTGTTCTTTGAGAACTCAACAGCGTACTGTAATAGCCAGTACTTGAATGAATAACCCCTTAGTGGGTTCCTTTGAGATGGTTAAAACTGGAATTGATGCCAGTTTGTACTAGTCTCGATCAAACAAAACCTTATTGGAGAGTTTGATCCTGGCTCAGGACGAACGCTGGCGGCGTGCTTAACACATGCAAGTCGA
>NZ_JBIUAG010000024.1:0-160319 GCF_044547355.1 Kutzneria sp. NPDC052558
AGGGTGCCGTCGTCGTCGAGGGTGACGGTGTGGTTGCCGTGCTTGAGGTGGTGGTGGTGTTGGCAGTAGCCCTTGAGCTGGTCCGGGTTCGTCTTTCCCTGGGGCCAGGGGATGGTGTGGTCGATTTCCTGGATGGGGTTGACGCAGCCGGGGGCGCAGCAGGTGCCGCCGTCACGGAGTTTGGTGAACTCGCGACACCGGGCTGGGGGCTTGTAGAGGTGGGTGGCCATCGCGGCGGCCCGCTGATACTCGTCCAACAGGACCCCGCGCCAGGGGCCGAGCATGGCGAGCTCGCGGGCGGAGTCGGCGCTGATCGGGCCGTAGCCGTCGAGCAGGCCCGGGTCCTCGGTCAAGCCCATGAGGGTCTCCATCGAGAGGGTGACGTGGACCTGGACTTTGCGGTCGATGCCGTAGCCCAGGAACCGGTCCAGGAACGCGTCCACCCGCTTCTGGTCGGTGGTGCGGCAGTCCTTGCACAACGCGCGGGCGTCGGCGGTGGCGATGTCGTAACACTGCCGGGCGTCGATCGCCGACATCCGGATCCGCAGCTCGGCCATGCCGTTGGGCAGCGGGTAGAACTCGATCCGCCGTTCCTTGTCACGGGCCTTCTGCCGGCGCTGCTCGTAGCCGAGCGGGTCGGCCTCGGCGACCAGCTTGGTGGTCCGGCGCGCGAGTTGGGTGCGGGTGAGCTCAGCGGCGACCTCGACCAGTTGGTCTTCGATCTGGGGGATCGTGGCGGGGTCGAGGTGGATCACCCGCTCGTCCACGGTCTCCACCCGGCGTAGGTCGATCTCGCCGCGTCGCAGCTGCTCACACAGGCGCGGCAGCCGGTCTAGGACTTCGGCGCGTTCTTGCTGGCGGAACAGGGACTGTTCGGACTCGTGGGTGGCCATGGACATCTCGGCCAGATCGTCGAAGCTGCGGAGAATGCACAGCCGAGCATGGTCGGCAACCGCCGTGATCTTGCGGGCTATGACGAACGCCGTGACTTGTTGCTCAGCGGTCAGAGTGGAGAGATCCGCGCCAAGGAGCAGGTCCAGCATCGCTCCCGAAGGCTCAGCAGACTCCAGCTCTCGGGTGATTTCATCCATACCCCAAGAATACCCCTATTGAAGATCCAGATCGAACCACTAACGAGTGAACCTGTGTTTCATGCATAATCGCGACGACCCCACCCAAAGCACCACGGCGACCATCATCTACACCTCCACGCTCCGGAGGGTGGATTTTGCGCGGAGGGGGGCGATGGCATAAGCTTCTTGCGTATCGAGGCAGGCGGAGCCTGCCCGATAGCGCCTTGATACGCCATCGCCCAGAGGTCTCCGCGCAAAATCCACCCGGAGTCGCTAACCAAAAAGGCCCATCCCCTAGTCAGACAGCGGCCCCCGGCCTCTCAATGCAAATCCCACGCCCCGGCAACCGCGCGGCGCGGGCACCCGAAGCACAACCACACCCACCAACCAGCACGGCACACCCGGACTCCGCCGGCCCCCTGACCCAGCCCAGTTGCCCGCCCAACCCAGTTGCCCGCCCAACCCAGTTGCCCGCCCAACCCAGGGGGCTTCCCCCGCTGCCAGTCTATTCGGCGTCCAGGGAAGTTGATCTCTACGGCCGGTCGCCTGTGGACAGAGCGCAAAACGGCCGCCAGCTGTGGATAATCGTCCGCTACGTGCCCGATGCAAGTTGCAAGTGGAGGGTCAGCTTTCTGAGAGCTCGCCCAGGCGGGCCATGGTCTCGTGGACCTCGACACGGTTGCGCCCCTGGCGTTTGGCGCGGTAGAGGGCGATGTCGGCGGCGGCGAAGAGCTGGTCGAGCTTGGCGGGGCCGCCGGCGACGCCGATGGAGACGGTGGGGCGGCGGGCGGTGCCGAGGACGATGCGCCAGTCGTGCTGGTCGACGGCGGCGCGGATGCGTTCGGCGACAGCGGGGCCGACGTCGGCGCTGGGGCCGGCGTCGCCGAGCAGGACGACGAACTCGTCACCGGCCCAGCGGGCGACCAGGTCGTCGCTGCGGCACTCCCGGCGCAGCAGCCGGGCGATCTCGCGCAGCGCGGCGTCGCCGGCGGCGTGCCCGGCGTCGTCGTTGACGTCCTTGAACCAGTCGACGTCCACTAACACCAGCCACGGCACTTTGCCCTTGGAAGCGGTGCCCTCCAACAGTTGCTGGGCGCTGCGCTCCAGGCCGAGACGATTGGCCAGGCCGGTCAGCGGATCACGGGCGGCGGCCTCCTGGGCGGCCATGGCCAACTTCTGCGCCTGCACGGCCAGCCGCCGCTGCTCGAGCGCCTGGCCGAGCCCCTCTTGCAGGGTCTCGGTGGCGATGCGGCTCGCGGTCAGGCTGCACCGCAGCGCGGCGGCCTCGCCGACCTCGTCGTCCATGGCGGCGCAGATGTCGGCCAGGTCCAGGGAGAACCGCAGCAGCAAGGAGTTGTCGTTGATCTTGTCGGCGGCGGCGACGGCCCGGCTGGCCATCGTCCGGGCCTGAACGAACTCGCCCAGACCACTGTGCACGCAGCCGAGCACCCAGTTCCCGACGGCCACGGACCACAGATCGGTGGCCTCCTGCCCGTACGCCAACACCTCGGTGGCGTGCCGGGCGGCCAGCTCCAGGTCGCCGGTGCCGGCCAGCGAGCGCGAATAGGCCCCGCGCAGCGCCCAGTAGCTGGGGTCCTCCGGCCCGACCACGGTCAACCCCTCGCTGAGGTGCTGCCGGGCCTCGCCGAAGATCTCGTGCGCGTTGACGGGACTGCCGTCGATGGCACGGAAGTTCAGGGTGCCGCCGAGCCGTTGCAGGCACTGGGCGAGCGCCGACTTGTCGCCGGATTCCCGGGCGACGTGCAGCGCCAGCCGCGTGATGTCCAATGCGGCCCGCCGGTGGCCGATGCCCTCGAGCAGCCAGCCGAGCTGGCCGAGGGCACGGGAAGCGAGCTCGCCCGACGGCCGCTCGGAGTCCATTTCGGTCCAACCCTCGGCCGCCAGCTCCAGCGCCAGCGGGATGCGGCGCAGCCGCCACGCGAGCGTCGCCCGGTACACCAGCAGATAGGAGCGGCCCCAGCGGTCGGCCCCGGTCGGTCCATGGGAGACGGCCTGCTCGAACAGGGTGTTCGCCTCGGCCAGGCGGCCAGCATTGATCAGCAGGCGCACACGCATGTCCTGCTGTGGGAGCTGTCCCCCTGCGAGCGAATCGTCCTGCTCCACTGGGTCCTCTACGTCCCCTGCTTCTTCGATGCGGTTCGACTCGGGCCAGGCTACCGGCCTGGCCGTTGACCGTACCGCTCATGGTGGACAACGTCATCGAGTGGCAACCGTTCCCGCCACCCGTGTCGCTCCAGATCGGGAACATCGGGCAGGTCGCGCACGCCGCCCAGACACAGCCACGCCACCGGGCGCACACCGGCCGGGATGCCCAGCAGGCGGCGCAGGAAGTCCTCACGGTAGAAGCTCACCCAGCCCACGCCCAGGCCCTCGGCGGTGGCCGCGAGCCAGAGGTTCTGGATGGCCAGGCACACCGAGTACAGGCCGGCGTCGGCGATGGCGTGCCGGCCGAGCACGGCCGGCGAGCCGCGGTCCGGGTCATAGCAGACGACGACGCCGAGACTGGACTCCAGCACGCCCTCGATCTTGATCCGCTCGAACACGGCGGCGCGCTCGGGATCCAGCGACGCGTCGAAGATCTTGCGCTCGGTGAGCACGTGATCACGGAACTCCCGGCGCACGTGTTCGTCCGACACGAGCACGAAGTCCCACGGCTGGGACAGCCCGACGCTCGGCGCCGCGTGCGCGGCCCGCAGCACCCGCTCCAGCACGGCGGGGTCGATCGGCTCGCCGGTGAACTCGCGCCGGGTGTCGCGGCGGCGGTACAGGACGTCGTAGAGAGGATGCACATGCGCTTCCTACTTGACAGCAACGGTCAAGCAGGAAGCGCATGTGACGTTTATCCGCGTTGCGAGGGTCCCGGATAGGGCAACAGGGCCATTTCGCGCGCGTTCTTGATGGCGGTGGCCACCTCGCGCTGCTGCTGCGGGGTGAGCCCGGTCACCCGGCGGGAGCGGATCTTGCCGCGGTCGGAGATGAACTTCCGCAGCAGGGTCACGTCCTTCCAGTCCACTCGGGTCACGCCTTCACGGCGCAGCAGGTTCACCTTGCGCCGGGGTGGGCGGCGGTCGGTCCTGGGCATGGGTGTCCTCACCAACTCGACTTGCTCACGCCGGGCAGCTCGCCGCGGTGCGCGGCCTCGCGCAGCCGTAGCCGGGACAGCCCGAACTTGCGGAAGAAGCCGCGGGGACGTCCGTCCACGGCGTCACGGTTGCGCAGCCGCGTGGGGCTGGCGTCGCGGGGCAGCTTCTGTAGGCCGAGCGCGGCGGCCTCGCGCTCGGCCGGGCTCGCCGCCGGGTTGGAGACGACGAGCTTGAGCTCGGCCCGGCGCTGCGCGTAGCGGGCCACGATCTCCCGGCGCCGCGCGTCCTTGGCGATCTTGGACTTCTTCGCCATTCAGCGCTCCTCGCGGAAGTCGACGTGCTTGCGGGCCACCGGGTCGAACTTGCGCAGCACCAGGCGGTCCGGGTCGTTGCGGCGGTTCTTGCGCGTGACGTAGGTGAAGCCGGTGCCCGCCGTGGAACGCAGCTTCACGATCGGTCGAACCTCGTTGCGAGCCATGTCGACTCCTTCCGGGTCAGGAACCCATTCCGGCCAGGACCGCGTCGATCCCCTTGCGGTCGATGGTCTTGATCGCCTTGGCGGACAGTCGCAGCGTCACCCAGCGCCGCTGGGACGGCACCCAGTAGCGGCGGCGCTGGAGATTCGGCTCCCATCGGCGGGAGGTCCGCCGGTGCGAGTGCGACACCTGCTTGCCGTAGCCGGGGCCGCTGCCGGTCACCTGGCAGCGCTTGGCCATGCCACACCTCCTTGTAACGACATTCGTTTTCAAAAATTCCCTCGGCAGGGTAGCGTGGCCAACGCCGTAGATGGAAATCGTTCTCGATAGGAGGGGTCGTGTCCGTACCGATCGTGCTGGTCGGCGGCCTGGCGGCGACGGCGGCCGAGCAGGTGGCCGACGAACTGGCCGGCGGCGACACCGCCGTCGTGCACCACGACCTGAGCCGGGTGACCGAGGGCGTGGTGCGGCGGCGGCTGCGACACCGCGGCGAGGACGCCTGGACCGTGCTCGAACTGGGGCACGGCTGCGTGTCGTGCACGCTGCGCGAGGACCTGCTGCCGCTGGTCGCCCGGCTCTCCGAGCGGGCCGACGTCGGCCGGATCGTGCTGCACCTCGATCCGCGCATGGAACCGGAACCGGTGTGCTGGGCGTTGGACCGCTCGCGAGTGCAGGCCGTGGTCACCGCCGTCGATCACGAGCACTGGCTCGCCCAGGCCACCAGCGACGACACCATGCACGAACGCGGACTCGGCGGGAGCGCCGACGACGAGCGCACCCTCGCCCAGGTCGCCATCGGCCAGGCCGAGTTCGCCGACGTGCTCGTGCTCACCGGCCCGCCCGGGCGGCTCGACGCCGCTTTCCGGCGCCTGGCCCCGGCCGCGCTGCTGGCGCCGCTCGGCGGGGTCGACTGGCTGACCCGACTCCCGGCCAACGCCCGGCGCGGACGTCCGGACAACGCCCACGGGCCGTTGTTGCGGGGCGAGCCGCCGCTGCACCGCGAGGACGGCTTCGAGCTGCTGCTGTTCAGCGAGCGGCGACCGTTCCATCCGGATCGGTTCCACGCCAACATCGACGTGCTGCTCGACGGCGTCGTGCGCACCCGGGGCCGGTTCTGGCTGGCCAGCCGGCCCGACATCGCGTTGTGGCTCGAGTCGGCCGGCGGCGGGCTCCAGATCGGGCACGCCGGGCCGTGGCTGGCCGCCGTCGACGACTGGGACGGCGTCGACGAGGACCGCCGGGCCATGGCCGCGCTCGGCTGGGATCCGTACTACGGCGACCGTGGCAACGAGATCGTCGTGCTCACCGACGGCGCCGACCACGCCGAGATCACCGCCGCACTGCGGGAAGCGCTCGTCACCGACGCCGAACTCGCCGCCGGGCTGTCCGCCTGGGACGGCTACCGCGACTCGTTCCTGTTCACCGACCGTGAGGACGAACTGCGATGAAAAAGGGCATCCACCCCGACTACCACCCCGTGGTGTTCCAGGACTCCAGCACGGGGACCTCGTTCCTGACCCGCTCCACCGCCACGTCCGACCGGACCGTCGAGTGGAGCGACGGCAACACCTATCCGCTGCTGGTCGTCGATATCACCGCCGACTCGCACCCCTTCTGGACCGGGGCCCAGCGCCTCGTCGACACCGCCGGCCGGGTCGAGAAGTTCAACCGCCGCTACGGAAAGAGGACCCGCTTATGGCTGTGCCCAAGCGCAAGACCTCGCGCAGCAACACCCGGCACCGCCGGGCCCAGTGGAAGGCGGTCGCGCCGGAGCTGGTGCCGATCGTGGTGAACGGCCGGCGGCTCCTGGTGCCGAGGCACCTGATTCCGGCGTACCAAAGGGGTTTGCTGGGCTGAGCAGGCCCGGCGCCATGCTCGAACCGAGACCGGGTTGAACGCCGGCGCCGGACTCGGCCACTCAGCGTCGGGGCCGAACAGTCCGCTGTGACTGGAACTGAGCAGCCCCCGAATCAATCCAACCAGATGAAGCTGGCAGGGCGGGGTTTTGGCTTGTCGCCAAGGTTTTCCGGGCCTGCCAGCTTCGAGGTCTAGGCTTGATTCGGGGGCTGCTCGGCACGGCCGACAGACGCGTCCAAGGCTGCTTCTCACGGGCTCGGCGTCGGCGACGGGCGTGCCCGGGGCTTGCTCGGGCACTGGCCAACAGGCGCGTACGGGAAACTGCCGCGACCGGTTGACCGACGATGCCGATCCCTTGCTGGCCAAGGGATGGGGCTGGCCAAGGGATGGACTCAGCGCACTGAGGTCTTCTGAGTGGTGCCGTCGGGGGACTGCCGCCACTGGCCGAACGGCCGGTCGATGGTCCACTCGCCGTCGGCGTCCCGCTCCAGCACCCGGTATTCGCAGTGCCCGGGATTGGACAGGGACTCGAACAGCTCGATGCTCCACGAGAACAGCCGCCGGCACAGCAGCCGCATGGCCAGCCCGTGGGAGACGACGAGCACGGTGTGCGGATGGCTGGCCTGCTGGAGCATGCGCACCTCCAGCTCGGCCAGGAAGCTGGCGACGCGGTCGTCGACGTCGGCCCCGGACTCGCCGTGGGGCAGCCGGTAGAAGAAGTGCCCGAACTCGTGCCGCAGCCGCTTCTGCACCTCCTGCTCGACGGGGTCCTGGAGGTTGCCCCAGTCCTGCTCCCGCAGCCGGGGCTCGGCGACGGTCCGTTCGGTCAGGTCCCGGACGCCGAGCAGCTCCAGCGTCTGTCTGGTGCGCAGGTACGGGCTGACATAGGCGGCGACGGGCCCGGGCGCGAGCAGCGCCCGGATGGCCGGCGCGGTGTCGGCGGCCTGCTGCTCGCCGTGCAGCGTCAACGGCAGCGCGTGGTCGGGGATCCGGCAGTACGCCAGCTCGTCGACGTTGCCGAGGCTCTCCCCGTGCCGTACCAGGATGATCCGCATGTTCCCCATTGTCGGGTGCGCTCCAACCGGACCATCCGGTCTCTACCGATAGTAGTTCGCCGGGCCCTCTACGCTGCGCAACCGTGGTCATTGAGCTGATCGGTCTAGTCGCCTTCGCCGCCTCCGGCGCGCTCGCCGCGGTGCGGGCCAAGCTGGACGTGTTCGGCGTGGTGGTGCTGGGTCTGACGACGGCGCTGGGCGGCGGCATCATCCGGGACGTGTTGCTCGGCATCCACCCGCCGACCACGCTGCGTAGCTGGCCCTACCTGCTCACGGCGGCGGCGACCGGCCTGGTGGTGTTCTTCTTCCATCCCCAGGTGGCCCGCCTGCGCCGGGCGGTGCTGCTGGCCGACGCCGTCGGCCTGGGGGTGTTCGTCACGGCCGGCACGACAACGGCGCTGCAACACCAGGTGCCGGCCTACACGGCCTGCCTGATCGGCATGACGGTGGGCATCGGCGGCGGCGCGATCCGGGACGTCCTGCTGCGGGAGATCCCGATGGTGCTGCGCAAGGAGATCTACGCGGTGGCGGCGCTGGCCGGCTCGGTGGTGGTGGCGGTGACCGCCTGGCTGGGCCTGCCGGACCTGTGGGGCACGGTGATCGGCTCGGCGCTGGTGGTGGCGATCAGGCTGACCGCGCTGTGGCGACACTGGAATGCGCCAGTGCCGCGTGCGGGCGGAACCGCTGAGAACTGAGCCGCTCGACCCACGGCAGCTCGTCGAGGTGCGACCACGTGTCCCGAGTGGTCCACGCGACCACGCTGCCGCCGTCGGTGCTGGCGTGCAGGAAGGTTCCGGGCGTGACGTGAGGCAGCATCACATCGACCAGTCGACGCTGCTGGGCCACCTTGCTCACGCCGAACGAGACGACCAGCACCTCGTCCGAGGGTCCGTCGGCCGGTTCCGAATGCACGAGCCGGTAGCCGAGCTGGGTGCTGCTCCACTGCTCGTAGTGCAGCACCAGGCGGCCGTCCAGGCCGAGCAGCACGGTGCGGCTCAGGCAGTCGGCCGGCCACGGCCGGGAGCGCCAGGTCTTCAGGGCCGCGTCGGCCGCGCGCAGCTGGTCGTCGGTGCGCCAGGTGTGGATCACGATGCCCGCCGCGTCGGGGCGGGCGATGTCGGGCAGGTCCATGGCCGCCATGGTGGAACCTGGACTTAAGTGGAGGTCAAGCCGCACGTGAGTGGCTCATGTTCGGTTACGCAGGGTGGCCGGACGACCCCTCACCCGGTCGGTGAAATTGTGTCTGTCCTTGGCCCCCTCTCAGGCACCTCTCAGGCCCGCAGGTAACACTTCGTTCATGCGCATCCTCGTAGTGGACGACGACCGGGCCGTGCGCGAGTCGCTCCGTCGCTCGCTGCAGTTCAACGGCTACCAGGTCGAGTTGGCCGGCGACGGCCAGCAGGCGCTGGAGGCCGTCACCGCGCAGCGTCCCGACGCGATGGTTCTGGACGTCATGATGCCCCGGCTGGACGGACTGGAGGTGTGCCGGCGGCTGCGCGGCACCGGCGACGACCTGCCGATCCTGGTGCTCACCGCGCGTGACGCGGTGTCGGACCGGGTGGCCGGCCTGGACGCGGGGGCCGACGACTACCTGCCCAAGCCGTTCGCGCTGGAGGAGCTGCTGGCCCGGCTGCGGGCGCTGCTGCGGCGCGCGGTCGCCGACGAGGCGGCGGCCGGCTCCCCGGCGGCGACGATGCGCTTCTCCGACCTGGAGCTGGACCCGGGCACCCGCGAGGTGCGCCGCGGCGAGCGGCCCATCAGCCTGACCCGCACCGAGTTCAGCCTGCTCGAACTGTTCCTCGCCCACCCCAAGCAGGTCCTCACCAGGGGCCGGATCCTGGAGGACGTATGGGGCTACGACTTCCCGACCTCCGGGAACGCACTGGAGGTCTACGTCGGTTACTTGCGGCGAAAGACCGAGGCCGACGGCGAGCCGCGGCTGCTGCACACGGTGCGCGGCGTTGGCTACGTGCTCAGGGAGACCCCTCCGTGACGGTGCTTCACGCCGAGGGCCGGCGCAACGTCTCGCTGCGCTCGCGGGTGATCTTGCTCACGGCGGCCTGCGTGGCCGGTGCGGTGGCGCTGGCCTCGGTCGGCGCCTTCGTCGTGGTCAGCACCAACCTGTACGCCCAGGTGTCGTCGTCGGTGGAGTACAACACCAAGGCCACCGCGTCGGCCCTGGGCAGCGGGCAGTACCGGACCCTGACGCTGGTCGGCCCGCCCGACCTGACCTTCGCCGAGATCGGCCCGGACGGCATGAAGCCCGAGGTCGGGCGGCAGCCGCCGAAGATCTCGGCCGTCGAGCGGAACCTGATCAACAGCGATCCTGGCACCTGCACCGACCCGCGCACCGACAACACCACGCACACCGTGGTGATGGCCTGCACCTACGCCACCGGCCAGGTTCTGGTGGCTTCGCAGTCGCTCAAGCCGACCGAGGACCTGTTGCAGAAGTTGGCTCTGGTGCTGGTGTTCGTCGGCATCGGCGGCGTGCTGGTGGCCGCGCTGGCCGGCACGGCGGTGGCCCAGGGCGGCCTGCGGCCGGTGACCCGGCTGCGGCAGGCGACCGACCACGTCACCGCGACCGGCGACCTGCGGCCGATCCCGGTGACCGGTGACGACGAACTCTCCCTGCTCACCACCAGTTTCAACACGATGCTGGGGGCCCTGGCCGAGTCGCAGGAACGGCAGCGACGGCTGGTCGGCGACGCCGGCCACGAGCTGCGTACCCCGCTGACCTCGTTGCGCACCAACCTGGAGCTGCTGCTGGCCTCGGAGAAACCGGGCGCGCCCACGCTGTCGGCCGAGGACCGGCAGGAGATCTACGACGACGTGCAGGCCCAGATCGCCGAGATGACCACGCTGATCGGGGACCTGGTCGAGCTGGCCCGTGAGGACGCGCCGCAGGCCGTGCACGAGCCGGTGGACATGGTCGAGCTGGTGGAGCGGGCGCTGGACCGGGCCCGCCGCCGGGCGGTCGGCCAGCAGTTCCTGGTCACCGTGCAGCCCTGGTATTTACTGGGCGAGGCCCACGCGCTGGAGCGGGCGGTGCTCAACCTGCTCGACAACGCGGTCAAGTTCACGCCGGCCGACGGCGTGGTCCGGCTGGAGATGAAGCCGGTCGGCGACGGCACGATGCTGATCGAGATCGCCGACAGCGGCCCGGGCATCGCCGAGGCCGACCTGCCGCACGTGTTCGAGCGGTTCTACCGGTCCTCGGAGGCCCGCACGCTGCCCGGCTCGGGCCTGGGGCTGGCGATCGTCGCCCAGGCCGCGGAACGCCACGGTGGCAAGGCCTACGCCGGCCGCGCCCCCGAGGGCGGCGCCCTGATGACGCTGCGCCTGCCCGGAAGGCCAAGCCCCGCATAGCAAACGACGAAGCCCCGGCCGGTGCGGCCGGGGCTTCGCCTTGTCAGCGGGAAGAACCGGTCGGGGCGGGTTGTCCCGCCGCCACAGTGAGAACCCGACCCGACCGGCGTCGGGGGCTCAGCCCTTGTTGGCGCCGAGGGTGAGGCCGCTGACGAACTGCTTCTGCAACGCCAGGTAGATCAGCAGGGTCGGGATCGCGGTGAGCAGCGCGCCGGCCGCGATCAGGTTCTGGTTGCTGAAGTACTGCCCCTGGAGGCTGGCGATGGCCGAGGTGATCGGCCGGTCGGCCCCGGTCTGGAACAGCACCAGGCCCCAGAAGAAGTCGTTGTAGATCCAGATGGTCAGCAGCGTGGCCAGCGCGGCGAAGGCGGGCCGGCACAGCGGCAGGATGATCTGCCAGAACTGCCGGAACACCGACGCCCCGTCGACCAGCGCCGCCTCGGTGAGCTCGTGCGGAATGGTCTTCATGTAGTTGCTGAGCACGAACGTGCAGAACCCGCTCTGGAACGCCACGTGGATCAGGATCACGCCGAGGAACGAGTTGTACATCAGCCCGGAGCCGCCCGACAGCCAGTCCGGCAGCGGGATGAGCAGGTACATCCGGAACAGCGGCGTGATGATCACCTGGGGCGGCAGCAGGTTGCCGGCGGTGAACAGCATCAGCAGGAACAGGTTGACCTTGAAGTTGAAGCGGGACACGAAAAACGCCACCGACGCGGAGAACAGCAGCGTCACCAGCACGGCCGGCAGGGTGATGATCACCGAGTTGAGGAAGTAGTGCGGCAGCCCCGCCTGCTCCCACGCGTTCTCGTAGTTCTCGAACGTCAGCGCGGAGGCCAGGGAGAAGTAGCCGTGCTGCGAGGTGTCGGCGAACGTGCGCAGCGAGGTGTAGACGGCCCACACGAACGGAACCAGCCACACCAGCGCGGTCACGGTCAGGAACACGTGCAGCACGACCCGCGCGGGCCGCACCGGCTTGCGCCGCGGCTTCGCGGCCGGCCGGGGCGCCGTCGTGGCCGGGACTTCTGCGACGGCGGTCACGACGCCGCCGCCACGGAAAAGGCGGTCATGCCTGCTGGTCCTTCCGGAACGTCTGGAACACGTACGACACGATCGGCACCAGCGAGATCACCAGCAGCACCACCGCCAGCGCCGAGCCGTAGCCGACCAGGCTGGACTCGCCGAGGATGTTGTTGGCGATCAGGATGGACAGCAGCTCCAGGCCGGGCTTGGTGCCGTTGCTGCCGGCGACCACGTACACCAGGTCGAACGCGCGCAGCGACTCGATGATCGTCACCACCAGGATGATGATGTTGATCGGCTTGAGCGCCGGGAACGTCACCCGGGTGAACGACTGCCACTCGCTGGCCCCGTCCAGCGCCGCCGCCTCGCGCAGCGACGGGTCGAAGCCCTTCAGCCCGGCCAGGTACAGGATCATGATGTACGCGGCCTGCTTCCAGCTGGCGGCGATCAGCACCGCCCACAGGTTCAGGTGCGAGTCGCCCAGCCACTCGATGTAGGACGTGCCGGGCTTGTTGGTGCCCAGGATGCTGTTGACCAGGCCGTTGTCCGGGTCGTAGATGGTCTGCCAGATGAACCCGGTCACCGCCGCCGAGATGACCACCGGCAGGAAGATCGCGGTCTGGTAGAAGCGGGTGAACCGGATGCTCTTGTCCAGCTGGTAGGCCAGGAACACGCCGAACGGGGTCGGCAGCAGCACGAAGAACACCAGCCAGATCACGTTGTGCTGCACGGCCGGCCAGAAGGTCGGCGACACCGTGAACATCGTGACGTAGTTCTGCACGCCGACGAACTTGATCGTGGCCAGCCCGCCGATGCCGTCCCAGCTGGAGAACGACAGCAGCACCGACACGAGGGTCGGCACCCACACCAGCGCCACGTGCAGCAGGGTGGGGATGCCGACCATCAGGCCGAGCACGATCTTGTCCTGTCCGGTCAGCCGGCGAACGCGGCGGGAGCCGGAGACCCCGGCTCCCGCGACGTTCTCGGCCGCGTCGGTGATGACGGTCATGGCCACCTTCAGGACTGGAAGTACTGCGACTTCTGCGACTGGATCTGGGTGAGCAGCGAGTCTGAGGTGTTCGGGCTCTGCACGAACTGCGCGAACGCCGGCTCGACGACGTTCTGGATGAAGCCCGGGTCGCTGTCCCGGTCGGCGAACTGGGACAGGTCCTTGGCGTCGGCGATGAACTGCACCGCCTTCTTCTGCAGCGCCCCGTACTTGCTGGTGTCGGCCTTGTCGTTGACCGCGAGGTTGGACGAGTCGATGGACAGGTAGGTGTCCTCGGCCGCCGCGCCGCCCAGGAACTCCAGCAGCTTCTTGGAGCCGTCCAGGTTCTTCGGGTTCTTCGACAGCAGGAAGCCGTCCATCGGCGCCTCGACGGCGGTGGTGCCGTACTGGGAGTTGATCTCCGGGAAGGCGAAGAAGTCCAGGTCGTCCTGGTCGGCCTGGCTGGTGAAGGACTGGCCCACGAACATGCCGATCACCATCATGCCGCCGGTCTTGTTGACCAGCGCCGCCGAGGCGTCCTCCCACTTCTTGCTGGAGGCGCCCGGGGTGTAGTACGGCAGAATCCGCTTCCAGGAGTCCATCACCGACTTGACCTTGGCGTCGGACCAGGACTCCTTGCCGTGCATGAGGTCCATGTGGAACTGGTAGCCGTTGGTGCGCATGTTCAGGTAGTCGAACGTGCCCAGCAGCATCCAGCTCTCGCCGCCGCCGAAGCCCTGCACGAACGGCGACAGGCCGTCGCCCTGCATCTTCTTGGCCAGGTTGATCAGGTCGTCGAAGGTCTTGGGGACCTCGTAGCCCTTCTCGGCGAACAGGCTCTTCCGGTAGAAGACGCCCCACGGGTAGTTGTAGATCGGCACGAAGTAGTAGTGCCCGTCGGTGGACTTCGACAGGTCCTTGACGGCCTGCGAGAAGTTGCCGCCGATCTTGTCCCAGACGTCGTCGATCGGGTGCAGCAGGCCCTTGTTGGCGAAGAACTGCATCCGGTAGCCGGCGAACCAGGTGAACACGTCGTCCGGCGTGCCCTGCAGGTAGCTGTTGATGTTCTGCTGGAACGCGTTGTGGTCCTGCACGTTCGGCTTGACCGTGAGGCCGCCGGACTGCTTGGCGAACGCGTCCAGCACGGCCTGGTAGGCCTGCTTGGGCTTGGCGTCGGAGCCGTTGGACCCGAACGTGATCGTGTTCGGGTCCGAGGCCGCCGAGCCGCCGGAGCCGCACGCGGCGAGGCCGGGCACGGCCGCGAGACCGGCGCCCGCGAGCAGCACCTTGAGCACCGACCGCCGGTCGAGTGTGGGCAGTTGGCCTGGTCTGGGGCGCGCCATCGGGCCCTCCCGTGTCGAGTGTGAACCAACGGAGTCAAACAAAGTTGCGCACAATGTTGTACCCGTCACAAGAGATGTCAAGACCCAGTTCGACCTGGTTGCTCCCTGTAGACCAGTGAGAACGGTCCGCTCAGGGGGTTCACCCGGGTGACGGGGATAACAGTTATCAAGTCGTAGCCTGTTTGACTGTGTTGACGTTTGGTGTGTGTGTAGTCCACGCTTGCGGCCGTGACCGGATGGCCGACCGGACTGCGGGGTCCCTGCTGGGGTGGTGACTACAACCCCGAGCAGTGGCCCGAGCACGTCTGGACCCAGGACGTGGAGCTGATGAAGCGCGCCGGGGTGAACCTGGTCAGCGTCGGCATCTTCGCCTGGGCCCGGCTGGAGGTGGCCGACAACCGGTTCGACTTCGGCTGGCTGGACCAGGTGCTCGACCAGCTGCACGAGGGCGGCATCCGGGTCTGCCTGGCCAACGCGACCGCCTCCCCGCCGCCGTGGCTGACCGCGGCCAACCCGGACATGCTGCCGGTGCGGGCCGACGGCGTGCGGCTGTCCCACGGTTCCCGGCAGGAGTACTGCCCGACCTCGCCGGTCTACCGCGACCGGGCCGTCGCGCTGACCGAGAAGATCGCGCTGCGCTACGGCGAACATCCGGCGCTGGCCGCCTGGCACGTCAACAACGAGTACGGCTGCCACGTGTCGCGCTGCTACTGCGACCGCTGCGCCGAGGTCTTCCGGGACTGGCTGCGCGCCCGCTACGACCTCGACGGCCTGAACCGGGCCTGGGGCACCGACTTCTGGAGCCAGCACTACTCCGCGTGGGAGCAGGTGCTGCCGCCGCGGGTCACGCCGACGTACCAGAATCCCGGGCAGGTGTTGGACTTTGCGCGATTTTGCTCCGACGCGTTGCTGGATCAGTTCTGCGCCGAGCGGGACGTGCTCAAGGACGTGACCCCGGACGTGCCGGTGACCACCAACTTCATGGTCGGCTGGACGTTCAAGGCGCTCAACTACTGGCACTGGGCGGCCGAGGTCGACTTCGTCGCCAACGACCACTACACGCGGGCCGCCGACCCGGAGCGGCACGTCGAGCTGGCCCTGTCGGCCGACCTGGTGCGCGGGCTGTCGCGCGGCGAGCCGTGGCTGCTGATGGAGCACTCCACCTCGGCGGTGAACTGGCAGCCGCGCAACTTCGCCAAGCTGGGCGGGGAATTGCGCCGCAACTCGTTCTCCCACCTGGCCCGCGGCGCCGACGGCACGCTGTTCTTCCAGTGGCGGCAGTCCGCGTCCGGGGCCGAGCGCTTCCACTCGGCGATGCTGCCGCACGCCGGCGAGGACACGAAGGTGTTCCGCGAGGTCACCCAGGTGGGCGAGGAGTACCAGCGGCTGGCCGAGCTGGTCGGGTCCACTGTGGACGCCCCGGTGGCCCTGGTCTACGACTTCGAGTCGGCCTGGGCGGCCGAGCAGCCGGCCCATCCGACCTCCGACTTCGACTACTACGGCACGGTCCTGGGCCTGTACCGGGCGCTGTGGCGGTCCGGGGTCACGGTGGACGTGGCGCCGCCGTCGGGCGACCTGTCCGGCTACCGGCTGGTGGTCGTGCCGTCGCTCTATCAGGTGACCGACCACGAGGCCCGCTGGCTGGAGGACTACGTGCGCGCCGGCGGTCACGCCGTGGTGACCTGGTTTTCCGGCATCGCCGACGAGAACTCCCGGGTGCGGCTGGGTGGCTACCCCGGGGCCTTCCGTGAGCTGCTCGGCCTAAGGGTGGAGGAGTTCTTTCCCCTGCCGGCCGGCGACAACGTGCGGCTGACCGGCGGGCTGTCCGGGTCGAACTGGTCGGAGCTGGTGCACGCCAACGGATGCGAGGTCGTGTCGTCCTATGTGGATGGACCGTTGCCGAGGGTGCCGGCGGTGACCCGCAACGAATTCGGCGACGGCGTGGCCTGGTATCTGGCCACCACGTTGAGCCCCGACAGCGCGGTTTCGGTGTTCGCCGAGGCCCTGGCGGGTGCGGGCGTGCAGCCGGTCGTGCCCGCGCCGCCCGGCGTGGAGGTCGTGCGGCGGCGCGGCGAACGGATATCCTGGCTGGTGGCGATCAACCACACCGACACGGACGTGGTGCTGCCGGTGGAAGGCGTGGAACTGATCTCCGGTGTCGACACGTCCGGCGGTCTGCCGGTCCCGGCGGGCGGAGTCGCCGTGGTCCGGGAGGTGTGAGGTGCTCGCACGGCAGCGGCAGGCGGTGATCCTCGAGGAGATCCGGCGGATCGGCGCGGTCAAGGTCAGCGATCTGGTGGTCCGGCTCGGGGTCTCGGACATGACCGTCCGGCGCGATCTCGACGTGCTCGCGGGCCGAGGATTGCTTGAAAAGGTTTACGGCGGCGCGACCACGGTCGGCGGGCGCAGCACCGACGAGCCCGGCTTCGAGGCCAAGTCGGTCCGCCAGCTGCCGGAGAAGGAAGCCATCGCCCGGCTGGCCGCCGACCTGGTCCGCCCCGGCACCGCGATCGGCCTGTCCGCCGGCACCACCACGTGGACGATGGCCCGCTTCCTCGACGACGTGCCGGACCTGACCGTGGTCACCAACTCCATCCGGGTGGCCGACGTGCTCCAGCTGCGCGGCCGCACCGATCGCACCGTGGTGCTCACCGGCGGCGTGCGCACGCCCTCGGACGCGCTGGTCGGGCCGGTGGCCGTGCAGGCGCTGCGCTCGCTGCACCTGGACGTGGTCTTCCTCGGAGTGCACGGCATGGCCCCGCGGGCCGGCTTCACCACGCCGAACCTCAACGAGAGCGAGACCAACCGCGCGCTGGTCGACGCCGCCGGCCGGGTGGTCGTCGTGGCCGACAGCACCAAGTGGGGCACGGTCGGCATCTCCACCATCGCCGACCTCGACGAGGCCGACGTGTTAGTCAGCGACACCGGCCTTTCCGAGCAGGCCCAGCAGGTGCTGACCGAGAGTGTGGGCGAGCTCCGCCTGGCCGAACAGGCGAAGCAGGGACAGGAACAACAGGGAGTCGGTGCGTGACCGAGGCATCCACCAGCAGCATCCGGCGCACCTCCAGGAGGTTGGCGGACGGCCGCGAGATCATCTACTTCGACGACACCCCGGGCACCCCCGAGCGCGTCGCCGTTGACACCCGCGACCTGCCCGAGCAGGCCCCGCACAGCGAGGTCCGCCGCGACCCGCTGACCAACGAGTGGGTCGGCATCGCCGCGCACCGGCAGACCCGCACCTACAAGCCGCCGGCCGACCTGTGCCCGCTGTGCCCCAGCTCGCCGGGACGGCCCACCGAGGTGCCCGAGTCCAGCTACGACGTGGTGGTGTTCGAGAACCGCTTCCCGTCGTTCGCCGAGTCGGTGCCGGACGTGCCGTCCACTGTGGACGGAATGCCGATGGTGGCAAGGGCGCCCGGCCGGGGCCGGTGCGAGGTGGTCTGCTTCACCTCCGACCACAACAGCTCCTTCGGCGCGCTGACCCCGCACCGGGTGCGGACCGTGGTCGACGTGTGGGCCGACCGCACCGAGGCCTTCGCCAAGCTGCCCGGCGTGGAGCAGGTCTTCCCGTTCGAGAACCGCGGCGAGGAGATCGGCGTCACCCTCAGCCACCCGCACGGGCAGATCTACGGCTACCCCTTCGTCACCCCGAAGACCTCGCGCATGCTCGAGGTCGCCGGGCAATACCTTGCCGCGCATGGCACTCACGTGCTCGGCGACGTGCTCGCGGCCGAGCGGGCCGCCGGCTCCCGGGTCGTCGCGTCATCCGACCACTGGACGGCCTTCGTGCCCTCGGCCGCCCGTTGGCCGGTCGAGGTGCACGTGGTGCCGCACCGCCAGGTGCCCGATCTGCCCGCGTTGTCCGAAGTGGAGCGTGACGACTTCGCGGTGATCTACCTGGAGGTCCTGCGCCGGCTGGACGGCCTCTACAACAAGCCGCTGCCCTACATCGCCGCCTGGCACCAGGCGCCGGTGCGCACCGGGCGCGACCTGGCCTGGCTGCACCTGGAGGTGTTCTCGGTGCTGCGCACCGCGGACAAGCTCAAGTACCTGGCCGGGTCGGAGTCGGGCATGGCCGTGTGGATCAACGACACCGCGCCGGAACAGGTGGCTGAGCGTCTGCGGGCGATCTGAGGGCGATTCCTCACAACACCCCAAGGATGGTCTCAGGTCGCTCTCAGCAAGACCCGGCACAGTTACTGCCATGACGGAGAACTTCCCGGGTGCCGCTGGGCCCACGCCCGAGCGGCCCGAGCAGCCCGCTGAGCAGGCGACCCAGCACGACCCGGCGGCCACCCACGAGGCGAGCCCGCAGGCCGCCCAGCCGGCCGCCGGCGCCCCGGGCACGCCCGAGTGGAGCCCGTGGGCCCCGCTGGGCCAGGAGCGACCCGCGCAGGAGCAGGGCCTGCCGGGTCAGGAACCGCCGACCGGGTTGCCGTGGCAGCAGGGTGCCGCGCCGCAGCCCGTCGGCGGGCCCCAGCCGGAGTACCAGCAGACCGCCGCCTTCGCGCAGCCGGGCTACGCCCAGGTGCCGCCCGGCGGCAACCCGCTCAACCTGACCGCCGAGCAGCCCCACGGCGTCTACACCACGCCCCGCAAGCCCACCCGCACCAAGCTGGTGGTCGGCGTCGCGGTGCTGGCGCTGCTGGTCGGGGGCGGCGCCGGGGCGCTCGGCGGCTACCTGGCCGCCGCCAACGGCGCCGGGGCGTACAACTCGGTGTTCGCCAACACCCCCGCGCAGACCGCGGCCAACGCCGCGCCGGGCTCGGTCACCGACGTGGCCAACAAGGTGCTGCCGACCGTGGTGGAGATCAAGACCCAGGAGGGCGAGGGCTCCGGCTTCATCGTCTCCTCCGACGGCCAGATCATCACCAACAACCACGTGATCGCCTCGGCCATCGGCGGCGGCGCCATCGAGGTCGACTTCCAGAACGGCAAGACCGCCCAGGCCAAGATCATCGGCCGGGACCCCACGACCGACGTGGCCGTGATCAAGGCCCAGGGCGTGTCCGGGCTGCCGACCGCCACCCTCGGCACGTCCAGCAACCTCCAGATCGGCCAGCAGGTGGTGGCCATCGGCTCGCCGTTCGACCTGGCCGGCACCGTGACCAGCGGCATCGTGTCCTCGCTGCACCGGCCGGTCAACGTCGGCGACGAGCTCGACGAGGGACAGGGCCAAGGACAGGGCGGCCTCGGCGGGCCGTTCGGCGGGCTCGGCCAGCAGCAACAGCAGCAGCCGCAGAGCGGGACCGCATCGCAGCAGACCGTGCTGGACGCCATCCAGACCGACGCCGCGATCAACCCCGGCAACTCCGGCGGGCCGCTGGTGAACATGCAGGGCCAGGTCATCGGCATGAACTCGGCCATCTCCAGCCCCAACTCCAGCGCCCAGAGCCAGGGCGGCTCGGTCGGCATCGGCTTCTCCATCCCGATCGACCAGGCCAAGCGGACCGCGCAGCAGATCATCCAGACCGGCAAGGCCACCCAGGCCCAGCTCGGCGTGTCGGTCACCGACACCCAGAACGGCACCGGCGCGACGATCAAGGACGTCACCGCGGGCGGCGCCGCCGACAAGGCCGGCATCAAGGCCGGTGACGTGGTCACCAAGCTCGGCGACCGGGTCATCACCGACGCCGACAGCCTCGTCGCCGCCGTGCACGCCCAGGCCTCCGGCGACACCGTGACGCTGACCCTGTCCAGCGGCAAGACCGTGCAGGCCACGCTCACCGGCAACACGATCGACGTCCAGAACTAGACCTGGGCGGGGCCGCTCTCGGGGAGCGGCTCCACCCAACGGATCGGCCACCCCCGGCAATCGGGGTCCGGGGCAGCCGAGCCACGGAAGGGGTCGCTCCCGGCATTCGGGTCCGGGAGGGATCGCGACGGATCGGCCCGTTCCCGGAAGTCGGGGTCCGGGAACGGCCAGTCCACTCAGGAATCAGCCGCAACCAGCGGCCAGCAGACTCCCGACCCGCCGCCCTCGGGTCGGGCCAACGGGACCAGAAGCTCGCCGGGACTCCCCCCTCACTCGGTCAGCAGCTGGTCCCGCTTTTTTGTGTCATGAAGGGCCCCATCCTGACGTTCAACGTCAGGATGGGGCCCTTCATGACGCTGACGCAGGCGGGCGGAGCGGGTGCGGAGGAGGCCGGCGAGCAGGACCACCGCCCACAGGACGGCCAGGGTGATCAGGGTGTCGGTGACGTAGTCGCGGTCGTGCAGGCCGGGCTTGGGCGGGAAGCCGTACTCGCGCCAGGCCTCGGTGATCGCCAGGTAGGTGATCACGGCGGTGGATGCGATGCCGAAGTGCAGGGGCCAGCGCCACGCGGTGCTGGCCCAGCGGGCGACGGCGAGGCTGGCCAGGCCGGCGACCGGAAGCACCACGGCGTCGTCGAGGATCGGCGGGGCCAGGAACCAGGTCCAGACGTCCTTGATCATCGGGTACGTCAGCCACGCGCCCCAGGCCAGCGCGGCCAGGCCAAGCAGGCCGAGAACGGCCCGGATGGTCCTCACGTGATCACCTCCAGCCGCTTGACCCACTTGGTCTGCAACACCCCGGGCCGGCTCGGCGCGATGATCCGGCACGGATAGCCGTGATCGAGGTCCAGCACCTGGCCCTCCAGTCGCAAAGCCAGCAGGGTCAACGGATCCGCGGTATGCGTGCCCGGCAGCGTGGTCGAGTTGTAGAGGCCGCCCTTCTCCAGCGAGCTGACCCTGACCGACGAGGCCGCCGGCGCGCCGACCGCCGCCAGCAGGTCCATCACCGGCACGCCGGTCCAGTTGGCGGTCTGGCTCCAGCCCTCGACACAGGCGATCGGCAGCGCCGCCGTGGTCTGTCGCATCGTCTGCAACTGCTCACGGGAGAACGTCGTTGTCCCTTGCGGGCCAACCACTTCCAGCCGCCAGCTCGAATCAACCGTGGCCACGCTGGCCTCCTTGGCCGTGCGGTTCACCGGCAGCCCCTGTGGGCCGTTGTTGGACCGCTCCGACAACGCCGAAACGTTGCGCAGGAACGGAATCGTGCTGCCGCCGAACACCAGCACCGCCACGCCGCTGGTCAGCCAGGTCGTGCGCAGGAACGCCCGCCGACCCACGTCGATCTCGCGCCGCTTCTCCTTGCTCAGCCCCTCCCGGATCAGCGGCAGCTTCACCGCGATGTGCAGCACCAGCGACCCGAAGGCCACCCACGCCACCGCGTAATGGGCCGTGGTGAAGAAGAAGTTCCACGGGTAGTTCTGCGCCGCGTTGAACGTGCCCGACGCCAGCTCGAAGAACGCCGCCCCCGCCAGCACCAGGATGGAGATCCGCTCCAGCGCGTGCAGCACCGACCTGACCGCCGGCCGCTCGAACAGCTTCGGGTAGACCGTCCACAACTTGGCGATGAGCAGCGGAATCGCCGCCACGCCCGAGATGACGTGCGCCCCCTGCGTGATCCGGTACAGGTTGACCGGCCGGCTCGGCCAGGAGAACCATCCCTCCGGATGCTGGATGAAGTGGCTGATCACCCCGGTCACGAAGCAGATCGTGAACGCGATCCCCAGCCATGTCCCCACCCGCGAGGTCACCTTGACGTCGTGCACCCGGCTCGTGAACCGCAGCAGCCCGAACGCCTTGTCCTGCAACAACAGCGCCCGCGCCAGCAACCGCCCGGCCCGGCTGTCCGGCGGGATCACCCGGTCCCGCAACCGGCCGAGCCGGCTGCCTTCCCGTTCGGCCAGCGCAACCTGCCCCGGCTCTTCAGACTGGTCGCTCATGTTCCTCTCCGCCCAGGTCGTGGCCGGCTGTTCCGCTTTTCCGAGCAACGCCCGGCCGGCGCGGTCAGGGGCGCCGGAGTTCGGCGAACCATCGGCCGCCCCTTTCGTTCAGCCAGCGAATGTCCAGGCCGGCGTCGGCGGCGGTGCGGTCGAGGCCGTCGGGGCCGACGCGGGCCCAGTCGAACCAGCCGCCGCGACCATCCACACTGGACAGTCGGACCTGCTGGCGGCGCAGGCCGGTGCCGGGCGGATCAAGCTCGGTCAGCACGCTGCCGCCGGGCCGGAGCAGCTCGCGGACCCGGCGGAGCAGGGCGACGGGGTCGCCGCCGATGCCGATGTTGCCGTCGGCCAGCAGGACGTGCCGCCACCGCCCCTCGCCGGGGATGTGGTCGAACACGTTGCGGCACAACGCGGGCGCGCCGCGGGCGGTGGTCAGCTCCACGGCGACGGGGGAGACGTCGACGCCGAGGGCGATCACACCCCGGCGGACCAGCGCGTCCACCAGCCGCCCGGGCCCGCAGCCGACGTCGAGCGTCGGCCCGAGGCACGCGGCCAGCAGCAGCTCGTCGGCGCTGTCGGGATCGTCTCGCCACCTGGTCACCGGCAACATCACTCGCTCCCCGTTCGCGCACTCCAGCCAGCAGTGCTCGCCGAGCAGCCCGGGATCGAACTCCGTCGTGGTCACGGGATGGGCTGCCCGGCCGTGCTGATCGCCGCGACCGCGGCCGCGAACCTGCTGCCCGGCACTGACTTCGCCACTCGGCGCGCGTCGTCGACCGTGTCCACATCGGACAGAATCGGCAGTGGGGTGACGGTCAGGTCCCGGTCGTGCAGCGCGTCCAGGGTGCGGCTGCCGGTGTCCGGCCGGGACATCGGCACGTGCTGCAACGCCCTGGCGTGCAACGGATCCTTCAGGCCCAGAAGCCACCAGCCACCGTCCTCGGCGAGGCCGAGCGCGGCGTCGCCGGCCACCGTCGCGGTGATCGCCGCGCCGAGCAGCCACGGCGTCACCTGGGGCGTGTCCATGCCGATCTGCACCACCGGCAGGTCGGCGACCTCGCAGTGCGCGTTCACCAGCCGTTCGGCGAAGTCGTTGCCGTGCTGGGGAATCACCTCGAACCAGCACAGGGTTCGGCGCAGCTCGGCCGACCGCGCGGCGGCCGCGAGATCGCCGGTCATGGCGACCACCCGGCGGACTCGGGGCACCGCCAGCACGGCGTCGAGCGTGTCCAGCAGCGACGCGGCGGCCACCTCGGCCGCCTGTTCGGGCGTCGCCGCCGGCGTCAGCCGGGTCTTGGCCAGCCCCGGCACCGGGGCCTTGGCCACCACCAGCACACAGGCGCGATCGGTCATCGCAGCACCCCCGCCATGTCGTGCACGGCCCGCAGAGTGCCGCGCACAGAACCGGAAACCTTGGATTTCGTGCCGGCTGTCCGCGGCCGATAGGTGACGTCCGACTCGACGACCCGCCATTTCGCTTCGGCGGCACGAATAAGCAGTTCGAGTGGATAACCGAAGGCGCGATCCTCGACGCCCAGTCGCAGCAGCTGTTCCCGGCGGGCGGCCCGCATCGGCGCGATGTCGCGCACCTTCAGGCCCCGCTTGCGCATCAGTGCGGCGAGAATCCGATTGCCCAGCCGGGCATGCCACGGCCAGCTGCCGCGACCCTGCGGAATTCGCCGCCCCACGGCCATGTCCGCTTCGCCGTCCCGGACCCGTCGCACGAGTTCGGGCAGCTGCCGGGGATCCAGCGAGCCGTCGGCGTCGAGAAAGCAGACGATGTCGGCGGTCGCGTGTTCGAGCCCGGTGTGCACGGCCGCGCCGTATCCGCGCCGCGACTCGCGCACGACCGTCGCACCGTGGGCCGCGGCCACCTCCGGCGACCCGTCCGACGAGCCGTTGTCCACGACGATCGCGCGATAACCCGGCGGCAGCGCGGTCAGCACGGCCGGCAGCGCCAGTGCCTCGTCCAGGCACGGCAACACCACATCGACGATATCCACCCGGCCGAAGTTAAGGGCCGGCCGGAACCGGCAGAATCCTTTCCGTGCTTACCGAAACCTGACGGATCGCCAAGTCTTACGGAGTTCTTTCGAATCGCGTTTTCGGCTGGCGATGCCGCTACCGTGACAGCCATGGCCCAACGCATCGGCTGGCGCCTCGATCTTGTCGTGGGCGGCGCGGCCCTGGTGTTCGTGGGCATCGCGACGGCGGTAGGCCTGTTCGTGCCCAACATTTTCGCGGCGGCGCCCCCGCTGTTCGCGCAATGGCTGCCGCATGTCGGCATCGGCACGCCGCTGGCGATCCTCGTCGCCGTCGCGGTGATCGCCTGGCGGCCGCCGCTGCGGTTCGCCTATCCGCTCGCGGTCGCCTGGACGTTCTCGCTCGCGCTGGTCGACGGCTGGCAGCGCGGCATCGCCGACCGGCTCACCTCCCAGGACGAGTACCTGCACGAAGTGCCGGGCGTGCACGACATCGCGGCGATGCTGCGCTCGTTCAGCGCGCGGATCCTCGACTTCCAGCCCGACTCGTGGACCACTCACGTCGCCGGCCACCCGCCCGGCGCGCTGCTGACCTTCGTCTGGCTGGACCGGCTCGGTCTCGGCGGTGGCGCGTGGGCCGGGGTTGTCGTCATCCTGATCGGCAGCCTCACCGCGGTCGCCGTGCCGTGGACCCTGCGCTCCCTCGGTCACGCCGAACTGGCGTCGACCGTCGTGCCGTTCTCGATCCTGTTTCCGGGGGCGGTGTGGGTCGGTGTGTCCGCCGACGGCCTCTTCGCCGGCGTCACCGCGCTGGCCGTCGCCCTGCTGGTGCAGCGGCACTGGATCGCTTGGGTGGGTGGCGGGCTGCTGCTCGGCTACTCCGTGTTCCTGTCGTACGGGCTGCTGCTGTTCGGCCTGGTCGCCCTGGCGGCGGTGATCGCCACGCGCCGTTGGGTGGCACTGGGGGTGGCCGTGGTTGCGGCCCTCGCAGTCATGGCCGCCTTCGCGGCGGCCGGGTTCTGGTGGTTCGACGGCTACCACCTGGTGGTCGAGCGCTACTACCAGGGCATCGGCGCCCTGCGGCCGTACTCCTACTGGGTGTGGGCCGACCTGGCCACGGTCGTGCTCGCCGCCGGCCCGGCCGCCGTCGCCGGCCTGCGCCGCCTGCCACAGTCGCCACTGCCACGATCGCCGCTGCTGCTGATCACCGGCGCGGCCGTGCTGGCCATCCTGTTGGCCGACATCACCGGCCTGAGCAAGGCCGAAGTGGAACGCATCTGGCTACCGTTCACCGTGTGGCTCGTGCCGGCAGCGGCGCTGCTGCCGGCTCCCACCCGGCGGTGGTGGCTGGCGGCGCAGGCACTGACCGCGCTCGCGGTCAACCATCTGGTGCTGACGAACTGGTGAGGCAATGACGGGACGGGTCCTGGTCGTCGACGACGACGAGACGGTGCGCGACGTGGTTCGGCGCTACCTGGAGCGCGACGGGCACGAGGTGGTGATGGCGGGAGACGGGGAGAGCGCTCTCCAACTGGTGGCCAAGCAGGTGCCCGACCTGATCGTGCTGGACCTGATGCTGCCCGGCATCGACGGTCTGGAGGTGTGCCGGCGGCTGCGGCAGCGGCACTCGGTGCCGATCGTGATGCTCACGGCGCTGGGCGAGGAGGAGGACCGCGTGGTCGGACTCCAGTTGGGGGCCGACGACTACGTGACCAAGCCGTTCAGTCCGCGAGAGCTGGCCCTGCGGGTCGGCTCGGTGTTGCGGCGGGCCAAGGGGACGCCGGCCGGGCCGTCGATGGGCGAGCTCGCGGACGGCGGCCTGCGGCTGGACACGGTGGCCCGCAGCGCGACGCTCAACGGCGCGCCGCTGAGCCTGACCACGCGGGAGTTCGACCTGCTGGTGTCCTTCATGGTCAACCCCGGCCAGGCGTTCAGCCGGCCGCAGCTGCTGGAACGGGTGTGGGGCTGGGACTTCGGCGACCAGTCCACTGTGACCGTCCACGTGCGACGGTTGCGGGAGAAGATCGAGGAAGATCCGGCCACCCCCAAGCGGATCGTCACCGTGTGGGGCGTCGGCTACCGCTTCGACGCGATCGCGGGGTGACGCGCACATGCTGGTCGAGTTGATGCACATCGCCCCGTACGCGATCGCCTTCACGCTGCCGATCGCGCTGCTGGGCCTGGTGCTGCTGCAATGGCTCAGAGAGCGCTCTCTGGCCACCTCCATGACGGTGCTCGTGCTGGTGCCGCTTGCGGCCACGGCCATCGGCGTGATCGGCGTCAGCGGCTTCATGTTCACCGCCATGCTCAACACGACCATGCTCGTGTTCCTGTGGGTCGCGATCGTCACCGTGCCGGCCGCGCTGCTGCTCGGGCGGGGCATCGCCAAGCGGACCGTGTGGGAACGGGAGGCCCGGTCCCGCGAACGCGCCGCCGAGGCCTCGCGGCGTGAACTCGTCGCGTGGATCAGCCACGACCTGCGCACGCCGCTGGCCGGCATCCGGGCCATGGCCGACGCCCTGTCCGACGGCGTGGTCTCCGCGCCCGAGGACATCGCCGGCTACGCGTCGCGGATCAGCACCGAGACCCAGCGGCTGTCCGGCATGGTCGACGACCTGTTCGAGCTCTCCAAGATCACCGCCGGCGCACTGCGGCTGACCATGTCGGCCGTGCCGCTGCGGGACGTGATCAGCGAGGCCGTCGCCGCCGAGGGACCGGTCGCCGCGCGCAAGGGCGTGCGCCTCGAAGCCAACGCCGAGGCCTGGCCCGTGGTGCTCGGCAGCGACCCGGAGCTGGCTCGCGTGATCCGCAACCTGCTCTCCAACGCCATCCGGCACACCCCCGCCGACGGCACCGTCGCCGTCCACGTCGACGCCGAAGCGGACCGAGCGGTCGTCCGCGTCGACGACGCCTGCGGCGGCATCCCCGACAACGAGCTGGACCGCGTCTTCGACGTCGCCTTCCGCGGCAGCGCCGCCCGCACCCCCTCCGGCGACGGCGGCGCTGGCCTCGGGCTCGCCATCGCCCGCGGGCTCGTCGAGGCCCACCGCGGCGAGATCGCCGCCCACAACCACGGCCCCGGCTGCCGGTTCGAGGTCAAGCTGCCCATCGCGGTCTAACGTGCACGGCATGGGGGAGCTGCCCTTCGGGCCCATCGCCGAGCAGTACGACCGGTTCCGGCCGCCGCCGCCCGAGGGCCTGGTCGACGACCTCGAACGCCTCGGCGGCGCGGTGCTGGACGTCGGCTGCGGCACCGGCAAGGCGACGGTGGCCATGGCCGAGCGGGGGATGACCGTCCTCGGCCTGGAGCCGGACGAGCGGATGGCCGCGATCGCCCGGAGCCACGGCGTGCCGGTGGAGATCGGGACCTTCGAGACCTGGGACGCCGGCGACCGGCGGTTCGACCTGCTGACCTTCGCCGACTCCTGGCACTTCGTCGACCCCGTCGCCGGCGCCCGGCGGGCGGCCGAGCTGCTGCGCCCCGGCGGCCGGGTCGCCCGGTTCTGGAACAGCTGTCTCCTGGAGCCGGCGGCGATCAAGGCCATCGAGCCCGTCTACCGCCGGCTCGCGCCCGAGGTTCCGCAGTCCTGGCGACCGGCCGCCGCGTGGACGCCGGTCCGCGCCGATGACGATCCGCTCGTGCGCGGCGGCTTCACACCATTGCGCACGCGTTCCTACAAGTCGTCCGCACTGCGGTCCGCCGACGAATGGGTTGGCGTCATGGCCACCCACAGCACCCACCTCCGCCTCGGCGACCGCCTCGGGCCGTTGATGTCCGAGGTGCACGCGGCCATCGAAGGCATCGGCGGCATGGTGCATGTGCACCGCACCACCCACCTCATGCTCACCCGTTTTCCCTGATCTGCCGCTTTGTCACATGCCGTCGTGTCAGGAGCGGACCGGATCCCGTAGGGGAGCGGTGGCGAAGTCGGCGACGCCGGTGGCGAACTCGACCTGAGCCTTGAAGCCGAGCAGATCGGCGGCCTTGGTCGGGTCGGCGACCACGTGCCGGACGTCGGCCGGGCGCGCGCCGCCGACGATCCGCGGCGCTGGACCATTGCACGCGACAGCCAGCTCGGCGGCGAGTTCGCCGACGGTGTGCGGATCGCCGGAGCACACGTTGACGGCCTCCAGCGTGCCATCCGGGGCGGCCTGCTCCACCGCGAGCGCGTTGATCAGCGCGACGTCCGTCACGTGCACGAAGTCCCGCATCTGCAAGCCGTCCTCCAGCACGGTCGGCGCCTGGCCGTTGCGCAGCGCGGACCGGAACAGGGAGGCGACGCCGGCGTACGGGGTGTCGCGCGGCATCCGGGGGCCGTAGACGTTGTGGTAGCGCAGCGCCCACACATTGCCGCCGGTCTGCCGCGCCCATGCGGCGGCGAGGTGCTCCTGTGCCAGTTTCGTCGCCGCGTACGTGCTGCGCGGCTCCAGCGGCGCGTCCTCCGGCACCTTCCGCCAGTCCAACTCCGCGTCGCAGCACGGGCAGCGCGGGTCGTAGTGGCCGGCATCCACATCGGACTGCTGCCGCGGCAGTGGCCGTACGACGCCGTGGTGCCCGCAGAAGTAGCGGCCCTCGCCGTACACGACCATGGACGACGCCAGCACCAGCCGCCGCAGCCCCGCGCGGTGCATCGCGGCGAGCAGCACCGCGGTGCCGTAGTCGTTGTGGGAGGCGTACTCCGGGGCGTCGGACGGATCCACGCCGTGGCCGACCACCGCCGCCTGGTGGCACACCACGTCCACCCCGGTCAGCAGGCGGTCCAGCAGCTCGCCGTCGCGCACGTCGCCGAGCACGATCTGGTGCCGCGCCGTCCACTGCGGAGGCTCCGCGGTGCCGTGCGCCTTGGGCAGCAGCGCGTCGAGCAGGACCACGTCATGTCCGCGGTCGGCCAGTTCGTCGGCGACGTGGGAGCCGATGAAGCCGGCCCCGCCGGTGATGAGGACTCGCACGTCCACGACGTTATGGGCAGACCGGCCGCCGTGGTCGTCCGCGCGCGGGCACGTCACAGAACCGTCAGATCCGCTCGACCGCTAGGTTGGTGGCATGGAACGCAGTGCGCAGCGTCTCGGCCGTGCCCTCGTCGTGATCATCAACGACGCGGTGGTGCACGGCGAGCACGAGGACACCACCGGGCCGCTGGTGACCGAACTGTTGGAGGAGGCCGGCTTCATCGTCGACGGTGTCGTGGCGGTGTCCGGCGACGTCGTGGGCATCCGCAACGCGCTCAACACCGCCGTCATCGGCGGCGTCGACCTGGTCGTCACCGTCGGCGGCACCGGCGTGTCGCCCCGGGACCAGACGCCCGAGGCCACCCAGGGTGTGCTCGACCGCCCCATCCACGGCATCGCCGAGGCGCTCCGCTCCTCCGGCCTCGCCGCCGGCGCCGTGGACGCCGGCATCTCCCGTGGCCTGGTCGGCATCTCCGGCAGCACCCTGGTCGTCAACCTGGCCGGCTCCCGCGGCGCCGTCCGGGACGGCATGGCCACCCTGTCCGCGCTGGTGCCGCACGTCATCGAGCAGCTCTCCGGCCTCGACGACGCCTGATCCCCCGGTCACGACGAGAGGCCCGGGCCTGCCCTCACGGCGAGCCCGGGCCTCCCGGTCTCGTCACTTCTTGTCGTTGGTGAACAGGTCGGTGACCTTGTCGCCGACGGCGCGCACGCCCTCGCTGAACTTGCCGCCGGTCAGCTCGTCCATCTTGGCCGCGGCGGCGTCCGCGCCCTTGTTGATCGCCTCGCCGGCCTGCTCCAGGTAGGGCGCGGCCTTCTCCCGCAGCGGCTCCGCCTTCTCGGCGAGGTCGCCGGCCACCTCCGCGGCCTTGTCCCGCAGCGGCGCGGCCTTTTCCGCCAGGTCGTTGGCCATCTCCTTGGCCTTGTCGAAGAAGCTGGTCACTTCCGGTCCCCGCCTTCCGCTTGAAAACAGCCTGCTCGCCCCATGATGGACGATGGCACCGTGACCGAGCCACGCGAACAGCCCCGCCGCATCGACCCCAAGCGCCTCGGGGAGGTGTTCGGCGAGGTGCTGCCCGAGACCACCTCCGACGAGCGCGACCCCGAACGCGGCCGGGACAGCGGCGACAGCTGGTACGAGGAGAACCGTCCGCCCCACCACGAGGACCGCTAGCGGGATCCGGCCGGCGGACCGGTCAGCCGCGGCTCACCGACCCGGATCCTCGCGGCCGGCTGGATCACCAGCCGGTCCTCACCTGCCGGTCCTCGCCGGCCGGACCCGCCGGTTGAACCGTGGGCCCGGGGC
Source organism: Kutzneria sp. NPDC052558 (assembly GCF_044547355.1). Classification (NCBI taxonomy): domain Bacteria; kingdom Bacillati; phylum Actinomycetota; class Actinomycetes; order Pseudonocardiales; family Pseudonocardiaceae; genus Kutzneria; species Kutzneria sp. NPDC052558. The sequence continues at coordinate 30,278 of NZ_JBIUAG010000024.1, forward strand.
GGACGCCGACCCTCCCCCCGCGGGACCGGCGGCCGCCGGGATGGGTCAGCGCTGGCCCTGCTGGGAGCGGAGCAGGTCGCGGATCTCGGTGAGCAGCTCGATGTCGGTGGGGGCGGAGGGCTTCTCCTCCTCCTGCTTCTTGAAGCGGTTGGTGACGCGCTGCACCGGCACGACGATCAAGAAGTAGACCACCGCCGCGACGATGACGAAGTTGATCAGGGCGGTGATGAACAGGCCGTAGTCGAAGGTGACGCCGACGACGGTGAACGTGCCGCCGATCTGGCCACCGGTGATGGCCTTCACGAGCGGGTTGATGAACGCCGTGCCCAGCGCGGTCACCAGGGCGGTGAACGCGGTGCCGATGACGACGGCGACGGCCAGGTCGACGATGTTGCCGCGGAACAGGAAGTCCCGGAAACCCTTCAGCATGGCGACTCCTCGGGGGGACGAGTGATCAAGGCCGAGATTTGATCAGCGCAGAGTAACGGTCACCGACTGAGCCAATGACGCGGCCGCCACCTTGGCGGCGACCCGGCGGGGCAGCGCCATGACCACGAGCCGCCCCTTCGTCGACACACCCTCGCCCGGACGCACCGCCACCACAACGGCGTCGCTGGCCAGCACCGCCGGATCGCCGACCACATCCACGTGGCTGCCGGGGCGCAGCAGGTCGGCGACGGCCGGATCGCTGAGCCGCACCGGCACGGCGACCGAGTCCGGATCGCCGGTGGCGAGCAGGGTGTTCTCCCGCCCGACCAGCCGCACGTCGGTGATCGGCTCGCCGGCCCGGGCGGAGCCGGTGAGTATTCGCCCGACGGCGGCCGCGGGCTCGGCCAGCGCCCCGGCCGGGACGTAGGCCGCCGGCAGGTCGCGTGTTCGCACGTCGTCGCCGGTGAGCGTGGCACCGGCCGGCACGTCCCGGGCGGCGACCAGCACCGGGATGGCGTGCTCGCGCCCGTGCAGCAGGGTCGCGGCGGCCAGTGCCACGGCGAGCACGGCCAGCACCGCGGCCGCGGTGCGACGGAACAGCATGGTGCGCGCCCAGCTGGAGGTGGTCAGCAGGCGTCGAAGTCGGGTGCTGCGGGGGACGGCCATGCGATCGACGCTAGAGGGCCGTCAACAGCGAAAACACCGGTTGTCCACGACCTGTGGACAACCGGTGTTCCCTGTGGACAACTCAGCTGGCGGCGGCCTTCGCCGGCGCGGATGAGGTAGTCTCCGCCGGCTTCGCGGCCGGCTTTGACTCCGACTTGGTCTCGCTCTTGCTCTCGGACTTGGTGTCCGAGCTGCTGGCGGCGGCCGGCGAGGACGCGGTGGAGCCGTTGCGGCTGTCAGTGCGGTAGAAGCCGCTGCCCTTGAAGACCACGCCCACGGAGCCGAACAGCTTGCGCAGCTTGCCGCTGCACTCGGGGCACTCGGTCAGCGCGTTGTCGCTGAAGGACTGGACCGCTTCGAAGCGGTGTCCACATGCGGTGCACGCGTACTGGTAGGTCGGCACGGTTCCTCCGCGAGCGGTCAGGTTTGGCACTCGGGAGCGGAGAGTGCCAACACTCATTTTGCGACACGACGGCGTGCGCACGCAAACAGCAGGGGGAATCGTCACAGTCGAACAAGTCCACCCGTTGGGGTGAGTACCGCGGTCATCAGGACGTCGTGCGGCTCCGCCGGCAGTCGGTCCACGAACTCCTCCGCCCGGACCACCGCGATGCGCGGGCCGGTGACCTTGCCCATCGACCGGTCGTAGTGGCCGGCGCCCCGCCCGAGCCGCACGCCTTGCCGGTCCACGGCCAGCGCCGGCACCAGCACGGCGTCGGCGTTGGCCACCGCGCCCGGCCCCAGTCGCAGCCCGCTCGGCTCCCGCAGCCCGTACGGCCCGGCCACCAGGTGCTCCGTCCCGAAGAAGACCCCCCAATCCAGGGGTTCATGGCCGGTGACGATCGGCAGCAGCACCCGCCGCCCGGCCGCCCGCAGCGCGTCGAGCAGCGCCGGCGAGCCGGGCTCGGTCCCGACCGGCACGTACGCGCACACCGTGGCCCCCGGCCAGCCCACCGCGAGCGCCGCGTCGGCAAGCGCTTGCGCCTCCGCCGCCCGAACCTCGCTTGACAACTCGGAACGGGCCCTGACCAGGCGTTTGCGCCACACAGCCTTCTCTGGGGCAGCTCCCAGCGGTGTCACGATCCCACCTCGCAGAGTGACGGATAGTCTTCTCGTCCATGAGCTCGCCAAGCGCCTTCCACACGGCCATCGTGCCCGCTGCCGGCCTGGGCACCCGCTTCCTCCCGACGACCAAGGCCGTCCCCAAGGAACTGCTGCCCGTGGTCGACACCCCCGGCATCGAGCTGGTCGCCACCGAGGCCGCCCAGGCGGGCGCGACCAAGCTGGTCATCGTGACCTCGCCGGGCAAGGACGCCGTCGCCAACTACTTCCGGCCCCAGCCCGAGCTGGAGCAGACGCTCCAGGACCGCGGCAAGACCGAGCTGCTGGCCAAGGTGCAGCGGGCCACCAAGCTGCTGTCGGTGGAGACCGCCATCCAGGACAAGCCGCTCGGCCTCGGCCACGCCATCGGCTGCGCCGAGGGCAACCTGGACGGCTCCGACGACGCCGTCGCCGTGCTGCTGCCCGACGACCTGGTGCTGCCCAACGGCGTGCTGACCAAGATGGCCGAGGTCCGCTCCCGGCTCGGCGGCACCGTGCTCTGCGCGTTCGACATCCCGCGCGAGGAGATCTCCGCCTACGGCGTGTTCGACGTCCGCGACACCGGCGACGACGACGTCAAGCAGGTCGTGGGCATGGTGGAGAAGCCCAAGGCCGAGGACGCCCCGTCGACCTTCGCCGCAGCCGGCCGCTACCTGCTGGACCGGGCCATTTTCGACGCCATCAAGCGCATCACGCCGGGCGCCGGCGGCGAGTTGCAGATCACCGACGCGATCGCGATGCTGATCAACGAAGGTCACCCCGTGCACGTCGTGGTCCACCGCGGCGGCCGGCACGACCTGGGAAACCCGGGTGGTTTCCTGCGTGCCGCGGTGGACTTCGCCCTCGACCACCCGGAGTATGGCGCTGACCTGCGCAGCTGGCTGGAGGGTCGAATCGGGAAGGCTTGAGCGGAACCACGATGAGGTCAGTAGACGAGCAGCTCACCCGGGTACTCGGGGCCGCGGTCCGGCCCTCGCCCGTTCGGGTGGCGATCTCCGAGGCGCAGGGCCTGCTGTGCGCCGAGGAGGTCGTGGCCGAACGCGCCCTGCCCGGCTTCGACCAGGCCGCCGTCGACGGCTACGCGGTGCGCAGCGTCGACGTGCAGCCGGCCACCGACAGCCCGGTCGCGCTGCCGGTGGTCGGGGAGATCGCCGCCGGCTCCCGGCAGCCCCGCCGGCTGCAGCCCGGCCAGGCGGTCCGGGTGGTCACCGGGGCCCCGCTGCCGACACTGGCCGACGCCGTGGTTCCCCTCGGCTACACCGACGGTCACCCGGCCAAGGTGACCGTGACCATGTCGGTGCCGTCGGCGGCGTTCGTCCGGCGCACCGGCGAGGACGTGCAGACCGGCGACGTCGCCGTGCGCAGCGGCACCACCATCGGCTCGGCCCAGGTCGGCCTGCTGGCCGCCGTGGGCCGGGACAAGGTGCTGGTGCACCCCAAGCCGCGGGTGTCGATCATCTGCGTCGGCGAGGAGCTGGTCGACATCGACCGCACCCCCGGCCCCGGCCAGGTCTACGACGTCAACTCGTACGCGCTGGCCGCGGCCGCGCGGGACGCCGGGGCCGAGGTGTCGCGCGTCGGCATCGTGCCCGGCGACCCGCGGCGGCTGCGCGAGATCGTCGAGGGCCGGCTGCTGCTGTCCGAGATCGTCGTGGTCGCCGGCGGGGTCGGCGGCAGCGGCGGCGACGAGGTGCGGGCCGCGCTGGCCGAGCTCGGCGACCTGGACACCACCCGGGTCGCCATGCACCCCGGGTCGGCCCAGGGCTTCGGCCGGCTCGGGCCGGACGCCGTGCCCACGTTCCTGTTGCCCAGCAACCCGATGAGCGCGCTGGTGGTGTTCGAGGTGTTCGTCCGGCCGCTGATCCGGACCGCCCTGGGCAAGGCCAACCCGTACCGGCGCATGGTCCGCGCGCGGCTGCTCTCGCCGCTGACGTCCACCAAGGGCCGGCGCGGTTTCCTGCGCGGGCAGCTGCTGCGCGACAGCGGCACCGACGACTTCCTGCTGCAGCCGCTGGGCACCTCCGGCTCGCACCTGTTGGCCTCGCTCGCGGAGGCCAACTGCCTGGCCGTGGTCGACGAGGACGTCACCGACGTCGGCGTCGGGGAGGAGATCCAGGTGTGCTTCCTCGCCCAGCGTGGGTGAGCCCATGGAGATCGCCGAGTTCGGCGGCGGTCGACACCCCGGCTGGCCGGCCCGGCTCGGGCCGCTGACCGTGCCGGCCGGCGTGGTCGAGCTGCGCCCGCCCCGGCTGTTCGACGCCGGCGCCTGGTCCCGCATCCGGATCCGCGAGCGCGCGCACCTGGAGAACTGGGAGCCCACCGCGCCCGGCAGCTGGGAGGAGCGCAACGGCGTGCTGGCCTGGCCCAGCCAGTGGTCGGCGCTGCGCAGCCTGGCCCGGCGCGGACAGACCCTGCCGTTCATGATCATGGTTGACGGCGTGCTGGCCGGGCAGGTCACCGTGGGCAACGTGCTGCGGGGCTCGCTGCGCTCGGCCTGGGTCGGCTACTGGGTGGACAGCGAGGTCAACGGCGGGGGCGTGGCCACCGCCGCCACCGCGATGGTCGTCGACCACTGCTTCCGGCACGCCGCGCTGCACCGCATCGAGGCCACCGTGCGGCCCGAGAACACCCCCAGCGTCCGGGTGCTGACCAAGCTCGGCTTCCGCGAGGAGGGGCTGTTCCGCCGCTATCTGGACGTGGCCGGCGGCTGGCGGGACCACATCTGCTTCGCCCTGACGGCGGAGGAGGTCACCGAGGGTCTGGTAGACCGTTTGGTTCAGTCCGGACGCGCCCGTCACGCGTAACCGAGTTCACCCGTTGGTGCGCTTTTCGCCACACTTGCGGAACCGTGTATCCCCGGCGCGCCTCGGAGACACGTGTGACTGTTGTGACTAACGTGGCGTCTGCGGTCAGCGCACGCCCATCGAACTGACGGGGGAGGTGACGAACGTGCCCAGCTCATTGATCATCGTCGCCCTGGTGGTGGCATGGCTCGTCGTCCTGGTCCCGATGATCGCGCGCAAGCGGCAGGAAGTGGCCAAGACCTCCGACACCGCGATGGCCGCACGAGTGGTCCACGGCGGTCCCGAGGACGTTGAGGAGGAGCTCGACATGCCCGTCGACGAGTCCGAGACAGCGATCACCGACGACGACTACCGCCACTACGACGACGAGCCCCGGCCCTACCGGCCCGGGCGCGGCGGCTACGACCCCGAAGCGGCCGCGGCCTCCGCCCGCGCCAAGTACGCCTTCCGGCAGCGCGCCGTCCTGGCGCTGCTCGTGCTGGCCGTGCTCAGCGCCCTGTTCGCCGGCCTCGTCATGCCCATCGCGTGGTGGGGCCACGGCGGCGTCGACCTGCTGCTCGTCGGCTACCTCGGCTACCTGCGCCGCCAGGTCCGCATCGAAACCGACGTGCGCGAACGCCGGCAGGCCCGCATCCGCGGCCGCGTCGCCGACGAGGCCGAGTTCGTCGAGACCGAGTACGACCACGACGACTACGACGAGCCCGCCCAGCCCCAGTTCACCGAGGCCCGGCACGTCGAGCCCGAACCGGTCGAGCCCGAACTCTCCGAATACGAGGACGCCCCCCGCTCCACCCCGGCCCGCGACCCCTACCGGCCGCAGCCCGTCCTCAACGGCACCACCGTCGTCGACATCGACGACGAGGACCCCGCCTTCGAGGACCTCGACCGGCCCCTGCGCCGCGGCTACCACCGCGCCGCCGGATGATCGAGGGGGGTGGCAAAGCCACCCGCCCGACCCTGCTATAGTTCTCCACGTACGGACGCGACAGCGGAAGTACGACGGGGCTGTAGCACAGTTGGTAGCGCGTCTCGTTCGCATCGAGAAGGTCAGGGGTTCGATTCCCCTCAGCTCCACGCGCGAATCGTGGGAGAGCCCCGCTTGCGGAAAACGCAAGCGGGGCTCTTCGCGTTGTGCCCTTTGGGGGCCCGGCCCCCAAGCCCCCACGCCGGGGGCTTCGCCCCCGGACCCCCGGCTGTGGTTGCGTGGGGTGGGATCTCGCCTGCGGCATTGATGGTGGCGGTTGGGTGGGGTGCCCGATCACCTTGTGGCTATGACTCACCCCGGCCCTGGCAATCAGCGGCTTGCGAGGGTTTTTGGCCAGCAGCCTTGATGCGGCGCAGAGTCGGCTTGGCCGGACTGACGTCATCAAAGCGGACCGGCGAAGAGGGGTGGCGGGGGGCCTTTTGAGGTGGCTGCCGCGGGGGAACTGGGGAATTGGCAAATCGTGGGGTGGGGAGGTTGTTCGGGGGCGGACATGTCGGGCTGGTCACGCGGGGTGGGAGGGGGTCGGTGGTGGTGTTCTGGCGGCCGTCAAAGGAGTAGACGCGCGGGGCGGGGGCAGGTTGCCTGGGTGGCGTCGATCGTCGGGTTGACGGGGCGGGAAGGCGGGCGGATCGGCGGCGGCCGGCCGGTTCAGGCGCAGGTGGGAGCGGGTGGGGCCGAGTGCCGGCGGGCGGGGGACCCCGCGCGGACGCACTATGCTACCGGTTGGTAACGTCTTGTCGGCATATCGGACCCCCGCATACTTGCCGTCGGCGCGTCGCTGCTTACACTGCCCGGCATGGCCTACAGCGAACGAGCACGAACAGCGGCCCGCCGCACCCGATCGCTGGCGTCCGGGTCCTCCACGGCCGTCCTGACGACTACGGGAATCACGATTTATGGGTGTGGGCGAGACGAGGCCGTCTTGTTCCAGGAAATGGCGCCTCGGTTCGGTGTAGTGCCAACCATGACCGACGCCCCGGTGTCCGAGGACAACGTCGAACTGGCGCTCGGAAACCGATGCATCAGCGTCGGACACAAGACTCGAATCATGAACTCCACGCTTCTCGCGCTCAGTGAAGTCGGTGTGAAGTACATTTCGACGCGTAGTGTCGGATTTAATCACATCGACGTCGCGTACGCGGCGAAGCTGGGTATTTCCGTGGGCAATGTCTACTATTCGCCCGACAGTGTCGCCGACTACACGTTGATGATGATGCTGATGTCGGTGCGGCATGTGAAGTCGCTGATCAGGCGCACCGACGCGCACGACTACCGATTGCACGAGACGCGCGGCCGAGAACTGCGCGACCTGACCGTCGGAGTGGTGGGAACGGGTCGTATCGGGGCCGCGGTCATCGATCGCCTGCGCGGTTTCGGCTGCCCTGTGCTGGCCTATGACAATCGTCCCAAGGCGACCGCCGAGTACGTTTCTCTCGACGAGATTCTGGAGCGCAGCGACATCGTCTCGCTGCACACGCCGCTCACGCCGGAAACCCGCCATCTGATCGATCGCCACCGCATCGAGCGGATGAAGGACGGCGCGTTCGTCATCAACACGGGACGCGGTCCGCTCATTGACACCGAGGCATTGGTCTGGGCGCTGGAGAAGGGCAAGCTGGGCGGCGCGGCGCTGGATGTCGTCGAGGGTGAGGAAGGCGTGTTCTACGTCGACCGTAGAGACAAGCCCATTGAGAACAAATCGTTGTTACGGCTCCAAGAAATGCCGAATGTGATCATCAGCCCGCATACCGCGTACTATACGGACCACGCGCTGAGCGACACGATCGAAAACTCCCTCATCAACTGTCTGGAATTCGAAAGCGGGAACCAGCATGGCTAGGTTGAAGCTCGGCATCATCTTCGGTGGCGTTTCCGAGGAGCACCCCGTTTCCCTCAAGTCCGTGCGTGAGGTCGCCAAGAGCCTCGACCTCGACAAGTACGAGCCGTTCTACATCGGGATCACCGAGGACGGCCTGTGGCGGCTGTGCGACAACGGCCCGGACGAGAACTGGGAGACCAACAGCCGCGCGGCCGTGCTGTCCCCCGACCGTGGCGTGCACGGCCTGGTCGTGCTGGAGGACGGCAAGTACGACACGATCCGGCTGGACGTGGTGCTGCCGGTGCTGCACGGCAAGCTCGGCGAGGACGGCGCCATCCAGGGCCTGTTCGAACTGTCCGGCATCCCCTACGTGGGCTGCGACATCCCGAGTTCGGCCCTGTGCATGGACAAGTCGCTCACCTACCGGGTGGTCAGCGCCGCCGGCATCCCGACGCCGAACTTCCAGATCGTGCTGCCCGACGACCAGGTCGACGGCGACCTGCTCAACTACCCGGTCTTCGTGAAGCCGGCCCGATCGGGCTCCTCGTACGGCGTCACCAAGGTGTCGGGCAAGCAGGAGTTGGCCGAGGCGCTGGAGACGGCCCGCAAGTACGACTGGAAGGTGCTGATCGAGGAGGGCGTGGTCGCCAGCGAGATCGGCTGCTCCATCCTGGGCAACGACGACGACCTGTTCGCCGGCGAGCCGGACCGGGTGGCGCTGTCCTCCGGTTTCTTCCGGATCCACCAGGAGGCCTCGCCCGAGACCGGCTCCGAGAACTCCGCGTTCATCTGCCCGGCCGACATCTCCGAGGAGTCGCGCGAGGCCGTGCAGAAGACGGCCAAGGCGATCTACCGCCTGGTCGGCTGCCGCGGACTGGCCCGGGTCGACCTGTTCCTCAAGGAGGACGGGACCGTGGTTCTCAACGAGGTCAATACCCTTCCCGGCCTGACCTCGTACAGCCGTTACCCGCGCATGATGAAGGCCGCCGGCCTGTCGCTGGGCGACCTGGTCGACCGCTGGGTGCCGCTCGCGCTGGCGGCGAAGTGACGATGCACGACGATTTCGTCTTCGTCGACGAACTCGTGCCCGGCATTCGCTGGGACGCCAAGTACGCCACCTGGGACAACTTTGTCGGCAAGCCGGTGGACGGCTATCTGGTGAATCGCATCGTCGGCACGAGGGCCCTGTGCGCCGGCCTGGAGAAGGCACGGGACAACGCCGCGGCCCTCGGTTTCGGCCTGCTCATCTGGGATGGTTATCGGCCGCAGCGCGCCGTCGACAACTTCATGCGCTGGTCGAAGGAGCCGGAGGACGGACGGAAGAAGCAGCGGCACTATCCGAACATCGAGCGGCCGGCGATGTTCGAGTTGGGGTATGTGGCCGCCAAGTCGGGGCACAGCCGCGGCAGCACCGTCGACCTGACGATTTTCCACCTGGACTCCGGTGAACTCGCGGCCATGGGCGGCGACCACGACGTGATGGACCCGGTCTCGCACCACGGGGCCGAGGGCGTCACCCCGGAGGAGGCGAAGAACCGCCAGCACCTCCGCTCCGTCATGGAGGAGGCCGGTTTCACCTTCTACCAGTACGAGTGGTGGCACTACACGCTGGCGAACGAGCCATACCCGGACACCTATTTCGATTTCCCCATCGAATAGTCGGTGATGACGTGCGGCGGGCCCGGCCGTTCCCGACCGGCCCGCGCACGTCCGCCCGAGTCCTTGAGCGTGGTATGCCGGCGCTCCGTGACGTGAGCGCTGCCTAGACTGCGCGAATGACCCACAGCGGACCGTCGCAGTCCACGACCCGCCCGATCGACGACCAGCTCGGCGAGGCCGATGGGGTGCCCGACGGCGCCGTCCCGGCCGGCACGACCGTCTTCGACGACGAGGTCCCTGGCGTGGTCAACCTGAACCCGCCCCTGCTCGACGCCCTGCGCCGGGCCGCGGCCGACGCCGCCGCCGACGGCGTGGAGTTCCACGTCAACAGCGGCTGGCGCTCCCCGGAGTACCAGAACCGGCTCCGTCGCGAGGCGGTCGCCGACTTCGGCTCGGAAGAGGAAGCCGCGCGTTGGGTGGCCACCCCCGAGACCTCCGCGCACGTGGCCGGCCAGGCCGTCGACATCGGCCGGCCCACCAACGCCCGGGCCTGGTTGTCCGAGCACGGGGCCCGGTACGGGCTGTGCCAGATCTACCGCAACGAGCCCTGGCACTACGAGCTGCGCCCCGAGGCGGTCGAGCATGGCTGCCCGCCCATGTACCCCGATCCCAGCCACGACCCCAGGATCATCGGCGAGCAGCCCGCCGGCTGACACCCTGGCGGTCCAGGGAATTCGGTGCCGAACTCGACCCGGCGATTATCGTTCGAACCGCCGGCGCTCGAGGGTGAGACTCCCGTTCGCGAAAAATGCGAGTTGTCCGCGGGACCACCTCAAGATCAAGGGACCGAACCTCCCGGGCGCGGCGTCATCACTATTGACTACGCCAAGTGGGTGACGTTGGCGGGCGGCGCGGGGGCCGGCCGGGCGGCGGTGAGCTGGGGCGATGCTGGCTGAATGATCAAAGGTCCGGCGTGGACGGTGGGGGAGATCCGGAACGAACCCGTTGCGGCCCGCGTTCCTAGGTCGATAGTGGATGCATGGTCGAACACGGAACGCCGCCAGGTGATCCATGGGTGGTTTTCAGGTAAAGTAGCAGCAATTTGCTCCACGTATGATCCGAACTGAATTCGCCCCACTGATCGAATTCGCCCCACCGGGAGCAATCATGAAGCTGGGCGCCGACCAGCACGCCGACTCCGCCCGCTACCGTCGCGACCGCTCGCTCAACCCGATCCTGCTGCCATTCATGATCGTCTTTTTCCTGGTCACCGTGGTGCTGATCGCGGTGCTCATCACCGCCGCGTCGCTGGTCTACCTGCTGGCCGCGGCCGGGGCCGCGCTGTGGGGCCTGGTCCGACCCCGCCCCGACGGCCTCACCCGCCGCCAGACCGTGGGCGCGACCGTTCGAGCCGTCAACACTGTCGTCATCCGCACCCGCCGTGGCCGGCACGCCCGGCCCGGACTGCTGCCCCGCGCCCTGGTCTCCTTCACGCGTTGACTGGCACGTTGGCGCCCTTGGCTTAAGAGCCCCGGTCACTCGCCGAACGTGATCCAGTCGACGACCTGCTCGGTGACGAAGTCCTTGTTCTCCTCGCCGATGCCGTCGACCTCGACCAGGACGTCGTCGGCCTTGAGACGGCGGACGGCGGCGCGGGAGCTCTCGATGGGCACGCGATCGTCCTTGGTCCCGTGCACGATCAGCGTGGGCGGCAGGATCTCGCCGAACACGAAGCTGGGGCGGACCCAGAAAGCCTCGTTCAGGAACGCCCGACCGTGGCGGATGCCGGGAGCGTGTTCGAGGTGGCCGACCTCGGCCAGCAGCGGGGTGGCGAGGCGGCCGGCGACCCAGTTGCGGTTCTGGTCGATGTAGTCGCCCTTGAAGTTGAGCTGGGGCGTGAGCAGCACGAGACGGTCCAGCTCGGTGGGCCGGCGGGCGGCGTAGAAGGCGGCCAGGCCGCCGCTGAAACGGTTGCCGACCAAGGACACCCGGCGTGCGCCGGTCTCGGAGCGGACGTGCTCGACGGCGGCCCGAAGATCGTTCAGGTGCTCGGTGAGCGTCCGCTCCTCCTGGGTCCCCGCACTGTCGCCGTGGCCCCGGTGGTCGAACCGCAGCGACGCCACCCCCTCGGCGGCCAGGGCGTCGGCGATCAGCGGGAACAGCCCGTTCTCGTCCCGGTCCACGCCCTCGCTGTGGGCGAGCACCACGGCCTTGCGTGGCGGCCGGCCGGACGGCGGAAGCGTCAGCGTGCCGGCCAGCCGAAGGCCGTCGAGCGACCAGAAGCTCCCCATCCACCGATGCTCCCACGGCTGACCGGCCCGTCGAGCCGCTATTCGGGCCGATCAACCGGGAGACGGGACGATCGGGACGCGATCCGGCGCACGACCGCCCGCGACGAGCGCGGCCTAGACGACGGTGCCTAGACGACGGTGCCGTCGACGACCACGGTGGGTTGCCGGTGGCCTCGGGCCACCAAGGCGTTGCCGAGGGCCACCAGCCGAGCGCCGAACTCGGCGTGTTGCTGACGGCTGAAGGTGCCGTCGAGCATGGCCAGGGTCACGTGGGGCACGGCGTCGTTGACGCTCATGAGTTCGGCGAGCAGTTCACGGTCCGCACGAATCAACTGGCGACCTCCCGTCCGACCATCCACGCGCCCCGGTCGCAGCTAGAGACGACGACCGGGGCCGCGGGGTTGCGTTGGCGGCAGTATCGAGACGGCGACGCCCGGCGGCACGGCCCCCGAACGAGGCCCGGAGAGCGCTCTCTGGCGTGCTACAAATGCTGCATGAGCACCGACCAGGCGCCGCCGACGCTGGAGCACGTGGCGAAGGTGGCTGGCGTCTCGCGGGCGACGGTTTCTCGAGTGGTCAACGGAATCCGCAACGTGGACCCGGAGCTGCGGGAGGCGGTGGAGCGCGCGATCGAGCAGACCGGCTACGTGCCCAACCGTGCGGCGCGCTCCCTGGTGACCCGCCGGACCGGCACCCTGGCCCTGGTGGTCTCGGAACCGACCACGCACACCGACGCGTTCGCGGGCGGGGTGTTCGCGGACCCGTTCTTCGGTCGGGTGGTCAGCGGCGTGCTGCGGGTGCTCGGCCCGATGGACGTGAACCCGGTGCTGGTGCTGGTGGACTCGGACAAGGCCCGCGACCAGCTGATGGGCCGGCTGCGGCAGGACCGGTTCGACGGGGTGCTGCTGATCTCGATCGATCCCAGGGACCCGTTGCCGGCGATGCTCACCCTGGCCGGCGTGCCGACGGTGATGTTCGCCCGGCCGGTGCAGCCGATTGCGATCAGCTACGTGGACGTGGCGCACCAGGACGGCGCCCGGCTGGCGGCCGATCACCTGGTGGAGCGGGGCTGCCGGCAGGTGGCGACGATCAGCGGCCCGCTGGACACGCCGGCGGGCCAGGACCGGCTGGCCGGCTTCCGGTCGGCGATGGCCCGGCACGGCCAGGCCTACGTGCCCGGCGTGGAGGGCGACTTCACCCAGTCCGGCGGCGAGCGGGCCACCGAGCTGCTGCTCGGCACGCCGTTCGACGGCCTGTTCGTGGCCAACGACCTGATGGCGATGGGCGCACTCGATGTGTTGCGCCGGCACGGGAAACGCGTTCCCGAGGACGTCAAGGTGATCGGGTTCGACGACAGCGGCGCGGCGCTGAGCTGCCGGCCGCAGCTGACCACCATCCGCCAGCCGGTGGAGGACATGGCGGCCGAGATGGCCCGGCTGGTGATCGAGCGCGTGCACGGCGTCGAGTCGCAGGTCACCTCGGTGATCTTCGAGCCGTCGCTGGTGGTCCGCGCGTCCTCCTGAACTCGGAGAGCGCTCTCCCATGATCAAAGAGTGAGTCGTCGCTCTGCGCCGGCTGGAGAGCGCTCTCCCGTGGCTTGGCGATCAAACATGACGGGCCGCTGCTGGGGAGAGCGCTCTCCTTGACGTGGATGTTAGGTCGCGGTAAAACTGGGAAACCGTTTCGGAGAGCGCTCTCCCGCCAGAGGGGCTACTCGGTTCCGCTGCCACGACGTACCCCTGGAGACTGGCGATGAAGGCACTCTCCTGTGCGCTGCTGCTCGTGTTGGGCTTGTGCGCACCGGCTCTGGCCCCACCCACCGCGCACGCCGACCCGACCCTGCTCTCGCAGGGGAAACCGGCGCTGGCCTCGTCCACGGAGGGGGACGGCACGCCGGCCTCGGCGGCGGTGGACGGCGATCCCAACACGCGATGGTCCAGCGCCTGGAGCGATCCGCAGTGGTTGCGGGTCGACCTCGGATCGACGCAGGCGATCAGCCAAGTCGTCCTGCAGTGGGAGGCGGCCTACGCCACCAGCTTCGAGATCCAGGTCTCCGAGGACGGAACCTCCAACTGGCACGACATCTACTCGACCACCACCGGCGCCGGCGGTCGGCAAACGCTCTCCGTCAGCGGCTCGGGCCGGTACGTCCGCATGTACGGGACGCAGCGGGCCAACGGCTACGGCTACTCGCTGTGGGAGTTCCAGGTCTACGGCGGCGGGGCCACGCAACCCACTGGCTGGACGCCGGTCTGGACGGACAACTTCCCGGGGGCGGCCGGCAGCGCGCCCAGCGGGGCGAACTGGATCGTCGACACCGGGCCGAATCCGTCCAGCGGCGAGGTCGAGACCAACACCGCGGCCAATGTCGCGCTGGACGGCAACGGGCACGTCAACCTGACGGCTCTCAACACCAACGGCAACTGGACGTCGGGGCGGATCGAGTCGCAGCGCACCGACTTCGCCGCCCCGGCCGGCGGGCAGCTGATGATCACGGCCTCGATCAGGCAGCCCAACGTGCCCACCGCGCTCGGCTACTGGCCGGCCTTCCGCACCTATGGATCGGCCTACCGCGGCAACACCGGGGCGTGGCCGGCGGTCGGCGAGACCGACATCATGGAGGGCGTCAACGGCCGCGCGCAGTCCTCGGAGACCCTGCACTGCGGCACGGCGCCGGGCGGAAACTGCGGCGAGTACAACGGAATGACCAGTGGCCTGGGCACCTGTGGCGACTGCCAGACCGCGTACCACACCTACGCCGAGGTGATCGACCGGACGCTCGGCGACGAGCAGATCCGGTTCACCGTCGACGGTCAACAGGTGTGGCAGGTAAGGGAAAGCCAGGTCGGGGTCAGCACCTGGCAGGCCGCCGTCGACCACGGGTTCTTCCTCGTGTTCGATCTCGCGATCGGCGGCGGCTACCCGAACACGGTGTGCGGCTGCACGTCGCCGAGCCCCCAGACGTCGTCCGGCGGCGTGCTCAGCATCGGCTCGGTCGGCGTCTACACGAGCACCGGCGCCACTCCGCCGCCGCTGACCACGCCGCCGGTGCCGAGGGGCGGGAGCGTGGTGAAGGTGACCGGCGGCCAGGGCAACTGGGGCCTGTCGGTGAACGGATCCCCATACTACGTCAAGGGAGTCACGTTCGGGCCGCAGAGCGCCACCGCCGACGCGCACATGCAGGACCTCAGGGAGCTTGGCGTCAACACGGTCCGGACCTGGGGCACCGATGCCTCGAGTCAGCCGCTGCTGGACCGCGCCGCCGCCAACGGAATCAAGGTGATCAACGGATTCTGGCTCAACCAGGGCACCGACTTCGTCAACGACACCGCCTACGAGGACAGCACCCTCACCTCGATCGTCCGACAGGTCAACGCCTACAAGAACCATCCGGGCGTGCTGATGTGGGACGTCGGCAACGAGGTGCTGCTGACGTTGCAGAACACGTACTCCGGCACGCAGCTGGAGGCCGAGCGCACCGCCTACGCGCGCTACGTCGAGCGGGTCGTCCAGGCGATCCACGCCGCCGACCCGAACCATCCGGTGACCTCGACCGACGCGTGGACCGGGGCCTGGCCGTACTACAAGGCGAACACGCCGTCGCTGGACCTGTACGCGGTCAACTCCTACGGCGCGGCCTGCAATGTCAGGCAGGACTGGGTCAACGGCGGCTACACCAAGCCGTACATCGTCACCGAGTCCGGTGAGGCCGGTGAGTGGGAGGTGCCCAACGACGCCAACGGGGTGCCGACCGAACCGACCGTCCAGCAGAAGGTCGCCGGCTATGCCAGCGCGTGGAACTGCGTCCACGGCCACACCGGGGTCGCCCTCGGGGCCACGTTGTTCAACTACGGCAACGAGAACGACTTCGGCGGCATCTGGTTCAACCTCGAACCCGGTGGCTGGAGGTTCCCGACCTACTACCAGGTCGCGCAGCTCTACGGCGGCTCGCCGGCGACGCCGGCCGGCCCGGTGATCACGGACATGTCCGTGCCGCAGACGGTTCCGGCCGGCAAGCAGTTCCCGGTCAGCGTCAGCGTGACCGGATCCGTGCGGTACAACGTGATGTACACCAGCAAGTACGTCGACAACAACACCGGCCTGCGGTATGCCGAGTTCACCCAGACCGGCGCGAACTCGTTCAGCGTGACGGCCCCGAACCAGCTCGGCGTCTGGAAGGTCTACGTCTACGCCTACGACGGCCATGGCAACGTCGCCGTCGAGACGCGGTCGGTCAAGGTGACCGTGCCGCCGGTCAACGGAACCAACGTGGCGCTGGCCAAGCCGACCACCGCTTCCAGCTACCAGGCAACGGGAAACGGCGCTCCGTTCCCGCCCGGCAACGCCGTCGACGGCAACACCGGCACCCGATGGGCCACCGACTGGTCCGATCCACAGTGGATTCAGGTCGACCTCGGGCAGAACACCGCCATCCACCACATCCAGCTGGTCTGGGAATCCGCCTACGCCAAGGCCTACACCATCCAGGTCTCGCCCGACGGCGTCTCCAACTGGACCACGATCCACGGCACGACCACGGGCGCTGGGGGCGTCGAGGACTTCGATGTGAGCGTCGCCGGCCGGTTCGTCCGGCTGACCGGGACCCAGCGCGGCACCCCGTACGGCTATTCGCTGTTCGAGTTCGGCATCTACCAGTAGGGAGAAGCCCGTGTACCGCAAGGCGTTCCTGCTCGCCGCGGCGGCACTGGTGGTCACTTTCGCGCCGGCGGCCAGCGCCGACGACGTCGTGACGCACCACGAGTTCCAGGCCGACTGCACGATCACCCATCACCAGCCCGACGACCCCATCGTCTACCCGAACCAGCCCGGGGCCTCGCACGACCACACCTTCCTCGGCAACGTCACCACCAACGCGGCCAGCACCACCCAGTCCCTGCTGGCCGGCGCGACGACCTGCCTGGCCCCCGACGACCACTCCGCCTACTGGTTTCCCACGCTGTACAACGGAAACCAGCCCGTGCTGTCCACGTGGTCGCAGGTCGTCTACTACAAGTCCGGCATCCTCGACTACACCAAGGTGCGGCCGTTCCCGCAGGGCTTGCGCTTCGTGGCCGGCGACATGATGGCCACCGAGGGCGAGTTCCAGCACGCGCCCGGCGCGATCGAGGGCTGGGAGTGCGGGGACAGCTTCCACAACTGGGACTTCCCCTCCTACTGCGTCGAGGGCACGCAGGCCAACATCCGTTACCAGTCCCCGAGTTGCTGGGACGGCGTGCACCTGGACTCGGCCGACCACCGCAGCCACATGGCCTATCCGGACCGGGTCACCCTGACCTGCCCGGCCGACCACCCGGTGCCGGTGCCGATGATCGAGTTCAAGATCGCCTTCCCGGTCAGCGGCGACATGTCGCAGGTCCACCTGGCCAGCGGCCGGGGCTACTCCTGGCACTACGACTTCTTCAACGCCTGGGACCCGGCGACCCTGGCCGCCCTGGTCACCCACTGCATCAACGGCGGCCTCCAGTGCGACGCCCGCGGCTTCGACCTCTACAAACCCGACCGCGGCGCCGCCCTCGGCCCCGACTACCGCCTCCCCGCCCCCTAGTCACCCCTCCGCCGCCCAACGCGCCACCAACGCTTGGAAGGGGGCTTTCCTCCACTCCGAGTGGAGGAAAGCCCCCTTCCAAGCGCCGGCCGATGTCATGAAGGGCCCCTTGCTGGCGTTGGACGCGAGGAAAGGAGCCTTGATCTTGGTGGGGGGCTTCGCCCGGTGGTGGACGGGAGGAACGGCGCCACGGGCGAGGGCCGGCTGTCCGGTTCTGGCCAGAATCGACACTGAGGGGTGGTCGAAGTCGTGCGAGCGCTGTCATCCTCCGAAGGGTGATCAGGTTCCTGCCGCTTCTCCTGATCGTCCTGGCCCTGCCGCCGGTCCCTGCCGTGGCGGCCACGACGAGCGTGTGCGCCACGTCCTGTGACACCCTCGATCCGTCGAGGGCCCAGCAGGAGACGTTTCCCCTGCCGGACAAGAACATCAACGGCCGCAAGGTTCAGCTGCACGTCTCGGTCCCGGACGGCATGGCCTGGGCCAGCATCGATCTGGGCCAGACCGGCGACTCGGTGTGGCTGGACCGCAGCTGGGACGGCGGGGCCACCTGGGAGGGCCTGCTGGGCAAGGCCAGCATCCCGAGCACGTGGACCGGCACCAGAACGCTGATGTACAACATCTACGACCCGGTCGGCCATCGCCGCGGAGTGATCCGGGCCTGCGGCGACGCGAATGCGGTGGGGTGCACGGATTGGCTGTACCCCCAGGTGTGCGACAAGATCTGCGACGGCTCGACGACGCCGAGCGGGGACACGCAACCCGTTGCGCCGACGACGATCTACGGCCGGACCATCCGCCTGCACACCGATGCCAACGGCATGGCGTGGGCGACGATGGAGGGCAACGGCCCGGGCGATGAGGTGTGGCTGGACCGGAGTTGGAACGAGGGTGCGAGCTGGCCCGACGGATCCTCTTTGGGGAGAACGACTTCCGGCCGCACGGCGCTGTTCGCGACGCGGGATCCGAGAGCCAGGCTCTACGGCGGCGCGATCAGGGCCTGTGGCAAGGAAGCCACGCATGCCAACGGAAGTTGCACGGCCTGGGCCCGGCCCGCGCCGACGAGGGCCACGGCGGCGGCCGATGCCCTGATGTACTCCTACGACCCGTACCAGGCCTGGTGGCCCAGCAGCTGGTGGAACTCGGCGGCCACGCTCACGGCTTTGATCGACTACGCCCAGAAGTCCGGAAACCATGACTATGACTGGGTTATCGGTCGCACGTTCGACGTCAACCGGGTGCCCTTCCCGGCCGGCGTCAAGTCCGGCGACCAGATCGACGGCGACTTCATCAGCCGGGCCATCGACGACTCGGCCTGGTGGGGCCTGGCCTGGATCGCTGCCCACGAGTACACGCACGACCAGCGCTATCTGGCCGAGGCCACGACAATCGCCAACTATGTCAATGGTTTCTGGGACACGAGCACCTGCGGCGGCGGGGTGTACTGGGATCGGGAGCGCACGTACAAGAACGCTGTGACCAACGGTCTCTACCTCCGCCTGGCAGCTGCCCTGCACATCGACACACCCGGCGACACGATCTGGGGCCAGCGCGCGACCACGGCCGGCAACTGGTTCCTGAACAGCGGCCTGATCAACGGGCAGAACCAGGTCAACGACGGGCTCACCGGCGACTGCCGCAACAACGGCCAGACCGTCTGGACCTACAACCAAGGGCTGGCCATCGGCGGCTTCACCGAGCTCTACCGGGCCACCGGCAACCAGACCTGGCTGACCACGGCCACCCGCCTGGCCAACGCCGTGAGCCAGGGCGTGCTCGTCGAGTCCTGCGAGCCCAACTGCGACGACAACCAGAAGCAGTTCAAGGGAATCCTGGTGCGGTACATGGCCGAGCTCGGTTACCAGTCCTCTCTTCAGATGCAGGCCAACGCGATTTGGGCGAACGACCGTGATCCGCTCAACCACCTCGGCCTGCGCTGGGCCGGCGGCTCGCCCAACCCGACCGACTGGCGCACCCAGGCCAGCGCGCTGGAAGCCCTTACCGGGGCGGGGAACTCGACTGGGCCGAGTCCAGCAGGAGGTTGACCAGCGCGATCACGTTGTCGGTCTCCGGCTCGTGGTTGCCGAGCAGATGGGTGTACATGAACGAGTCGCCGATGCGCACGACCGCCTGGGCCAGCACGGTTGTCGGCACGGCGAAGTCCACACCGGACTCGGCAAGCAGCTTGGCGAACAGGGCGGTGGCGCGCTGCTCGACCTGGCCCGGGGCGAGCACGATCCGGATGAACAGCAGCGGGTCGCGGGCGATGAACGCCCGCACCGGCTCGGCGTTGATCACGGCGTACATGAAGCGCTCGAACACCGCCCGCACGCGGTCCATGCCCTCGCAGGTCACGCCGTCGAGGCAGAACCGGAAGGTGCGCTCGGTCTGCTCGGCCAGCACCATCGCGACCAGCTCGTCGTGGTTGCCGATGCGCCGGTAGAGGGTGGCCCGGCTGAGCCCGACCTCGGTGGCCAGCTCGGACATGTCCAAGGACCGGCCCGCCAGGTAGGCGGCGCTCGCCGCCCGTACCACCGCATCGGTGTCGTTGCTTGTCAAGCAGGCCTCCCCTGTGAGACAAATGACACGATTGTCTCACAGGGGAGGCGCGACGTGACGCATTACGTGGACCACGGCGGCGACGGACCGGCGGTCGTACTGCTGCACAGCTTCCTCAAGGACGGCGAGATGTTCGCCCCGCAGGTCGCGGCGCTGGGCGACGCCTTCCGACTGATCACGGTCGACGAGCGCGGCCACGGCCAGACCCCGGCCGACGGCCCCTTCACCTACTGGGACGTGGCCCGGGACGTGCTGGCCGTGCTCGACGAGCTGGGCATCGACCAGTTCGCGGTGGTCGGCACCAGCCAGGGCGGCTTCATCGGCCTGCGGCTGGCGCTGCTGGCCCCGGACCGGATCACCGCGCTGGCCGTGCTCGGCACCTCGGCAGTGGAGGAGGATCCGCAGATCGCCGAGGCGTACCGCGGGCTGGGCGCGCTGTGGGCCACGCAGGGGCCGACCGACCAGCTGGTGGACATGGTCGCCACCATCTGCACCGGCACGATGGACTCGTCGGCGTGGAAGATCAAGCTGCGGGCGATGCCGGCCGACCGGGTGACCCTGCTGATGGAGGCGCTCGTGGGTCGGGACGGTGTCCTCGACCGACTGGGTGAGATCTCGTGCCCGACGCTGGTGCTGCACGGCAGCGCCGACGCCGCCTACCCGGTCGAGCGGGCCACGGAGATCGTCGAGGCGGTGCCCAAGGCCGAGCCGCTCGTGCTGGTCGACGGCGGCGCCCACTTCCTGAGCCTGACCGACCCCGACGCGGTGAACCCGCCGCTGCGTGAGTTCCTCGCCGCCAACGCGTAGTGCGGCCGAACAGCCCTGTGCGCCTGCCCGTTCGCGGACCGGATTTGTCCTCGCCGAGAACGTTTGTGATGCTGCCGGGGTGAAGTGGCTCTGGCGGGTGGTGCTGCCCGTGCTGTGCCTGGCCCTGGTCGCCGGCGGCGTGTTCACCTACCGGTGGCTGACCGCGCCCGTCGGCGCGACCTACATCGACATCGCCGACGCGGGCCCGGCGCCCACGCCGGCCGCGCTCACCTCGACCGGGTCGAGCGGCAGCTGGCACGTCGACTGCGGGCGCAACCAGGAGCGGATGTACAACTCCGACAACCTGGTCGCGCAGCCCGGCATCGTCGGCGGCGCGCACCACGTGCACGACTACGTCGGCAACATGTCGACCAACGCGCTGTCCACCGACGCGAGCCTGGCCGCCGCGCGGACCACGTGCCAGTTCGGCGACAAGTCCACGTACTACTGGCCGGTGCTGCTGATGCCGTCCGCGATGACGCCGATGGACGGCATGACCATGGATCACAGCACCATCGCCGTGCCGACCTCCGTGCGTGTCGAGTACCGGGGCAGCCCGGTCAGCAACGTCATCGCGATGCCGGAGTTTCTCCGCGCCACCACCGGAAACCCGCACGCCGTGACCGAGCACGGCGCCAACACGCAACACGTGCAGTGGACCTGTTCGGGGGCGCGGGACAAGGTCACCACCGACTACCCGGAGTGCGGGGCCGGGCAGCAGACCATCCGCGTGTTCGACTTCCCCAACTGCTGGAACGGCACCACCACCGACAGCCCCGACCACCGCGGCCACCTGGTGTTCCCGGTGGCCGGCGGCGGCTGCCCGCTCGGCACGCTTCCGGTGCCACAGCTGCACATCGAGGTGTCGTACACGCTGCCGCCCGGCACCCACTACGCGATCGACGCCTTCCCGGAGGAGCACTACAGCTCCCTCACCGACCACGCGATGTTCGTCGACGTGATGCCCGATTCGCTGATGGCCACCGTCGTGGACTGCGTGAACTCCGGCCGGCACTGCTGATCACTTGCCGGGCAGCGGCGGAGTCTTGCCACCCGTGGGGCTGACGGCGAACCAGGTGCCCTTCACGCCCTGGCCGTTGATGTCGCCCGGGGCCTTGTCGCCGGAGAAGTAGTAGACCGGCCAGCCGTTGACCGTCACCTGGCAGGTGCCGTCCGCGCGCTCCACGTAGCCGAGCAGCTGCGGGTCGACGCCGGTCGGGTAGATCTTGCCGGGGGAGGCGATCAGCAGCGGCGGCCAGGTCTTCGCGCAGTCGCCGTTGCAGCTCGACTTCGGCGGCTTGTTGCTGTCGTTGTCGAAGCGGTACAGCGTCATGCCGTTGCCGTCGGTGAGGAACGTGCCGATCAGCTCGGAGGTGGTGGCCTTCAGCTCCAGGTCGTGGCTGCCGGGCGCGGTGTCGGCCGCCTGCACCACCGGCTGGTCGGACGGGCCGCTGTAGATGTCGACCCGCTTCTGGACCTTGGCCACCGTCGGCGGCGGCACCGGCGTCGGGCTCGGCAACTCCACCACCTGCTGCGCGGCCGGGACCGGCTGCTGGGCCTGGGGCGTGCCCTGCACACCACAGGCCGACACCGTGATCATGGCGGTGACCAGGAAGGACGCGGACAGGATCAGCTTGGGCAGGCGCATGGCTCTCAACTCCTCTGGGTTCGCCGCAGACACGGCCGGACGGATGCCCGGGTTCAGTGCGAATTTGTTTTGAACCGGTCCGCCGATCCGCTCGTGTGTCACTCAAGGTCGGGCCCGCGCGGTGTGCAGGGCGTCGCGCGGTCCCGGCCGCCTCCACAGTGGACGGTGTCCGAACGGGCAGCGCTCGGTGGACAGAACTGCCCCGCGGTCGGCCGGCCGCGCGGTGTGGCCGTGTTGCTCGATGAGCCCGATCGGGATTTCCGGTCGGTGCACGGGGGTGAACACGGAAGGGGTAGCTGATGGCAGGGCTGAGCAGGCGCGCCCGCCAGGAAGTCGCCGACGAGGCGCTGCTGCGCTCGCTGTACCGCGAGCACGGCGGCGCCATGCTGGCGTACGCGTATCGGCTGACCGGGGACCGCGCCGCGGCGGAGGACGTCGTGCAGGAGGCGCTGGTGCGGGCCTGGCAGCATCCCGACAGCCTGGTCAACGGCCGGGGCTCGGTCCGTGGCTGGCTGCTGACGGTCGTGCGCAACCTCGTCACCGACAAGGTTCGCGCCCGGGCCTCGCGGCCGCAGGAGGTCGCCGAGCCGCCCGTCGACGTCGCCGTGGCCCGTGACCACGCCGAAGGCGTCGTCAACTCCATGGTCGTCGGCGCCGCGCTGGGCAAGCTCTCCGCCGAGCACCGGGACGTCCTCGAGCAGATCTACCTGCTCGGCGCCACGGCCAGCGAGGCCGCCCAGGCCCTGGGCATTCCGCTGGGGACCGTGAAGTCCCGGTCCTACCACGCACTTCGCGCCTTGCGCGCGTTTCTCCCTGGGGTCGAAGCGGGATTGGAACGGTCGGTGTCATGAACAACCCTGATGTGGAGCGCTACCTCGCCGGCACGCTGGACGAGGAGCGGTCGCGGCTGCTGGAACGGCACCTGCGGACCTGCGCCCGGTGCAGTGCCGAGGTCGCCGAGTTCGCGGAGTTCCAGCGCATCGTCGACACGGTGCTCAACGAGCCCCCGCCCGACGGAGACCTTGTCCTGCAACGGGCCCTGCGCCAGATCCGCGCCGAGGCCGCCGCCCGACGCCGTCGCCGGGCCGCCGTACTGGGCTCCGCCGCCGCGGTCGTGCTGGCCGTCGCCGTGACCACCGGCGTGGTCGTCGGACGATCCGGTGATTCCCTCGGGCCCGTCCGGGCCAGCGCCACCGACCCCGGCACCGGGGCCGCCCTCGCCGTGTCCTTCGCCGACACCTCCGGCTGGTCGCACCTCTCCGCCGCTGTCAGCGGGGTTCCCGTCGGGGCCCAGTGCGAACTCGTCCTCGTCGGTCGCGACGGCCGTGAGACCGTCGCCGCCGGCTGGCGGGTGAGCGCGGATCGGTCCACCGTGGACGTCAGCACGCTGATGCAGCCGGGCGATATCGCCAGCGTTCGCTTGGAGAATCCGTCCGGGGCTCGGTTGGTCACCGTCAACCTGTAACTGTGTTTGTCGCGGGGCCGCCACCTTGTGGGTGGCGGCCCTTTGTTTGGGGTGTTCTGGATGGCGGGTGCGGTTGTGATTCTTGCGCCCACCGCCCCACCCCACCTCTCACCGCAAACCCCACGCCCCGGCATCCGCGCGGCGCACACACGAAAGAAGGGGACCGGCCGGAGCCGATCCCCTTCCCGTGTGCCGGCGGGTCAGTCCGCGAAGCGGATGGAGGCGACCATCTTGTCGAAGCCGATGGCGCTCAGGTCGTTCTGGTTGCCGGTGACGATCATCGACTTGCCGGTGCAGTCCTTGCCGGTCCACAGCTTGTAGGTGCCGTCGGCCTGGATCGAGGAGACCTGGTCGGGGTGGGCGACGTTGACGCAGCCGTGGCCGGAGACGCCCTGGGAGCCGTCGGGCTCGGAGAGGTTCTTGCCGCTGTCGAGAATGGCGCTGGTGGCGGTGAGGGTCGTGGCGCCCGGGTTGGTGGTCGTCGTCGTCGTCGAGCCGCCGTCGCCGAAGCGCAGGGACTGGATGTTGTTGTCGAAGCCGATGGCCGCCAGGTCGGCGACGTCACCGTTGATCACAACGGACTTGCCGGTGCAGTTGGGGCCGGTCCACAGCTTGAGGGTGCCGTCGGTGGTGATGGAGGAGGTCACGCCCGGTCGCGGCACGGCCTGGCAGCCGGTGCCGGCGACGCCCTGGGAGGCGCCGTTGTCGGAGAAGTTGGCGTCGTCGAAGAGAATCGCGCTCTTGGCGGTCAGCGCGGCGGTGGGGCTGCCGGTGGCCGGGGTGGCGCTGGTCGCGGGCGGTGTGGAGCCGGGCGGGGTCTTGCCGCCGAAGTTGCGGGAGCCGTCGGGCTGGGAAGCCCACCAGATGTTCTGCACGCCCTCGCCGTTGGTGTCGAAGGGCTTCACGTCCTTGCTGAACGTGTAGAGCGGGTGCCCGTTGAGGGTGATCTGGAGGTTCCCGTCGTCGGGGCGCTTGATGAAGCCGACGGCCTTCTTGTCGATGCCGGCGATGAACACCTTGCCGCCCTTGGCGATTTCCACCGGCGGCCAGGTGACCTTGCACTGGTCGGTGCAGTTGGAGGTGTTGGGCCCGTCCTTGTCGAAGACGTACAGCACCTTGTGCGCGCCGTTGGTGATCACGGGATTGAGGCTGCCGGCCTTGCCGGCGGCCAGCTGCACCCATTGCTGTGCCACGGGAGCGGGCGCGCCGGCGGGTGCCAGGTCGCCGGCGTTGCTCGGGGCGTTGTTGGACTTCGCGGTGCCCTGCAACAGGTTCAGCGGCGTCGAGTCGGCGGCGTTGGCAGCGGCCGGCGGGGTCTGGGGCTGCGCGGCCTCCTGGGTCCCGCAGGCGGCCAGCATGGCGGCGCCGGCGGCGACGAGGGCAGCAAGGGACACAACATGCTTGCGCGACATGGGGATTCTCTCCAGTGTGATTACGGGGTTCCGGTTCCTCCGGAAGCCGTTCGCGATCTACACGGAGAGGCGCGGCGAACGGTTCAACGAATTGTGGCGCGACCCGTTCGCCGCCGCTCGACCTCAGGGAATCAGCACGATCTTGCCGCGGGTGTGCCGCTGCTCCAGGTCCCGATAGGCCTCGCGCACCTGGGACAGCGGGTACTTTCGGGCAACGACGAGTTCCAGTTCACCCGCCGCGATCTTGGCCGCGAGCTCGGCCAGCACGGCCGCGCTGGCGCCCTGGGCATTGCCCTCGGCCTTGATGCCGTACTTCTCCACGGCGGCGAAGTTGATGATCGTGTTGACACGTTCGGGGGCAACGCCCAGTTCCAGCGCCAGTTCCACATAGTCGGCGCCGAAGGTGTCGATGAACGCGTCGACCTTGCCGCCGGCGGCTTCCCGCACCCGGGCGGCCAGGCCCTCCCCGTATTCGACCGGGGTCACGCCGTGAGCGCTCAACCAGTCGCTGTTGGACGGTCCAGCGATGCCGATCACCTTGGCCCCGGCCGCCACCGCGAGCTGCACCACCAGGGAGCCGACGCCGCCGGCCGCGCCGGACACCACAACGGTGTCCCCAGTGGACAGTGCGACCGCTCGCACCGCCGCGTAGGCGGTGGCTCCGGCCACGAACAGCGCGCCAGCCTGCTCCCACGTCACCTCGGCCGGCTTCGGCGTGAGGTGCGTCACCGGCACCACTACGTACTCGGCTTGGCTGGCCCGGTCGTCCGTCCAGCCGATGACCTCGTCGCCGACCGACACCTCGGTCACGCCATCACCCAGTTCGGTGACAACGCCGGCGAGGTCGCTGCCCTGCCCGGACGGGAACGTCGACGGCCACACCTGCGCGAACGCACCCGTGCGGATCGCCGCCTCGCCGGGGTTCACCCCGGCCGCCTTCACCTGCACCAACGCCTCGCCGGGGCCGGGGACCGGCCGGTCCACCTCAACCACCTCAAGCACGTCGATGCCGCCGAACTCGTTGTACCTGACCGCCTTGGACATGGCTGCGAGCCTCCTCGTCGGGTATATGTGAGCTCTCAACCACCCATCGGCGCGGTTTATGCCAGCAGTCCCCGGTCGTAGGCCAGCGACACGGCCTCGGTGCGGCTGCCCGCCCCCAGTTTGGCCATCACCCGTGACAGGTGCACGCTGGCCGTCTTCTCACTGATGAACAGCCGCTCGCCGATCTGGCGGTTCGTCAGCCCGGTCGCCACCAGCTCCAGCACCGACTGCTCCCGCGGCGTCAAAAGGTCCTCACTGTCCGGTTCCGCATCGGTGATGGCGATGCGCCCCCGCCGGGCCGACGCCTCGACGGCTTCCCGCAGTGGCGCCGCTCCAATGTGGACGGCGACATCATGTGCGGCGCGAAACTCCGCAGTGGCCTCATCCCGCCAACCGCCGGCCAGCAAGGCGTCGGCCAGCCGCCACTGGGCAATTGCCTGCAAGTAGGACATCCCGTCACCGGCGGCGACGGCCGCCCGCCAGATATCCACGTCGGCCTCGCCGCGCAACCGGCTGAGCTCCGCATCCATTCGCGCCTGAAAGTACTGCGCTTCCGGGTTGCGGCTCTCCATACGCCACTGGCCGTCCAGAGAATATCGGTCGTGTGCCATCACCACTTCGTAGAGGCGTTCGCCCTCCGCGACGGCGTCCCGCGCCGTGGTCTCGTCGCGTCGGCGCCACGCCTGCTCGGCGATGTCGGCCAGCGCTGTGAGGGCGGTTGCCCCGGCCCGCCGGACACCGGCCACCACATACCGAGGTAGTTCCGTGAGCGTGTCGACAACCTGGCGGGTCTCGTTGATGGCGTCGCGAGGCCGGCCCCGCCACAGGGCGGCCTCGGCCACCGCATATCGGACGCGTTCGAGGGTGCGTGCGTCCTTGGGATGGGCCATGACCCGTGCGACAGTCTCGTCGAGTTCATCGAACTGACCAGCGATGGCCAACAACTCCAGGTTAGCCGCCTCGATGCGCATGGCGGCCCATCGCGGTGCCGACGAATAGTCGCGGATAGGCTCGCCGGCGGCCCGCTCGCCGAGGTAGAACTCCAGCATCATGCCGCTGCTCCGAGCCTCCACTGGGAGTTCGGACCAGGTCAGCCCCACAGTGGTGGCCCGGTCGACCACCTCGTTGGCTACCGCCAGCGCCTCCCGGTACTGCCGACGGGAGAACAGGTTGACCGACAGGTTGCTCAGCGCGCGCAGCTCGACGTCGTAGGCGCCGATGGCGGCCGCCTGGTTCGCGGCGGCCTGGCCCAGGTCCGCGGCCTCCTCGAGCCGGTCACGCCACTCGGCATACACGGCCAGCGTGACCAACACATCGACCGCTACGTCCTCGGCGCCGACCTGAATGGCGATCTCGCGGGCCTGCCGGGCCAGCGGCTCCAACTCGTCGAGATCGAGGCCGGCACCGCCGTACCAGATCCATTCCCTGGCTCGCAGCGCGAGAATCCGAGCTTGCACCACGCTCGGCGGTTGTTTCCGGACCAGCTCCCAAGCCTCGCCGACCGCGGCCGCGACCTCTGCTGACGCCGATTCCGTCGGAATCAAAGTTACCACGAGCTGGTGTCGGGCCTCTGCGCCCGTCTCCGGGTCGTCGGCCAGCGGGATTGCTGAGCGCGCGTAGGCGACCGCTCGGTCGCCGTCGCCGGCAGCGAAAGCCATTCGGGAGGCCAGGCGGTGCAGGAAGTACTCGGTGACGGCGGGGTTCGGGACCGCGCCGAACAGTTGCAGTGCCTGCTCGACGTGGTGCAGGGCCTCGGCCGGGGCGAGCAGCACGGCCGCCTGTTCGGCCGCCTTCACCGAGGCGGCGAACGCTGCCGGCAGATCATGGCTCTGCATGGCGTGGTACGCCAGCGACGCCGGCGTGGTGACCAGGCGTGCGTAGCTGGCGTGCAGGCGAACCCGTTGGCCGGGAAGGAGATCCCCGTACACGGCCTCGCGCAGCAGGGCGTGCCGGAAGGAGTAGCCGTCGTCCGTGGTCACCAACACGTTGTGCTGCACGGATTCCCGCAGCGCCTCGTCGAGATCGTCGAGGCCGAGTTCGGTCACCGCCAGCAAGGCCTCGTAGTCGGCGATGGCTCCGGCGCCCGAGGCGGCCCGCACGACCACGCGGGCGTTGCGGCTCAACCGTTCCACCCGTGCCAACAGCAGATCGGTCAGCCCGGCCGGGACTCCGTCGCCGTAGGCGGCGATGAGCTCCTCGCAGAAGAAGGCGTTGCCCTCGGACCGTTCGGCGATCCCGCGCAGCGTCGCCTCCGGCAGCGTGCCGTCGGACAGGGCCGACACGAAGGCCATCGCGTCGGCCCGGCCGAACGGCGGCAGGTCAAGCTTGTCCACAGTGGACAAGCGGCCGAGCTCGGTCAGCAGCGGCCGCAGCGGATGCCGCCGGTGCAGGTCGTCCAGCCGGTAGGTGACGACCACGAGCAGCCGCTGCCGGTTCAGCCGGGACACCAGGAACAGCAACAGATCGCGGGTCGCCGCGTCGGCCCAGTGCAGATCCTCGAGCGTCAGCAGCACGGGGCTGGCGGCGGCCAGCTCCGCCAGCTCCGTGTGCACGGCCTCGAACAGCCGCAGCTGGTCCAGGGCGTCGTCGAGCCGGGAGGCGCCGGACTCGGGCAACCGGCCCAGCGCCTCCACGAACGGCAGATACGGCAGGCCGGCGCCCTCGACGTCCAGGCACCGCCCGGTCAGCACCTTGACCCCGGCCTCTCGGGCGCGGGCGGTCAGCTCGGCCAGCAGCCGGGACTTGCCCACGCCCGCGTCTCCGGCCAGCAGCATCGCCGAGGCCCGGCCTTCCGCCGCGGCGGCTAAGGACGATTCCAGCGCCGCCAGCTCAGCCCGGCGCGCGACCAGCGGTATCCCGGAACCCAAACGCGGCACACCGCATGGTCGCACACCGTCACCGGCTCTGAGGCATGGTGGACCGCTTCCACCAGCGCCGCCGCTGCGCCCGGCGAGCCATCCGCGCCTGCTCGGCCGCCTCCCGCATCGCCTTCTGCCGTTCCAGGACGAATCGGTAGTCGGAGTCGTTGTTGGACCACATGGCGAACCTCCCCATCTCGACAGGTATGAGGTTCGGCCTGAGGCGGCCTCGGGGGCATTGGGCAGCAACGTCGTCCGGGCCCGTGCGCGACCCGATTTCCGGCCGGGCTGGGGGTAAGGCCCCTTAGTCGGACGGGTACCCGGCGCATGATGGTGATCTCCGGTCCACTTTAGGCTTCACCCATGTCGGCGACGCGGTTGTTGGTGTTGGGGGTGGTGCGGGGCTATGGCCGCGCGCACGGCTACCTGATCGGCAGCGACCTCATGTCGTGGGGCGCGGACACGTGGGCCAACGTCAAGTGGGGCTCGATCTATCACGCGTTGAAGCAGGGCGTGAAGGCCGGCTTCCTGCGTGAGGACTGGACCGTGCCGGGGCGCACCGACTACGAGCTCACCGAACGGGGCGAGGCCGAGTTCCAGCGGCTGCTGGCCGACTCCATGCGCAAGCCCGAGCCTCGGCCGGACATGCTGGCCGCGGGCCTGGCCATGCTGCCGGCCATGACCCGCAGCCAGGCCGTGTCCCTGCTGGAGATCCGGCTGTCGGCCGTGGAGACCATCCGCAAGGCGGCCGACGCCCAGCTGGCCGGCTGGCGGGAGCCGCCGCACGTGCGCGAGCTCTACCGGCTGCGGGTGGCCAACGCGGTCGAGGACATCGCCTGGACCAGGGGATTGATCGAGCGGTTGAACGCGGGCCAGTACGTCATGGCCGGCGAGCCGGGCACCGTCGGCAAGCCCGGCAGCTGGCCGCATCCCGGCTGACCCTACTCAAATTTGCATACCGGCCCCATGTGGGTGCACACTGGCAGTCGCGGGTATTCAAGTTTGAGCACTCGGCAGTGGGGGAACACATGTCGGTTCACGTCGACGGGCTGCGCAAGCGGTACCGGGACAAGATCGCGTTGGACGGCTTCGACCTGGGGGTTCGGCCCGGCACGGTGTGCGGGCTGCTCGGACCCAACGGGGCCGGCAAGACCACCTGTGTGCGCATCCTGAGCACGTTGCTGCGAGCCGACGGCGGTCGCGCCGAGGTCGCCGGCTTCGACGTCGGCCGCCGGCCGGTCGAGGTGCGCCGGCGTATCGGGCTCGTCGGCCAGCAAGCCGCCGTGGACGAGGTGCTCAGCGGCCGGCAGAACCTGGAGATGTTCGGCCGGCTCCACCACCTCAGCGCCGCCGCGGCCCGGGCCCGAGCCGTGGAGCTGCTGGACCGGTTCGGCCTGGCCGACAGCGGCTCGAAGGCGGTGCGGCTCTACTCCGGTGGCATGCGCCGCCGCCTCGACCTGGCCGCCGGGATGATCCTCGCGCCCCGGGTGCTGTTCCTGGACGAGCCGACCACCGGGCTCGATCCCCGGGGCCGCAACGAGGTCTGGGACGCCGTGCGGTCGCTGGTCGCCGACGGCGCGACCGTGCTGCTCACCACCCAGCACCTGGACGAGGCCGATCAGCTGGCCGACCAGATCGCGGTCATCGACGCCGGCCGGGTCGTCGCCGGCGGCAGCCCGGCCGAGCTCAAGACCCGCATCGGCGCCGACCGGCTGGAGCTCGTCGTCCACACGCTCGCCGACCTGCCCGTCGCCGCCGAGCTCCTGCACAAGGTCTCCGGCTCCCCGCCCGACCAGGATCCCGACCGCCGCCGCCTCAGCGCCCCGGTCCGCGACCGCGTCGCCGCCCTGACCGACACCGTCCGCGTCCTCGACGCCGCCGGGGTGGGAGTGGAGGACATCGCCTTACGCCGCCCCACTCTGGACGAAGTCTTTCTGACTCTGACCGGTGCTTCATGAGCGGTCCGGTCGTCGCCGATGGAAAGGTGTCCCGCGTGAGCAGCCTCCGATGGGCCGTCGTGGACGGCTGGACGATGACCCGGCGCGACCTCGCGCACTGGGTTCGCCAGCCGGCGCCGGTGGCGGTGAGCGTGCTGTTCCCCATCCTGCTGGTGCTGATGTTCGGCTTCCTGCTCGGCGGGGCCATCGCGGCGCCGGGCGGCGGGGACTACCGGGAGTACCTGCTGCCGGGCATGTTCGTGATGACCATGGGCTTCGGCCTGGAGGGCACGCTGCTCGCGGTCACCACCGACGCCTCCCGGGGCGTGACCGACCGGTTCCGGTCGATGCCGATGGCCCCGTCGGCGGTGGTGGTCGGGCGGTGCGGGGCGGACATGCTGAACTCGGTGCTGGTGCTGGCCGTGATGGCGGCCTGCGGGCTGGCGGTGGGGTGGCGGCCGCACGGCGGCCCGGTGGCCACGCTGGCGGCGTTCGGCCTGCTGCTCCTGCTCCGGTTCGCGTTCCTGTGGATCGGCATCTGGCTGGGCCTGGTGCTGGCCGACCCGGGCACGGTCACGCTGGTGCAGGTGGTGATCTGGCCGGTGAGCTTCCTGTCCAACATCTTCGTCGCGCCGGACACCATGCCGGACTGGCTGGGCGCGATCGCCACCTGGAACCCGCTGTCGGCCACGGCCTCGGCTGTCCGGGAGCTGTTCGGCAACCCGGGGCCGGCCGGCGGGTGGGTCGGCGTCGCGGTGGCCTGGCCGTTGCTCCTGGTGGCGGTGTTCTTCCCGCTCTCGGTTCGCGCATTCCGGAGGTTGAGCCGATAGTGGACGAACTCGCGCGCTGTCCGGTCGTGTTCGAGCCCGCGGATCCCCCGCGATTGGGCAGAATGGCGTTCTGGGGCGCCGAGCTCCCCACGGGGATGGGGGAGCTCGGCGCCCTGGACATCGTCGAAGCCCAGGGCCGCGAGGTGCGGGTGCGCACGGTGCCGGCCGTGCGGCTGCCGGTCGCCGATGCGGTGCCGCTGCTCAGCCGGGCCCGCCGGGACCGCCGAGCCCACCCGGCCACGGCGTTCTGGGGCGCGGCCACGGTCGTCGCCCTCCAACTCATCGCCCGCGGCCGCCTGCTGCCCACGGTCTCGCCCGGTGACTACGACGCGTGGCGCGTCGGCCCGCTCGACCCCGCCGACCACGGCCGCGTCGGTGAGCTGGCGGCGGCGATACCGGCCGAGGCCCGGGCGGTGCCGGTGCCCGGTCGGCTGCCGTTGGAGCTGCCGGACGCCCGGCAGCTGGTCGAGGGCTTCCTCGACGCGGTCGCCGACGGCCTGCCCCGCGGCGGCAGCGAGGCCGCGTTCCTGGCCGCCGCCCCGAAGCCCGTGCCGGAGCTGCGGGCCTGGGCCGACGGCGTCAGCGTGTCGCTGCGCATCGAGTTCGACGGCCGGTTTCGGGCCGTCGTGCAGCTGCACAGCGTCGCCGACCCCGGCGTGGTCAGCGACGCCGCCGAGGTGTGGTCCGGCGCCGGCCGGGCCCGCGCCCAGGCCCAGGCGGTGGTCGTCCTGCGCCGGGCGGCCCGGGTCTGGCCGACGCTGGACTCCTTGCTGCACAAGGAAGTTCCCGACGAGATCGCGCTGACCGACGACGAGGTCCGGCAACTGCTCGGCGGCGCGGCCGACCGGCTCACCGCCAAGGGCGTGCCCGTGCACTGGCCCAAGGAACTGGCCCGGCAGCTGGTCAGCCGGGTGGTCGTCGGCGGCGGCACGCCGCCCCGGGACCTGCCCGGCTTCCTCGGCGGCGAGCAGGCGCTGCGCTTCGACTGGCAGATCGCCGTCGGCGACGACCCGCTCACCCGGGACGAGCTGGAGCAGCTCACCCAGGCCCACCGGCCCATCGTGCGGCTGCGGGAGCAGTGGCAGCTGGTCGACGCCGACCTGGCCCGGCGGGTCCGGCAGCGCGAGCTGGAGCCGCTGAACCCGTTGGCGGCGCTCGGACTCGCGCTCACCGGCACGGCCGAGGTCGACGGCGAGCAGTTCGAGGTCGTGCCCAACGGTTGGCTGGCCGCGCTGCGGGACCGGATCGCCGACGCCGAGGGCGGCGGCGAGCGGCTCGAACAGCCGGCGGCGCTGGCCGCGACGCTGCGCGACTACCAGCTGCGGGGCCTGCGCTGGCTGGCCCGCATGACCGAGCTCGGCCTGGGCTGCTGCCTGGCCGACGACATGGGCCTGGGCAAGACGATCACCGTGATCGCCTTGCACCTGCACCGCGCGGCCGGGCCCACCCTCGTGGTCTGCCCGGCCTCCCTGCTGGGCAACTGGGAACGGGAGATCCACCGCTTCGCGCCCGGCGTCCCGGTCCGGCGCTTCCACGGCTCGGCCCGCGACCTCTCCGGCGTCGAGGGCTTCGTGCTCACCACCTACGGCACCATGCGCGTGGACGCCGCCGGGCTCGCGGCCGTGCCGTGGGACCTGGTCGTCGCCGACGAGGCCCAGCACGTCAAGAACGCCCGCTCGGCCACCGCGAAAGCGTTGCGCACCATAGGATCCGGCGTCCGGATCGCGCTGACCGGCACGCCGGTGGAGAACACCCTGTCCGAGCTGTGGGCGATCCTGGACTGGGCCGCCCCGGGCCTGCTCGGCTCGCTGGGCTCGTTCCGGCGGCGGTGGGCCAAGCCCATCGAGGCCGACAAGGACGAGGAGACCGCCCGCCGGTTCGCCCGCCTGCTGCGGCCGTTCCTGTTGCGGCGGGCCAAATCCGACCCCGGCATCGCCCCCGAGCTGCCGGCCAAGACCGAGACCGACCAGCTCGTGCCGCTCACCCGCGAGCAGGCCGGGCTCTACGAGGCGGTCGTGCGGGAGGTCATGGCCAAGATCGCCGAGAGCGACGGCATCGCCCGCCGGGGCCTGATCCTCAAGCTGCTCACCTCGCTCAAGCAGATCTGCAACCATCCCGCCCAGTACCTCAAGCAGGCCGACGCCCGCCTCACCGCCCGCTCCGGCAAGCTCGCCCTGCTCGACGAGCTGCTCGACACCATCGTCGCCGAGGACCACGCCGTGCTGGTGTTCACCCAGTACGTGGCCATGGCCCAGCTGCTGTCCCGGCACCTGGCCGACCGCGGCCTGCCCAGCCAGTTCCTGCACGGCGGCACCCCGGTGGCCCGGCGCGAGGACATGGTCCGCCGCTTCCAGGACGGCGAGGTGCCGATCTTCCTCATCTCGCTCAAGGCCGGCGGCACCGGCCTCAACCTCACCCGCGCCGACCATGTCGTGCATTACGACCGCTGGTGGAATCCCGCGGTCGAGGACCAGGCCACCGACCGCGCCTACCGCATCGGCCAGACCCGCCCCGTGCAGGTGCACCGCATCATGACCGAGGGCACCATCGAGGACCGCGTCGCCGCCATGCTCTCGGCCAAACGCGCCCTGGCCGACGCCGTGCTCACCGGCGGCGAGGCCGCCCTGACCGAGCTGACCGACGCCGAACTGACCGAGCTGGTGGCCCTGCGATGACCGAGGCCCGAGGCTTTCCCGCCTTCCCCGCCGGCAGCCGCCGTCGCCACCACAGCTGGTGGGGCACGGACTGGTTGCGGGCCATGGAGGACACGGCCGTCGACGCGGGCCTGACCCGGCGTGGGCGGCGCATCGCGACCGAGGGCCGGATCGGGCCGATCACCGTCAGCCCGGGACGGGTGGCAGGCACGGTGGACGGCAACCGGCAGACCGCGGTGACCGTGGAACCCCTGTCGGACAACGGATGGGCCACCCTGGTGGCGGAGGCGTCCGTCCAGTCGGGACACCTGGCCGCCCTGCTCGACGGCGCCCTGCCGCATGCCCTGTCCGAGCTGCTGCCCACCGTCGGCGACCTGGACGCCCACTGTTCCTGCGAGGACTGGGGAAATCCCTGCCAGCACGCCGCCGCCCTGTGTTACCAGGCCGCCTGGCTGATCGACGTGGATCCGTCGCTGCTGCTCCTGCTGCGCGGGCGATCGCTGGACGCCCTCACCGCCGAGGTCGCCGGCCACCACGCCGCACCGGCCGACGCCGTGGCCTCGGAGTCGATCACCCTTGCCGCGGAAGCATTTTCCTACCCGACGCCACCACTGCCGGAGCTGCCGCCACCAGCCACCGACGCGCCGCGATTACACGTCATCGAGACCCCGCCGGGCATCGATCCGGGTGTCCTGCACGGTGCGGCGGCCACGGCCGTCAGCCGGGCCCGGCGGTTGCTGGAGGACGGCCGGCCGCCGTGACAGTTGTCATGGCCGGGCCCTGACAGAACTGCCAGGGCCCGGACCGGCCGACGCCGCAGGCTTGAGGACATGGACAGCACAGACACCGTCAGCCGGGGCGCCGCGGTGAGCCTTCGCGGACTGGTCAAGCACTTCGGCGACGTGCACGCGGTGGACGGGGTCGACATCACCATCGCGCCGGGCGAGGTGGTGGCCCTGCTCGGGCCCAACGGCGCGGGCAAGTCCACGACCATCGACATGCTGCTGGGCCTGGCCGAGCCGACCCGGGGCGCCGCCTCGGTGTTCGGCCGGCCGCCTCGGCAGGCGGTGGCGTCGGGGCTGGTGGGCGCGATGCTCCAGTCCGGCGGCCTGCTGGACGACGCGACGGTGGCCGAGACGGTGGCGCTGTTCCGGGCGATGTACCCGAAACCGTTGCCGCTCAAGGAAACCCTGCGACGGGCCGGGGTGGCGGAGCTGGCCGGCCGCAAGGTCGGCGCGCTCTCGGGCGGCGAGAAGCAGCGCGTGCGGTTCGCGGCGGCGCTGGTCAGCGACCCGGACCTGCTGGTGCTGGACGAGCCGACGGTCGCCATGGATGTGGCCGCCCGCCGCGAGTTCTGGGCGGCGATGCGCTCGTACACCGACACCGGCCGCACGGTGGTGTTCGCGACCCACTACCTGGCCGAGGCCGAGGACTACGCCGACCACGTCGTGCTGCTGCGGTCCGGTCGGGTCGTCGCCGACGGCTCGGTGAGCCAGGTGCGTTCGCTCGCCGCCGGCCGCGTGATCACGGCGAAGATTCCGGGTGTCGACGAGGCCGTGCTCAAGGCGCTGCCGGGCGTCACCGAGGTCCTGGTCCGTGGCGATGCCGTTGAACTGGCCTGCGCGGACTCCGACACGGCGCTGCGCGAGCTGCTCGGCCGGCACCACCAAGTCCGCGACATCGAGGTCCGCGGCGCCGGCCTCGAAGCCGCTTTTGTCACTCTGACCAGGCAGGAGGCCGCCTGATGGGCGCGCTGTTGACGTTCGAGACGCGCCGGATCGTCCGGTCGCCGCGGTTCTTCATCTTCACGGTCGTGTTCCCGCTGGCCATGTTCCTGGCCCTCAGCGCCGTCAACGGCGAGCAGGACACCGACGCGGTCACCTTCCTCATGGTGAGCATGGCCGCCTTCGGCGCGGTGGCGGCCTCGGTCAGCACCGGCTCCCGCGTCGCCATCGAACGGCAGGTCGGCTGGAACCGCCAGCTCCGGCTCACGCCGCTGAGCGGGCCCGGCTACCTGGTCTCCAAGGTCGTCACGGCGATGCTGGTGGCGCTGCCCGGCATGCTGCTGGTGTTCGCCGCCGGCGCCCTGCTCGAGCACGTGAACCTGAGCGCCGGCACGTGGACGCAGCTGATCGTCTTCTGCTGGCTGGGCGTGCTGCCGACCGCGGTGCTCGGCCTGCTGATCGGCTTGCTGGCCACCGGTGACTCCGCGCAGGCCATGAGCACCGTGCTGATGCTGGCGCTGAGCATGCTCGGCGGGCTGTGGCTGCCGCTGAGCAGCCTGCCGCCGGCCATGACAATCGTCGCGAAGGCCCTGCCGAGTTACTGGTTGGCGGAATTCGGACATGACGTGTTGGCGGGCAACGCGCCGAGCGCCCAGGGCGTGACCACCATGGCGGCCTGGATCGTGGCGGCGGGTGGCCTGGTCGCCCTCCGCTACCGGCGTGACAGCGCTCGCGCCTGACCGGTGGTTCGCGGACCAGAGGGGAGTCCGCGAACCACCACCAGGTTCACTGTGGACAGGTCCCGCTGCCGGGGCAGCTGCGCAGCAGCCGCACCTCCGGGGGCGCCGTGATCTGTGCCGGCGCTGCCTTCGCGCCGCCCGGCCACTGGATGGACACCGCGATCGAGGACGAGTCGTTGTCGTAGTTCTTCTCGATCAGCGTCCGGTCCGGGTTCACCGTGTTGACCACGTCGTACACGCCGGAGGCCACCGACGTGATGTCCAGCCACTGGAAGTCCACGTCGTACCGGTAGTCGTCGCCGCTGCCCACCGAGATGCCCTCGGTGACGTCGGTGGCGTCGGGCTGCTGGTGCCCGCACATGTTGTAGATGAGGAACTCGTGCAGCTTGGCCTCGGGCTCCTCGCCCTCGTGCACCCGGTGCTCCAGCGACGCCTTGTCCGGCACGTCGTAGCGGTCGCCCAGACAGAAACCGTTCTTGCGGTCGGACACCACCGCGCTGCCGTTGAGGGTCCGGAGCTGGAAATGCTCGAAGTTCAGCAGGTGCCAGTGCACGTGGGCCGGCGCCGGCTCGTAGTAGGCGGTGGTGCCGGAGGCCTTCTGGGCCGTCTGGTACGAGTCGGGGATCGGACCGTGCACGCCGTTCTGGAAGGCCTGCCGCACCGACATCGTCGGGAACAGCGTGCTGGTGCGGTGCGCGTAGAACAGCAGGGGGCCGTCGCCGATGTTCTCCTCCGACGTGGTGAACCGCAGGCGCACTGCCTTGATGTCGCCGGAGGTCACGCACGGCGCGCTGGGCGCGTTGGCGTCGCCGACCATGCAGACGTCCCAGGCCTTGCAGTCCTTCGGGTCGCCGCGCCAGCCGCCCGGGCAGGCGACCGGCGCCTGGCGCAGGTCCGGCAGCAGCATGGGGGCCGCCGCCTCGGCCGGTGGCGTCGTCGCCAGCAGCGCCAGAACCCCAGCTGCGGCAAGGAACCGCGCAGTCGCCTTCATGCGCCTCAACCTAGCCAGCGGGTCCCCGACCCGATCGGGTGATCTCCGCTGTGACGGTGCGTGGATGCCCTTAACCTCGGCGGGTGTCGACTGCTGCCACCGAACCCGTCACCGCCCCGCTTCCGTCCCTTCAGGACGCCCGCGTCGTGCCGGCGCCCGCGCTGCGTGAGGCCGCACTCGTGCTGGACGCCATCGCCGCCGTCCTGCACAAGGCCGACGCGGCCACCGCCACCCGCATCCGCCAGGTCATCGTCGACCTGGAGGCCGGGAACCGCATCGACCGCCCCTGCTGCGACAACCCCTGGAAGCCCACCCTCACCACCGCCCTGACCACCTGACCGCTAAACGCTTGGAAGGGGGCTTTCCTCCACTCCGAGTGAAGGAAAGCCCCCTTCCAAGCGTCAAGGGCCGCGTTCGTCGCACCAGGTCAGCGCCAGCTGGGGAGCCAGAGTTCGGCCTGCCACTGGGCGGCGCTGATCGGGTCGCCGTTGAGGATCGGCCACAGCCAGACGAAGTTGGCCACCACCAGTCCGGTGTAGATGGCCACCACCAGCAGCCCGGTGCCGCGGCGCTCCGCCCCGGCGCGGGCCCGGCCGAGGATGTCGCCGCAGGCCAACACCAGGCCCAGCACCAGGAACGGCGCCATCGGCGTGACGTAGAAGAAGAACATCTGCCGGTCGATGTTGATGAACCACGGCAGCAGGCCGGCCATGTAGCCGACCATCACGGCCGCGTGCCGCCAGTCGAACTTGACCAGGGCCCGCCACAGCGACCAGCCGATCATGGGGAAGGCCAGCCACCACATCGCCGGCGTGCCGACCAGCATCTGCGCGCTCACGCACTCCGACGCGCCGCAGCCGGCGGCCAGCGGGCTGGGCGACTGCTCGATGTAGTAGAGCATCGGCCGCAGGCCCATCGGCCACGTCCACGGCTTCGACTCCCACGGGTGCGTGCCGACCCCCGGCGCGCCGGTGATCAGTGTCTCGTGGAAGTGCAGGACGTTGCCCTCGTAGAAGAAGAAAGACTGCACGGCGTCGGGCAGCCAGGTCGAGACCGGGGTCGTGTTGCCGGCCGCGTGCCGATCGACGCCGGTCTCGCTGCCGAACCACGCCCACCACGAGGCGAAGTACACCACCACGGCGATCAGCGCGATGCCCCACAGCGCCGGCAGCAGGTCGCGCACGATCGCGCCGGCCCACGGCCGCTCCACGCCGGCGGCCCGCCGGGCCAGCGCGTCCCAGATCACCGACAGCACACCGAAGGCGACGATGTAGTAGATGCCGTTCCACTTCACGCCGCAGGCCAGGCCCAGCGAGATGCCGCAGGCGAAGCGCCACCACCGGAAGCCCAGGCGCGGCCCCCACTGCGACTGGCCGACCCAGCCCTCGGTGACCGCGACGGCCAGCCGGCCCCGCACCTGGTCGCGGTCGACCAGCAGGCAGCCGAAAGCGATCACGACAAAAAGGGCGCCGAAGATGTCGAGCATGCCCAGCCGGGACTGCACGTGGCTGACGCCGTCGCAGATCAGGAAGACGCCGGCCAGCGCGCCCAGCATGGTGGAGCGGGTCAGCCGCCGGCCGATCCGGACGACCAGGAAGATGCAGACGGTGCCGGCCACGGCCGAGGAGAACCGCCAGCCCCAGCCGTCGTAGCCGAACAGCCACTCGCCGATGGCGATCAGGTACTTGCCGACCGGCGGGTGGACCACCAGCTCGTAGCCCGGGTTGTCCTCGTAGCCGCCGTTGCGCAGCATCTGCCAGGCCTGCGGCACGTAGTGCTTCTCGTCGAAGACGGGGGTGCCGCGGTCGGTGGGCCAGCCCAGGTCCCAGAACCGGATGATCCCGCCGAGCAGGGTGACGCTGAGCGTGACGAGCCAGCCGCGCACCTTGTCGGTGGGCCGCCAGACGGCCAGCCGGTCCAGCGGCCCGGCGGTGGACGGCTGCGTCGCCGGCGGCAGTTCGCCGACATCCACCACGCCGTCGGGCTCGGGCTCGGTCCGCTCCACGATCGTCGTCACGGGGGCGATCGTAGGGTGAACGACGTGAATAACGTATCGGGCATGGGCCGGCTGCTGGTGGCCGCGACGCCGCTGGGCAACATCGGCGAC
This sequence comes from Kutzneria sp. NPDC052558, assembly GCF_044547355.1. Lineage (NCBI taxonomy): Bacteria > Bacillati > Actinomycetota > Actinomycetes > Pseudonocardiales > Pseudonocardiaceae > Kutzneria > Kutzneria sp. NPDC052558. The sequence continues at coordinate 70,311 of NZ_JBIUAG010000024.1, forward strand.
GCGTCCCAGCGACTGGTGGATGCCCTGGCCACGGCCGATCTGGTGGCGGCGGAGGACACCCGCAAGCTGCGTTCGCTGGCGGCCGGACTCGGTGTCGCGCCGGCCGGCAAGGTCGTCAGTTTTTACGACGCGGTCGAGACGGTCCGGCTGCCCGGACTGGTCAAAGCCGTCGCTTCCGGACAGACCGTGCTGCTGGTGACCGACGCCGGCATGCCCAGCGTCTCCGATCCCGGCTACCGCCTGGTCGCCGCCTGCGTGGCCGAGGATCTGCCGGTCACCTGCCTGCCCGGGCCGTCGGCGGTGGTCACCGCGCTGGCCCTGTCCGGCGTGCCGGTCGACCGGTTCTGCTTCGACGGCTTCCCGCCGCGCAAGCCGGGCGAGCGCCGCAAGTGGCTGTCCGCACTGGCCACCGAGACCCGGGCCTGCGTGTTCTTCGAGTCACCGCATCGGGTGGCGGCCACCCTGGCCGACGCCGTCGAGGTGCTGGGGGCCGACCGCCGCGGCGCGGTGTGCCGGCAGCTGACCAAGTCCGACGAGCAGGTGCGCCGCGGCACCCTGGCCGAGCTGGCGGCGTGGGCCGCGGACGGGGTCGGCGGCGAGGTCACGGTGGTGTTCGCCGGGGCCGAGCCGATCGCCGTGGACGTCACCGACGTGGCCGATCTGGTGCCGGCGGTGCAGTCGCGGGTGGCCGCTGGACAACGCCTCAAAGATGTGGTTGCCGAGGTCGCGGCGGCCGCCGGGGTCAGCAAGAAGGCCCTCTACGACAGCGTCGTAGCGGCCAAGAGGTAGTGGGCGGCGCCGCCCCCGTACCCTTTGTCGCATGAGTGCCTCCGTGCTGACGGCGGTGGCCTGGCCTTACGCCAACGGCCCCCGTCACATCGGCCATGTCTCCGGTATCGGTGTCCCCTCCGACCTGTTCGCCCGCTACATGCGAATGTCGGGCCACGACGTGCTGATGGTCTCCGGCAGCGACGAGCACGGCACGCCGATCCTGGTGCAGGCCGACAAGGAGGGCCTCACCCCGCAGCAGACCGCGGACAAGTACCACCGCGTCGTCGCCGAGGACATGCGCGCCCTCGGCGTCACCTACGACCTCTACACGCGCACCACCACGCGCAACCACTACCACGTGGTGCAGCAGATCTTCCTCGCGCTCAACGACAACGGCTACATCCTGCCCAAGACCACGACCGGCGCGGTCAGCCCGTCCACCGGCCGCACCCTGCCCGACCGCTACATCGAGGGCACCTGCCCGATCTGCGGCTACGACGGCGCCCGCGGCGACCAGTGCGACAACTGCGGCAACCAGCTCGACGCCGCCGACCTGATCAACCCCAAGTCGCGGATCAACGGCGAGACGCCCAAGTTCGTCGAGACCGAGCACCTGTTCCTGGACCTGCCGGCGTTCACCCGGACCCTGGGCGAGTGGCTGGCGTCCAAGACCGACTGGCGGCCCAACGTCGTCAACTTCACCAAGAACCTGGTCGACGACATGCGGCCGCGGGCCATCACCCGCGACCTGGACTGGGGCGTGCCGATCCCGCTGGACGGCTGGCGGGACCAGGGCCTCAAGCGGTTCTACGTGTGGTTCGACGCGGTCATCGGCTACTTCTCGGCCAGCGTGGAATGGGCCCGGCGCAGCGGCGACCCGGACGCGTGGAAGCGTTTCTGGAACGACCCCGAGACGCCGATCGTGCACTTCATGGGCAAGGACAACATCACCTTCCACGCCCAGATCTGGCCGGCGCTGCTGATGGGCCACAACGGGGCCGGCGACAAGGGCGGCAAGCCCGGGCCGTACGGCACGCTGAACCTGCCCACCGAGATCGCCTCCAGCGAGTTCCTCACCATGAGCGGCTCCAAGTTCTCCACCTCCCGGGGCCGGGTCATCTACGTGCGGGACTTCCTGGCCGAGTTCGGCCCGGACGCGCTGCGCTACTTCATCTCCGCGGCCGGCCCCGAGACCCAGGACGTGGACTTCACCTGGGACGAGTTCGTCCGGCGCATCAACTTCGAACTGGCCAACGAGTGGGGCAACCTGGTCAACCGCTCGGTCTCGATGGCGCACAAGAACGTCGGCGCGGTGCCGGCGCCGACCGCGCCCACCCAGGCCGACGAGGACCTGAAGGCCCTGTCCAGGGCCGCTTTCGACACCGTGGGCGGCCACCTGCGGCACTCGCGGTTCCGGGCCGGCATCGGCGAGGCGATGCGGGTGGTCTCGGCGGCCAACAAGTACCTGTCCGACCAGGAGCCGTGGAAGCTCAAGGACGACCCGGCCCGCCGGGACACGGTGCTGCACACCGCGTTGCAGGTGGTCAAGGACGCCAACACGCTGCTCACGCCGTTCCTGCCGCACTCCGCGCAGAAGATCCACGAACTGCTGGGCGGCACCGGCGTCTGGGCGTCGCAGCCGGAGATGCGCGAGGTCACCGACCTGGACGACCCGGCCCGCGAGTACCCGGTGCTGACCGGTGACTACGCGGCCGAGAAGGCCAAGTGGGAGTCCACGCCGATCGAGGTCGGCGTGCCGCTGAGCAAGCCGACGCCGCTGTTCGCCAAGCTCGACCCGGAGCTGGCCGAGACCGGTCCGGAGTGGGCTCCGATCGAGAAGTAGCAGTGACCCCTCGCAAGGGCGAGCGGCCGCCGATGCCGGACCGCCTTCCGGTGTCGGCGGTCGACGCCCACACCCATCTGGAAGCCTGTGGCGCCAAGGATTCCGCCGATGTCCGGTCCATCATGGACCGTGCCGAGTCGGCCGGCATCGCCTACGCGATCACCGTGGCCGACGACATGGCCGCCGCCCGCTGGGCCGTCGAAGCGTGCACCTGGGACGACCGCGTGTTCGCCGCCGTGGCGCTACATCCCACTCGCACCAAGGAATTCGGCGCGGCCGAGCAGTCCGAACTGGAGTCGCTGGCCGCGCATCCGCGAGTGGTCGCGATCGGCGAGACCGGTCTGGACTACTACTGGGACTACGCCCCGCACGACGCCCAACAGGTCGCGTTTCGTTGGCACATAGAACTTTCCAAGCGCCTCGGCAAGCCGTTGATGATTCACGACCGGGACGCGCACGAGGACGTGCTGCGCATTCTGGACGAAGAAGGCGCGCCGGACACCGTGGTGTTCCATAGCTTCTCCGGCGACGCCGACATGGCGCGACGCTGCGTGGACAGCGGTTACGTGCTGTCGTTCTCGGGCACGGTCACGTTCCGCAACGCGAAACCGTTGCGGGAGGCGGCGATGGTTGTCCCGCTGCAACAGTTGCTTGTGGAGACCGACGCGCCTTTCCTGACGCCCCACCCGTTCCGGGGTCGTCCGAACGAGCCCTACTGCGCCGCGTACACGCTGCGTGAGCTCGCTGATCTACGCGGAGTGCACGTCGGTGAGTTGGCAACAATTGTCACCGCAACGGTGAACCGGGTCTTCGGCCTGGGCGTATGACTATGTGTGCGACCAAGATTTCACCCTGTGGTGTGACTGGAGCCACAACAACCCGGGGAATGTTTGCGACTCCGCCCGACCTCCGTTACGGTCCCGTGATCGGTGCGTCTGGACGTTGTGGTTCAACCACCGGCCCGCAGTCAGGTCGGCGTTCGTCGGGGACAGCCGGCACCCGCGAGGGAGCCAGCTGGACGGCGTTGACTACGGGACCAAGCAAGGCAGTCGGAGCACGAGACCCGAGCGAAGCGAGGACGTACCAGCGGCTGACGTCGGCTAGTGGCGAGAACAGCCGCGGAACTCTTCGCGGACCATCGGCTTTTCGGAGGTAACGACCCCGTGACTGGGACCGGTAGGCACCGTAGACCGCGCGTGTCCGAGGAAACGCCCACGCAGGCGCAGAACGCTCAGAGCTTCTGGGCCCCCCACACCGGGGTGGCCGTGGCCGAGCGTCAGACCTCGGCCTGGACCGCGGTGCGGCCCGATCTCGACTGGGACTGGGACTGGGAGGCCGAGCTCGAGTCCACCCGCCAGTTCGTTCCCGGCGGGGCCTACGTCTCCACCCAGGACGTGATGGACGTTCTCGGGCCGGACGCCCAGGACATCCTCAACTCCGTCAACATGGAGCTCGACCAGCTCCTGGAGCTGATGAACGCCAAGACCACGGTCTTGCCGATCATCCGCGACGACGCCGGCCCGCTCACCGAGGGCCTGGCCCAGTGTTGGGAAGAGCTCGAAGAGGGACTCGAGGACGCCAACCTCGTCCCGGAGCCGCAGCGCAAGACGGTCGTCAAGACCGAGCTGGACGCCAAGTCCCCCTGGAAGCGCCGGTTCATCAAGGCCGCCGTGATGGCCACCCTGGTCAGCCTGGCCGGTGGCGGCGCCACCGCGCTGGCCATGGACAAGGCCGTGACGGTCGACGTCGACGGTCACGAGATGACCGTGCACACCTACTCCGGCACCGTCAGCGACGTGCTGGCCAGCCAGGGCCTGACTGCCGGGTCGCACGACTCGCTCATGCCCTCGGCCAACTCCTCCATCGCCGACGGCGGCAAGATCGTCCTGCAGCGCGGCCGCACCATGACCGTCTCGGTCGATGGCGTGCAGCAGACCCAGTGGGTCAAGGCCCAGACCGTGGGCGACGCGCTGCGCGAGATGGGCGTCAAGACCGACAACGCCAAGCTCTCGGTCGACCCGTCCAAGCAGATCCCGCTGTCCGGCATGGCCATCGACATCAAGACGGCCAAGACGGTCACCATCAGCGACGGCGGCAACGCCCCCAAGCAGCTCACCACCTACGCGGTGACCATCCAGGAGCTGCTCAAGTCCCTGAACATCTCCCTCGGCGCCGACGACAACGTCGCGCCGGCCGCCGACACCAAGCTGTCCAGCGGCGCGCAGATCTCCGTCAGCCGCAACGGCGTCACGGTGGTCCAGGAGAACCAGGACATCCAGCCGACCACCCAGATCATCAACGACCCGACCATGAACTCGGGCGACACCCAGGTCATGGACCCGGGCGTGGTGGGCAAGCAGACCGTGACCTACCGGGTCACCATGCACAACGGCAAGCAGACCGACAAGCAGCAGATCGGCGTGCAGATCCTGACGCCGATGAAGCCCAAGGTCGTCAAGAACGGCACCAAGCCGCTGCCCGGCGACGCCGTCTGGGACAAGATCGCCCAGTGCGAGTCCAGCGGCAACTGGCACATCAACACCGGCAACGGCTACTACGGCGGTCTCCAGTTCGACATCCCGACCTGGACCTCCAACGGCGGCGGCGTGTACGCCCCCCGCGCCGACCTGGCCACCCGTGAGCAGCAGATCGCCATCGCCAACAAGGTGCGGGCCGCGCGTGGCCTCACCCCGTGGGAGTGCGCGTACAAGCTCGGTCTCGTCTGAGCCTAGAATCCCGCTTCGTGCCCGATCTTCTGGGACCCGTCGAGGTCCGCGCCCTGGCCAAAGAGTTGGACGTCCGTCCGACCAAGAAGCTGGGCCAGAACTTCGTGCACGACACCAACACCGTGCGGCGCATCGTCGCCGCCTCCGGGGTCACCCAGGACGACGTGGTCCTCGAGGTCGGCCCCGGGCTCGGGTCCCTGACCCTGGCGCTGCTGCCGGCGTGCAAGGCCGTCGTCGCCGTCGAGATCGATCCCGTGCTGGCCGCTCGGCTGCCGCTGACCGCCGCCGAGTTCGCCGGTGACGCCGCCTCCCGGCTCACCGTCGTCGGCGCCGACGCCATGCGGGTCACCGCCGCCGAGATCGGCCTCGCGCCGACCGCCCTGGTCGCCAACCTGCCGTACAACGTGTCGGTGCCCATCGTGCTGCACCTGCTCGCCGAGCTGCCGTCCCTTCGGTCCGGGCTCGTCATGGTGCAGTCCGAGGTCGCCGACCGCATGGCCGCCGGCCCCGGCAGCCGGGTCTACGGCGTGCCCAGCGTCAAGCTCGCCTGGTACGCCGACGCCCGCCGCGCCGGCCCCGTGCCCCGCTCCGTGTTCTGGCCCGTGCCCAACGTCGACTCCGCCCTCGTCGCCTTCACCCGCCGCGAGCCGCCGTCCTCAACCGTCTCCCGCGAAGCCCTGTTTGCCCTGGTCGACGCCGCCTTCGCGCAACGCCGCAAGACCCTTCGGGCCGCGCTGGCCACCTGGGCCGGCTCGCCCGCCCGCGCCGGCGAGCTCCTGCTCTCCGCCGGCATCGATCCCACCCTGCGTGGCGAGCAGCTCGGCATTGCCGACTTCACCCGCCTCGCCGAAGCCGCCGCGGCGGCGTAGTTCCCCCACGCCTTGGACCAACGCCCACCCCGCCGCTCTTCTTCCCGCGGCCCCGTGACCTCTGGCTTCCCCGGCTCGCCGCCGCCTCGCTCGGCGAGCCCCACTCCAAGGTTTGCGCAGCTCAGGCCGTCACTCGACGTTGACCCACCTACCCCAAACCCCCGCCCAACCCTGGGGGCCGGCCCCGTGCCCAGCGTATCGAGGCAAGGGGTCGGAGAGCGGGAAAGTGTCCAGCCTGTGGACAACTCAGGGGGCTGTGGATAACTGGGTGTGCCGAGGAACCTACTGTGCGATAGGTCTGGGAGCGACGGATCATCGGGCATCGGTGTGACTTACCGAACGATCCTTGGGTCTTGCTAGTGATGGCTTGCTTTTCCACATACCGGTCAGGTGTACTGCTACTTGCATCCATCCCGAGCGGCCGAGAGACCTGGATCGACGAAGCCGCAGCAACCACCCGACCCCGGGCAGGTGCTACCGCCAGGACCGATGGAGGACGTCATGGACCTCGCCCGAGTGTGCGCAGCTCTGCTGCTCACCCGCCGTCGAGTTGTCGATCAGTGCCGCCGCACCGCGACGGGCTGTCGGGTCGGCCGGTAACACCTACCGCCGCCTGCTGTCGGTTCACCCTCATCGTCTCGTCCGCATAGGACGGTCCAAAAAGGACGGCTCTCGCGCGCCATCAGCGCGCGGGGTCGCGCGTGCCGTGGAGCAAACAGTGATCACTGTCGACAATCTGGTCAAGTCCTTCCCCGCCCGTGGCGGCGCCGTGCGCGCCCTGGACGGCGTCACTCTCGAGGTTCAGGCGGGCGCGGTCTGCGGCGTCGTGGGCCCGAGCGGCTCCGGCAAGTCGACCCTGGCCCGCTGCATCGCCCTGCTGGAGCGCCCGGACAGCGGGGCGATCAGGGTCGACGGAACGGACCTCGTCACGCTGGACGGCAGCCGCCTGCGCGCGGCTCGCCGGCAGATAGGTGTTGTCCCGCAAGGGGATTCGCTGCTCCGGCAGCGCACGGCGGCTGGCAATGTGGCGCTGCCGCTGGAAACCGCGGGCGTCGACGGCCCGACCCGGCGCCGCCGCGTGGGCGAGCTGCTGGACCTGGTCGGCCTGACCGACAAGGCGGCCTCGTACCCGGACCAGCTCTCCGGCGGCCAGCGTCAGCGCATCGCGGTGGCCCGCGCCCTGGCGGCGAACCCGGCGGTCCTGCTGGCTGATGAGCCCACCTCGGCATTGGACCCGGAGACCACCGGTTCCGTGCTCACGGTTCTCGACCGGGCCCGAGCCGAGCTCGGAGTCACGGTTGTTGTTGTCACACATGACATGGCGGTGGTCCGCCGGATCTGCGACGACGTGGCGCTGCTGGACGGCGGCCGGATCGTGGAGAACGGCAGGCTGCTCGACCTGGTGTCCGATGTGGACAGTCGCACCGCCAACGCGCTGCTGCCCGCGCTCGACCAGACCGACGGCATCGCCGGCAACCACGACCGGATCGCGGACGTGGTGCTGGTCGGCTTCGCCGCGGTGGGCGCGCTGCTGCCGGAGGCGTCCAACCGGTTCGGCGTCGACCTCGCCGTGCTCGGCGGCGGACTGACCCGGCTTGGCGAGACCCCGGTGGCCCGGTTCCGCCTGGGTCTGACCGGCGAGCGGGCCGACTCCGCGCTGGAGTGGATCTCCGAGGCCGGCGCCCTCGTTCGACGGGCCCAGAAGGGCCCGCAGGGAGTCGCTGCGTGAGACCGACCACTCCGTGGTCCGATGTGTTCGACCTGCTTCACCCCGCGCTCGGCCAGACGCTCTACATGGTCGGCGTGGCGACGTTGTTCGCCACGGTGTTCGGGATCCCGCTGGGCGTGCTGCTGCACGTGACGGCGCCGGGCGGGCTGCGGCCCGTTCCGGCGCTGCACCGGGTCCTGGGCACCGTGGTGGACTTCGGCAGATCGCTGCCGTTCATCGTGCTCATCGTGCTGCTGCAACAAGTTGTCACCCGCCCGCTGATCGGCACCTCGATCGGCCCGACCGCGGCGATCGTGCCGCTGGCCATCGGGGCGGTGCCGTTCCTCGGCCGGCTCGTCCAGTCCGCGCTGCGTGAGGTGGACGCGAGCGTCGTCGAGGCGGCCATCACCACCGGCGCCACCCGGACCCGGATCGTGCGATCGGTGCTGCTGGGCGAATCCGCCCCGGCGCTGGTGTCCGCGGTCGGCGTCACTGCCGTCACCCTCGTCGGCTTCTCGGCCATGGCCGGGGTGGTCGGCGGGGAAGGCCTGGGCGACCTCGCCATCCGCTACGGCTACCAGCGCTACGACGACCGGGTGCTCTGGTCCACGGTCATCGTGCTGGGCGCCCTGGCCATGCTCATCCAACTGCTGTTCGACGTGTCCTCGCGGCTGATCGACCGCCGCCGGCGCGTCACCGCCTGAAATCCGAAGGAACCACAGTCCCATGAAGCTCCGTGTTGCGCTCCTCGCTGCCCTCGTGACGGTCACCGCGGCCGCCTGCGGCAACGGCGGCGGCGCGGCCGCCGACCCGAACGCCCCGCTGGTCGTCGGTGTCAGCCCCACCCCGCACGGCCAGATCCTCTCCTACGTCGCCGACCAGCTGGCGCCGGCCAAGGGCCTGAAGATCCAGGTCAAGGAGTTCACCGACTACGTCACGCCGAACACCTCGCTGGTGGACAAGTCGCTGGACGCCAACTACTTCCAGCACCAGCCCTACCTGGCCGACTTCGAGCAGAGCCACGGCGCCCAGCTGACCTGGGTCACCGCGGTGCACCTGGAGCCGCTCGGGCTGTACTCGAAGAAGACGCAGAAGGCGGCCGACCTGCCCGACGGCGCCAAGATCGGCGTGCCCAACGACACCAGCAACGAGGCGCGGGCGTTCAAGCTGCTCGCCGACAACGGACTGCTCAAGCTGAAGGCCGGCGCCGAGACCACGGCCACGCCGCGGGACATCGCCGACAACCCGAAGCACCTTCAGTTCGTGGAGCTGGAGGCGGCGCAGCTGCCGCGCAGCCTGGACGACACCGACGCCTCGATCGTGAACGGCAACTACGCGCTGTCGGCCGGCCTGGACACCAAGACGGCGCTGCTGATCGAGAAGGCCCAGGGCAACCCGAACGCGAACGGCCTGGTCACGCGTCCCGAACTCGCCGGTGACAAGCGGATCAAGGAGCTGGCCGAGCTGCTCAACTCCCCGCAGGTCAAGGACTACATCGAGCAGACGTTCCATGGTTCGGTCCTGCCGGCGTTCTAGCCAGCACAGCAACAGCCCGTAGGCTGGACGGGTGCTAGCCGTCGTACCGACACCAGTGACCGTCCGGGCCCCAGCCAAGGTCAACCTGCATCTCGCGGTGGGGGATCTGCGCGCAGACGGCTACCACGACCTGACCACGTTGTTCCAGTCGTTGTCGCTGACCGACGAGGTGACGGTCGCCGTCGCCGACGAGCCGGGCCTGGACGTGCGGGGCGAGGGCGCCGACGCGGTGCCGACCGATTCGTCGAACCTGGTCTGGAAGGCGGTGCGGGCGCTGGCCGCGCACGTCGGCCGCGACCCGGACGAGCCCAAGCTGCGGATCACCATCAACAAGGGCATCCCGGTGGCCGGCGGCATGGCCGGCGGCAGCGCCGACGCCGCGGCCACGCTGGTCGCGCTGGCCAACCTGTGGCGGCTGGAGATCGGCCGCGACGAGCTGGCCGGCGTGGCCGCCGAGGTCGGCAGCGACGTGCCGTTCGTGCTCCAGGGTGGGCTGGCGCTGGGCACGGGCCGCGGCGAGCAGCTGGTGCCGGTGCTGTCCCGGCACACCTATCACTGGGTGATGGCCCTGGACTCCACCGGCCTGTCCACCCCGGAGGTGTTCCGGGAGCTGGACCGGCTGCGCGCCGAGGGCAACCCGCCGCGGGTGGGGGCCGTCGAGCCCGTGCTGGAGGCGCTGGCCTCCGGCGACCCGAACCAGCTGGCCCTGCTGCTCGGCAACGACCTCCAGGCCGCCGCGGTGTCGCTGCGCCCCGGCCTGCGCCGCACGCTGCGCGCCGGCGTCAACGCCGGGGCGCTGGCCGGCATCGTCTCCGGCTCCGGCCCCACCTGTGCCTTCCTCTGCTCCGACAACGACGCCGCCGTCCGGGTCGCCGCCGAGCTGTCGGGCGCCGGCGTGTGCCGTACGGTCCGCGTGGCGCAGGGCCCGGTCGCCGGCGCCCGTGTGATCACCGGCGACGACCCCGCCCGACAGACCCCGCCCGAGGTCCACGCCTAGAAGTTCGAGCAGCTAGCGGTCGCGAACGGTCCGCTGGCCGAGGCGGTCTTGGACTCCTTGCCGTTCACGGTGACCTTGCAGGTGACGGAGCCTCCGTCGGGACCTGCCGTGACAGTGAGCGAGCCGCCGCTGAACAGGCCCTTGGCCTGAAGGTCCTTGTGCCACGGCAGCGTGGCGGCGGTCTCCTGGTTGGTGGAAGCGCCGTTGCCGTCGAACGTGCTGTAGGTGACGGTCGCGCCCTTGGCGTCGCCGGTGACGTCGTATCCGACGGATGACACGGCGTTCTGCTGCTGGTTCACGTCGGTGACGGCCTTGGTGAAGGCGGACGCGTAGACGATGCAGATCACCAGGCCGATCACGGACAGGATGGCGCCGGTGATGGCCAGGCCGCGGTTGGTGGCCTTGCCGCTGCTGGCCCGGACGATGCCGACGATCGACAGGATCAGGCCGACGATCACCAGCGGCCAGGCCACGACGCCGATGAACGGGATGAAGCTCAGCAGCAGGCCGACGAGGCCGAGGACGAAGCCGGCGGTGCCCAGGCCGTTGCGGGGCGGCTGGCCCTGGGGCTGGGGTTCGGCGGCGGGCGGCGGAACGTACGGGGCGGACATGGTGCTCACTTTCGGTCATCTCGCACTGGTGCCAGACGCATCACCGGGGCCCGCATCGCCGTTACGTACCCTTTTCGCGTGGCGAACCTGGTCAACCTGGAGTCCGTGAGCAAGTCCTACGGCGTGAAAGCGCTGCTCGACGCCGTTTCCCTGGGCGTGAACGAGGGCGATCGGATCGGCGTCGTTGGTCTGAACGGCGGTGGGAAGACCACCCTTTTGGAGGTACTGACCGGGTTGGAGCCGCCGGACGAGGGCAGGGTCAGCCAGACCCGGGACCTCCGGATGGCGGTGGTGACGCAGCGCACCGAGCTGATCGGCGACACGGTGCGGGCGGCGGTGCTGGATCCGCACGGTTACGCCTCGGAGCACGAGTGGGCCTCGGACGCCCGGGTGCGGTCGATCCTGGACGGGCTGGGCATCACGGCGCTCGGCCTGGACTCGCCGGTGGCGACGATGTCCGGCGGCGAGCGCCGCCGGGTGGCGCTGGCGGCGGCGCTGATCCGCGAGCTGGACCTGCTGGTGCTGGACGAGCCGACGAACCACCTGGACGTCGAGGGCGTGCGCTGGCTGGCCGAGCACCTGCTGGCCCGGCGGGGCGCGCTGGTGGTCGTGACCCACGACCGGTGGTTCCTGGACACCGTGTGCACCCGGACCTGGGAGGTCGTCGGCGGCGCGGTCGAGCAGTACGAGGGCGGCTACGCGGACTGGATCTACGCCCGGGCCGAGCGGGCCCGGCTGGCCGACACGCTGGAGGAGAAGCGCCGCAACCTGGCCCGCAAGGAGCTGGCCTGGCTGCGCCGCGGCGCGCCGGCCCGCACCTCCAAGCCCCGGTACCGGATCGAGAACGCCGAGGCGATCATCTCCGACGTCCCGGAGCCGCGGGACAAGGTCGAGCTGATGGCGTTCGCCAAGCGCCGGCTGGGCAAGACCGTGATCGAGCTGGAGGAGGTGTCGTTCGCGCTGGGCGAGCGCACCCTGCTCGACGACGTGACCTGGCGGATCGGTCCCGGCGACCGGATCGGCCTGGTCGGCGTGAACGGCTCGGGCAAGACGTCGCTGCTGCGGCTGCTGGCCGGCGACCGCGAGCCGGACCGCGGCAAGCGGGTGCAGGGGCAGACGGTGCGGCTGGCCCACCTGACCCAGGAGCTGATCGACCTGCCCGGCGAGCTGCGGGTGCTGGAGGCGGTCGAGGAGGTCGCCCGCCGGGTGGTGCTGGGCAAGGTGGAGCTGTCGGCCTCGCAGCTGGCCGAGAAGTTCGGGTTCACCAAGGTCAAACAGTGGACGCCGGTGGCCGACCTGTCCGGCGGCGAGCGGCGGCGGCTGCAACTGGCCCGGCTGCTGATGGCCGAGCCCAACGTGCTGCTGCTCGACGAGCCCACCAACGACCTGGACATCGACACCCTCCAGCAGTTGGAGGACCTGCTCGACTCGTGGCCGGGCACCATGGTCGTGGTCTCGCACGACCGGTACCTGATCGAGCGGGTCTGCGACCAGGTGGTGGCGCTGTTCGGCGACGGCGGGATCTCGAACCTGACCGGCGGCATCGAGGAGTACCTGCGTCGGCGCGACAAGCAGCTGGCCGAGGCGGCCGCGGCCGCGCCGGCGGCCGCCCCGAAGGTCAGCGACGCCGCCGAGCAGCGGGCCGCCCGCAAGGAGCTGGCCCGGCTGGAGCGGCGGCTGGACGTGCTGGCCAAGAAGGAGGGCGAGCTGCACACCAAACTGGCCGAGGCGGCCACCGACCCGGACCGGCTGCTGGCCCTGGACGCCGAGCTGCGCACCGTGCTGGCCGAGAAGGACGACGTCGAGGAGCAGTGGATGCTCGCCGCCGACGCCGCCGACTAACCCTGCGAGTCCCGCTCTCCAACACACCGAATGTAGGTTTCCCGCACATTCGAAAGTCCACATGTGGCGCGCATTCGACTCCCAGCGCCACATGTGGCGAAAAACGGGATGGAGTGGGGGTGGGGAGGGGGAGCCGGGGGCTGTTTGGGGCGTTGGGCGGTCAGGGGTGGTGGGTGAACCTTTAGGCTCCGGGCTATGAGCAAGTTCGTCGACACGTTGCGTGCCACCGGGACCGGCGGCCGCGACAAGGGGTTCATCACCGGCGAGCCGCACGCGCCGCTGCGCCGGACGTGGGCCGAGGTGCACGTGACCGCGACCGAGCTGGCCGGCGGCCTGGTGGCCGGCGGGCTGCGTCCGGGCACGGCGGTGGCCGTGCTGGCCGCCGACCCGGCGGTGATCGCGCCGGCCGTGCAGGCGGTGTGGCTGGCCGGCGGCAGCGTGACCATGCTGCACCAGCCGACCCCGCGCACCGACCTCGGCGAATGGGCCCAGGACACGCTGAAGGTGCTGGGCATGATCGAGGCGGGCCTGGTCCTGCTGGGCAGCCCCTTCGACGCGCTGTCCGGCGTGCTCGACGAGCACAAGATCACCTACCGCAAGCTGACCGACCTGGCCGGGGCGCAGCCGCTGACCGAGCCGGTGCCGGTCGAGGAGGACGCCACCGCGCTGCTCCAGCTGACCAGCGGCTCCACCGCCGACCCCAAGGCGGTGCGGATCACCCACCGCAACCTGATGGCCAACATGACGGCCATGATCGAGGCGTCCAAGTTCGACTTCGAGGCCGACACCATGGTCTCGTGGCTGCCGCTGTTCCACGACATGGGCATGGTCGGCTTCCTGACGCTGCCGATGACCTTCGGCATCGAGCTGGTCAAGGTCAGCCCGGTCGAGTTCCTCGGCGGGCCGCTGCTGTGGTTCGACCTGATCAGCCGCTACCACGGCACCGTCACCGCCGCGCCGAACTTCGCCTACGCCATCGCCGGCCGTCGACTGTCCGGTGTGGACGATGACAGGGCCTACGACCTGTCCCGGCTGCGGATCGCGCTCAACGGCGCGGAACCCATCGACGCCGCCGCGGTGAAGTCCTTCACTGACGCCGGCGCCCGCTTCGGCATGAGCCCCGGCTGTGTGCTCTGCGCCTACGGCATGGCCGAGACCACGCTCGGCGTCGCGTTCGCCGCCCCCGGCGACGGGCTGGAGGTCGACGTCATCGACGCCGACGAGCTGGAGGCCGGCCAGCGGGCCGTACCGGCCACCGATGGCAAGACCCGGGCCTTCCCGCTGCTCGGATATCCCTTGCCAGGCTTGGAAATCAAGATTGTCGACGAGCATGGCCAGTCGCGCGGCGACCGGGAGGTCGGCCTGATCATGCTGCGCGGCGAGTCCGTCACGCCCGGCTATCTCACCGTCAACGGTCCGGTGTCCACACAGGACGCTGACGGCTGGCTCGACACCGGTGACGAGGGCTACCTGGTCAACGGCCAGGTCGTGGTCTGCGGCCGCCGCAAGGACGTCATCATCATGGGCGGCCGCAACATCTATCCCACCGACATCGAGCGGGCAGCCACCTCCGTCGACGGCGTCCGCGCCGGCAACGCCGTCGCCGTCCGCCTCGACGCCGGCACTCGCCGCGAACGCTTCGCCGTGGCCCTGGAATCCAACCGCGCCAACGATCCCGACGCCGCCAAGGCGATCAAGGACGAGGTCGCCGCCCGCGTCATGGACGCCGCCGGCGTCCGCCCCTACGCCGTCATCGTGCTGCCGCCCGGCAACCTGCCCAAGACCCCCTCGGGCAAGCTCCGCCGCGCCGCCGCCGGCGACCAGGTCGCCAAGCTGCTGGCCAAGGACTGACCCGAACCCGGGTGCGGGGCCGAAAACCCCGCACCCGGGCCGGCGTCACTGCTGGTCGACGGACACGTAGGCCGTCGCAGGCGCGGAGTGCACGCCGGCGGGGGTGGTGCTGTAGACGTCCAGTTCCTCGAAGCCGTCCAGGTCGACGACCAGCGGCAGTGTTGCCACGCCGTCACTTCCGACCGGCACGGTGACCGGGTCACCGAATCCCCAGGTATAGGTGAACGTCGTGGAGCCCGGCAGTCCGGAGTGGACGGTGAACTGCACCGTCGAGCCGACCGTGGCGGACTGGGCCGACTGGTCGACCGTGGGCATGCCGTTGCGGACCGACAGCGAGGCCGTGGTCGCGTCGGTCAGGTTGCCGTTGGCCAACCGGGACCGGACCTGGACCCGGGTCGAGCGCAGCGGATCGGTCGGCGTCACGGTGAAGGTCGCGGTGCCGTCCGGGCCGGGCGCGAGGTCGACGGCGGCCCCGGAGTTGACCTGATACGTGTAGCCCACGGAGGTCTTGTCCTGCGGCGTGACAACACAGGTGCGCGGCTGGCCGACGTAGTCGACCTTCGAGCACGTCACGGTCGGGGCGTTGTCGGTGACGGAGAAGGCGTAGTCGCCGGTGGTGGCCGACGGGTTGCGGGCGGGGTCGACGCTGGACACCGACAGGGCGTTGGCCCCGACGCGTCCCGGCGTGAGCTGGACCGTCGCGGTGCCGCCGGGGTGATCCGGCGCGACCTCCACGGTGACGCCGTTGAACGTGTACCGGAAGCCGACCACATCGGGATCGCCGTTGCCGGACAGGGTGAACGTGCCCGGAATGCCGCTGCCGCCCGCGGTCACGCCGGTCGGGTAGTCCACGGAGGACACCGTCGGGGCCGGCGGCTTGGTGAAGTCGGTGGTGAACCGGCAGTCATCGCTCCACGGCCCCGTGGTCTGGCCGTCGCTGGCGCGGGCGTGCCAGGCATAGGTGGTGCCGTCGGCCAGCTTCGCGTGCGCGAGCTGGAGGTTCTGGGTCATGCCGCTCGGCAGGGTGACGCCGGTGGTCGTGGTGGTCACCTGCTCCGGGTGGTCCACCGGCCACCAGGCGAAGTCCAGGGTGAGGGCGTCGTTGTCCGGATCGGTGGGCGTGATGATCAGCGGGCTGGCGTCGCCGATGCCGACCATCACCGGATTCGCGCCGCAGGCCTGCAGGTCCACCTGTGCCCCGGTCGGCTTGGCCGGCGGGTGGTTGAACAGCGCGTACATGCCCGGGGCGCGGTCGAACTGCCGGAACAGCGCCGGGTCGGTCTGGTCGCCGTCGGGCAGCCGCAGCTCGAACGTGACGGTGGTGCGGCCGGCGGCCAGGGCGTCCTGCACCACCTTGCTGGCGTCCCAGGCCAGCCGCGGCGACGGGCACGTCTCGGGGACCCCCAGCGGCCCCGGCAGCTGCACGCTCTCGAGGGGCGGGTTGGCCCAGGTCGGCGCGGTGTCGGTGGCGGTGAGCCAGACCTGCTCGGTCCGGGCCTTGGCGCAGTCGGTCACCGACGTCTCGTCGGTGAAGATCTCCGCGGTGCTGACCGTGCCGCCGACGAACCGCGACAGGTCGTAGGTGAAGTACGACCGGGTGCTGTGCACCGTGCCGTCGGCGTCCACCCGAGCGCCAACCGGTGCGTCGCCGGTCGGGTTGACGAACGGCGAATCCGGGGCTGCCGAATCGGTGTAAGCCCAGGTCGCCGCCCCGAAGTAGTTGTTCGCCGCTGATGCCGGCGGCACCGCGACCGCCGCGGCGCCGATCATGGTGGCCGCTACCGCGAGCAGCCGGAACACACGTGAGGCCAAGGCCCCTCCCCTTGCCAGGTCGACACGAACCGTTGTGTCTATAGCCGGGAAGGTGAGTGTTTGTTACCGAATGTCCAAAGTTGCCGCGACCTTGTCGAGGAACTCGTCCACTTCGTCCTTTGTGTACCCGCGGCGGCCGAGGCCGGGGTGGGTGAAGGCGGCGGCGCGGATGTCGGCGGGGGTGAGGGTGTCCTGGCCGCGCAGGGTGGCCTCGACGCGGTCGAGGAAGGCGTCGACCTCGGCCTCGTCGTAGGAGTTCTTGCTCAGCAGGGCCCGGCTGAACGTGACGTCGCGGACGTCCTCGGGGGTCATGGGACGGACGGTACCCAGGGGTCGGAAAATCCGCCTGTTGATCAGTGATAGGTGTTCTGGGCGGCTTCCAGGCCCTTGCCGATGAGGGCCTCGACGGCGTCGGCGGCGCGGTCGATGGCGAAGGGCAGTTCCTTGCGCTCGACGGCGCCGAAGTCCTTGAGCACGTAGTCGGCGGGGTCCTGGCGGCCGGGCGGGCGGTCGATGCCGAAGCGGACCCGCAGGTAGTCCTTGGTGCCCAGGGACTTGGTGATGGAGCGCAGCCCGTTGTGGCCGTTGTCGCCGCCGCCGAGCTTGAGACGCAGGGTGGCGAACGGCAGGTCGAGCTCGTCGTGCACGACGATGACGTCGGCGGGGGCGACCTTGTAGAAGCGGGAGGCGGCGACGGTGGGCCCGCCGGAGAGGTTCATGAACGAGCGGGGCTTGGCCAGCACGACCCGACGGCCGGACAGCCGGCCCTCGACGACCTCGGCGCCGCTGCGGTGGCCCTTGAACTTGCCGCCGACCCGGGCGGCCAGCTCGTCGGCGACCAGGAAGCCGATGTTGTGCCGGTTGCCGGCGTACTGCGGGCCGGGATTGCCCAGCCCGACGACCAGAACGACCTCGCTAGCGTCCACGAGAGCGCAACTCCTGCTCCAACTCGTCCAACAGGGCGTCCACGGCGGCCACCCGATAGCCCCGACGCAGCCCGGTGGTGCCGGTGAACCTGGTGTGGAACACCTCGGACGCGGTCATGCCGCCCCGGCCGTCCAGGGTGGCGGCGGCCCGCCCGATGAACGCGTCGACCTCGCCGGGATCGTAGCCGTGCGAGGCCTTGGGCAGCCGCAGGGCCATCAGCACGGCCCCGGACCGCAGCCGGGTGGGCGCGACCCGGCCGGTGCTCAGCTGCTGCCGCACCCGCTCCAGCAGGGTGTCCACGTCGCGCGGCAGGTAGCCGTGCTTGCGCGAGGTGAAGACCACGTCCCGCACCTGGTCGGCGGTCAGCCGGCCCCGCCCGGTCAGCGCCTGCGCGACCTGGGCCAGGAAGGCGTCCACCTCGTCGGTGTCGTAGCCGGCCCCCCGCTCGAACCGCGCGGACCGCACCTCGGCCGGCGTGAGCGTGGGCGGCGGCATCGGGCCGGAACGCGGGAACGGCGCCCCGCCCCCGTGGTCAGGGGGCTGGGCGCCGTCGCGATGCTCTGCCGTGATGGCTCAGCTCTCGTCGTCCGCCGGGGCGGCCTCGGCCTCGGCGCCGTCCAGCTGGGCGGCGGTCGGGGCGGCGTTGATCGCGGCGATCAGCTGCTCGCCGTCGGTCACCAGCGAGGTGCCCTCGGGCAGGGCGATGTCGGCGGCGTGGATCTGGGTGCCGGCCTCCTTGCCCGCGATCGAGACCTCGATGTGCTCGGGCAGGTTGAGGGCGTCGGCCTCGACCTGGATGGTGGACAGCTCCTGGGTGACCAGGGTGGCCGGGGCGGCGTCGCCGACCAGGGTCACCGGCACGTCCACGGTGACCTTCTCGCCCCGCTGCACCAGCAGCAGGTCCACGTGCTCGATGTAGTTCTTGATCGGGTGCGTGGTGACGGTCTTGGTCAGCGCCAGCTCGGCGCCGCCGTTGAGCTCCAGCGACAGCACGGCGTTGGTGCCGTGCTCGCGGACCACGCGGGCGAACTCCAGCGCCGGCAGGGCCAGGTGCTTCGGGTCCGAACCGTGGCCGTAGAGGACGGCGGGGATCTTGCCGGAGCGACGGGTGCGGCGGGCCGCGCCCTTGCCGAACTCGGTGCGAGATTCGGCGGCGAGACGTACCTCGGACACGGTGGGGTACTCCTTGTAGCTCTTGCGGATCGGGGTGAGGAAGCGGCCTGCGGCGGCGGGGAACGGCGCGGACCCATGAACAGCGCGCGGCAACCAAGCCGCCGCGTCGATCACGGAGCCACGAGGACAACCCTCGCCGAGGCAACCAAGACAGTGTAGGGGGCCGATTCGTGAATGACGAATCGGCCCCCCAATTTACACCTGGCTACGCGTTGCCGTCGAAGAGGCTCGTCACGGAGCCGTCCTCGAACACCTGCTGGATGGCCTGGGCCAGCAGCGGGGCGATGGACAGCACGGTCAGCTTGTCGAACTGCTTGTCCTTGGTGATCGGCAGCGTGTTGGTCAGCACGACCTCCTGGGCGCTGCTGTTCTGCAGGCGCTCCACCGCCGGCCCGGACAGCACGCCGTGGGTGGCGGCCACGATGACGCCCTTGGCCCCGGCCTCGACCAGCTGCTCGACCGCCTTCACGATGGTGCCGCCGGTGTCGACCATGTCGTCGATGACCACGCACAGCCGGTCGCGGACCTCGCCGACGACCCGGTTGGCCACCACCTCGTTGGGCTTGAGCGGGTCGCGGGTCTTGTGGATGAACGCGATCGGGCAGCCGTCCAGCATGTCGGCCCACTTCTCGGCCAGCTTGGTGCGGCCCGAGTCCGGCGAGACCACGGTCAGCGGCTCGCTGCCGTACTTGTCCCGCACGTGGTCGGCCAGCAGCGCCATCGCCCACAGGTGGTCGACCGGCCCGTCGAAGAAGCCCTGGATCTGGGCGGTGTGCAGGTCGACCGTCATGATCCGGTCCGCGCCGGCGGTCTTGAACAGGTCGGCGATCAGCCGGGCCGAGATCGGCTCGCGGCCGCGGTGCTTCTTGTCCTGCCGCGCGTACGGGTAGAACGGCATGATCACGGTGATGCGCTTGGCGCTGGCCCGCTTGAGGGCGTCCACCATGATCAGCTGTTCCATCACCCACTGGTTGATGGGCGCGGTGTGGCACTGCACGACGAAGGCGTCGCAGCCGCGCACGGACTCCTCGAACCGCACGAAGATCTCGCCGTTCGCGAACTCGTACGCCGCCTGCGGCACCACCGAGATGTCGAGGTACTTCGCGACCTCCTCGGCGAGCTCCGGATGGGCGCGGCCGCTGAAGAGCATCAGGCTCTTCTTCGGAGTTCCGGAGATGGAGGCCACGGTCACTGCTCCTTCGGGTCGGGTGTGCCTGTCGTCTCACCGTCCTGCTCGGCGGCGAGTGCCTTGCTGGCGGCCTCGGCCGCCGGGGTGCCCTCGCGACGTCGGGTGACCCAGCCCTCGACGTTGCGCTGCTGCGCCCGTGCCACCGCGAGCGCGCCGGGCGGCACGTCGCGGGTGATCACCGATCCGGCCGCGGTGTACGCGCCGTCCCCGACGGTCACGGGGGCGATGAACATCGTGTCCGATCCGGTCCGCGCATGCGAACCGATCACGGTCCGGTGCTTGCGCACGCCGTCGTAGTTGACGAACACCGAGGCCGCGCCGATGTTGGTCTGCTCGCCGATGGTGGCGTCGCCCACGTAGGTCAGGTGCGGCACCTTGCTGCCGTCGCCGATCTCGGAGTTCTTCACCTCGACGAAGGTGCCGATCTTGCCGGCCGTGCCCAGCTTCGCGCCCGGCCGCAGGTAGGCGAAGGGGCCGACGCTGGCGCGGTCGCCGATCTCGGAGTCCGAGCCGTGCGTGCGGATGACCTTCGCGCCCGCCCCGACCACACAGTTGCTCAGCGTGGTGTCCGGGCCGATGACCGCGCCCTCGTAGACCGCGGTGCCGGCGCGCAGCTGCACGTTCGGCTCGATGAGCACGTCCCGGGCCAGCGCGACGTCGGCGTCCAGCCAGACGCTGGACGGGTCGACCATGGTGACGCCGGCCCGCATCCAGGACTCGACCAGCCGCCGGTTGAACTCGGCGCCCAGCCGGGCCAGCTGCACCCGGTCGTTGACCCCCTCCACCAGCCACTCGTCGGCGCAGACCAGTGCGCGCACCGGCCGCCCGTCACGGCGGGCGATGGCCAGCACGTCGGTCAGGTACAGCTCGCCCTGGGCGTTGTCGGTGGTCAGCCGGGACAGGCCGTCGCGCAGCACGGCGGTGTCGAAGACGTAGATGCCGGAGTTGATCTCGGTGATGGCCGCCTGCTCGGGCGTGGCGTCCTTCTGCTCGACGATCTCCAGCACGTTGCCGTCGCCGTCGCGCAGGATCCGGCCGTAGCCGTGCGGCTCGGGCACCACGGCGGTGAGCACCGTCACGGCGTTGCCCGTCGACTGGTGCTCGGCGACCAGCTGGGCGAGGGTGTCGCCGTCCAGCAGCGGCACGTCGCCGTAGGTGACCACGGTGGTGCCGGTCTCCACCTCGGGCAGCGCGGCCAGCGCGCAGCCCACGGCGTGCCCGGTGCCGCGCTGTTCCTCCTGCACGGCAACGGTGATCTTGCGGTCGATGTCCCCGGACAGCGCGTCCAGGTGCTCGGCCACCGCCTGCCGGCCGTGCCCGACGACGACCACCAGGTGGTCGGGGTCCACGCCGACGGCGGCGCGCACCGCGTGCTCGACGAGCGCTCGGCCGGCGATCCGGTGCAGCACCTTCGGTGTCGCCGACCGCATCCGGGTGCCTTCACCCGCTGCGAGCACGATGGTGCTGACCTGTCCGCCCTGAGGCATGGACCTGCTCCCTAGGAGTCGACGCCTTGGATGACGACGATCCTACGGTGCGCCATCCACCGCCACGGCCGACCGGCTGTTGGCCTCGCTCACAGCGTCCCCGGCCACCGCCGCGACGCTGTTGCCGCCGCCCCGCTTGGCCAGGTACATGGCGGCGTCGGCACGGGCCAGCGCCTGGGCGGCGCTCTCCTGCGGACGCAGCGCGATGACGCCGATGGACAACGTCACACCGCGGGAAAGGTCCATGGGTAGCCGGGCGACCGCGTCCACGGCCCGGCTCAGCGCCGCCTCGGCCGCGCTCAGCGGCGCGCCCGGCAGCAGCGCGACGAACTCGTCGCCGCCGTAGCGGGCCACCATGTCGTCGCCGCGGACGGCGCTGCGCAGCGTGCTGGCGATCACCCGCAGCACGTCGTCGCCCTCGGCGTGCGAGGCCCGGTCGTTGACGCCCTTGAAGCCGTCCAGGTCGACCAGCGCGACGGCCAGCGGCTGGTCGCCGGGCGCGGCCACCAGGGCCTCCAGCCGCTCGTCCAGCGCGCGGCGGTTGGGCAGCCCGGTCAGCGGATCCTGGAGCGCCTGCTGGGAGATCGCGCCGTGCTCGCGGGACAGCCGCTCGTGCTCGCGGCGGGTCTGCAGGCTCGTCACCTTGGACTCGCCCATCTGCCACATCTCGTGTTCGAGCTCGGTGGCGTACTGCTCGAGGGCATTGGCCCCGATCTCGGTCTGCTCCGAGCCGGACAGCCGGGCGAACTCCCGCATCAGGCACAGCCGCAGGGTGTTCTCCGTGGTGTCGTTGAGCAGCCGGTCGGCCGCCCCGGCCAGCACGTGGATCGCCTCGGAGAAGCGCTCCTCGCGTTCAAGGCAGCGGGCCAGCGCGATCGACACCATGATCAGTTCACGGGGCGAGGCCGCCCGGTCGACCAGCCCGCGCAGCCGGTCCACGTGCTCGGCGCCCGGCCGGGCCAGCGCGTGCGCGGCCCCCACCACCGGCAGCTGCTCGGCCGCCGGGGCCTCGGACAGCCGGGTCGGCTGCGAGTTGCGCCAGGGCACCTCGGCCGCGGCGGCGATGGCCGACGCGGTGAGGAACTTCTCGGCCGCCTTGTCGTACTGGCCGACCCGCTCCAGCCGCAGGCCCCAGCCCAGCAGCAGCCGGGTCTGGTTGATCATGTGCTCGGCGATCTCGTACGGGCCGCCGTCGCCGCGGATGGCCGCGCCGGCCCGGTTGAACACGCCGGCCGCGATCTCGTACACGCCGAGCTGGCTGAGCAGCTGGCCGATGTCGACCAGCACCGCCGACAGCAGCCGGGTCCAGGAGCGGACGCCGATCAGCGTGTCCGGGGTGAGGTCCTCGTCGAGGATGGCCAGCGCCCGGGCGGCCGAGGTGAGCGCCTCGTCCTCGTAGCCGCCGAGGAACAGCCGGCGGCCGCGCAGCGCGTGCGCCCCGGCCTCCATCACCGTCAGGCCGTGCCGGCGGGTGTGCGCGACCATCTCGTCGAGCAGGGGATCCGTCTCGTTGGTCGAGTGGGCCCCGGCCAGCCGCACCAGGCAGCTGGTCCGCAGCACCTGGGCGACCATGCGGGGCTCGCCGCGCCGCTGGGCCTCGGCCAGCAGCCGGTCGCTCTCGGCGACCGCGGCGTCGGACTGGCCCTCGACGTCGCCGCCCGAGGACATCGCCAGCTCGCGGGCGCGTCCGACCAGCCACGCGTCCGACATCTCGGCCAGCGCCGGGGCGCTGTCCTCGTGCTGGGCGACCGTGTCCTCGTGCAGCTTCGACTCCTTACCGATGCTCCGCTGCCAGGATTCGAACCTGAACCATTGGAACCAAAATCCAAGGTGCTGCCGTTACACCACAGCGGACCGGGTTGTTGCCTGCCCCCATGTTGTCACGACTCACCTCGTCAGGTCAGGGCGGCTGCCCAAGAAGTCCCTGAGGTGGCTCTCGTAGCCCTTCGGGTCCACGTTCCAGGAGGCCGTGTGCTCGGCGTCGGGCACCTCCACGTAGGTCAACGGCCAGTCCAGGCGGCCGGCCGCCGCGGCCAGATCACGCGAGGCCTGCACCGGGACCGTGTGGTCGGCCGAGCCGTGGAACAGCAGTGTCGGCGGTCGGTGGGCCGGCGGGGACTCGATCAGCTCCATGCGGCCGAAGTCGATGCCGGCCCGCCAGCCGGAGACCAGCTCCGCGTCCCAGGTGAGCAGGCCGGTCAGCGGCAGGCCGCGGTTCTGGGCCTGCAACACCAACGTCTTGCCCCAGCTCACCGCCGGCGCGTCCAGCACGACGGCGTCGACCTCGCCGGCCAGCGGCGACCGGGCCAGCAGCTGCTCGGCGATCGCGCCGCCCATCGACCAGCCGTAGAGCACGATGTGCCGGGCCCCGTGGGCACTCGCGTACCTCATCGCCGACTCCGCGTCCTGCCACTCGGAGTCGCCCAGGTGGAAGAAACCGTCGGGGGAGGGCGGCGCGCCCGCGTCGTTCCGATAGGTGATCGACAGCACCGACAGGCCGAGCTGGTGCAGGGGCGGGATCGCCCGCAGCGTCTCGGTCGGGTCGCCGCCGCGGCCGTGGATGGCGATGGCCCAGGTGCCGGTGGTCCCCGGGGTGAGCCAGGCCGGCATGGGGCCGAGGTCGGTGGGCACGTTCACGTGCTGGAAATCCAGGCCCAGGGCCGATTTCGGGTCCCCCGGCCACATCTGCGGGCTGAACCGGACGGGAGTGCCGGCCGGCGGGGCCTGGCCCTGGAGCAACCTCCGCACCGTCCGGCCGTCCTGGTCCGAGAGCACCTCCCCGACCTGGACGTGGCCACCCGACCAGAGGATGGCCCACTGACCGGCGTTTGTGGTGTCCGCCGCTTTTTGCAGTGCGACGGAACTCACACCGTTCACGGACGTTGGACCGAGCGACACGTCCGGATAGCCGGGTCGCGCCTGGGCCGGATCGAGCAGCTGGTCGCTGTAGTACCAGCCGATCCCGACCAGCGCGAGCGCCACCACGACCAGCAGGGCGGGGATGGTGATCAGGGCGAACCGGAGGAGCCGATTGCCGCGTACGCCTGGGGAAGACACGGAGAAGCTGACCGCCTGTCGATCCTGTGAAGATGAAGACAACGTGCGCGGGCGGGCTGGTATTCCCGGCCCGTACAACCTACGCTGGCGTAAGTTACGGTTCCGTAGGCAAGGTTCGCCTTAGTCAACCAAATTTCAACTACCGCGAGGTGCACGGTATGACCACAGCCCTGGAGAAGCCAAGGGAAGCGGCCGGCGGGGGGCCGAAGCCGATGCTCGAAGAGCCGCACGGCAACGGCGAGCAGGCCCTCATCTACATCTTCACCATCGTCCCTTTCGTGGCGTTGGTCGCCGCCGTCCCGTTGGCTTGGGGCTGGGGGTTGAGCTGGATCGACATCGCGATCGGCGCGGTGTTCTTCTGCATCAGCGGCATGGGCGTGACCGTTGGCTACCACCGCTACTTCACCCACGGCTCGTTCAAGGCCAAGCGGGCCCTGCGGGTCGCGCTGGCCATCGCCGGCAGCATGTCGCTGCAGGGCTCGGTGATCACCTGGGTCGCCGACCACCGCCGGCACCACGCCTTCTCCGACCGTGAGGGCGACCCGCACTCGCCGTGGCTGTTCGGCACCGGGCCGGTGGCCCTGGCCCGCGGCTTCTGGCACGCGCACATGGGCTGGCTCTACGAGCGCGAGGTCACCAACCGCGACCGCTTCGCGCCCGACCTCGTCGCCGACGACGACCTCGGCCGCGTCGACCGGCTGTTCCCGGTGTGGACCGCGGTCAGCCTGCTCGCCCCGGCCGTGCTCGGCGGCCTGCTCAGCTGGTCCTGGTGGGGCGCGCTGACCGCCTTCTTCTGGGCCGGACTGGTCCGGGTGGCCGTGCTGCACCACGTGACGTGGTCGGTCAACTCCATCTGCCACATGATCGGCGAGCGGCCCTTCGCCGCCCGGGACAAGTCGGCCAACTTCTGGCCGCTGGCGATCCTGTCCTTCGGCGAGTCGTGGCACAACCTGCACCACGCCGACCCCACCTCGGCCCGCCACGGCGTGCAGCGGGGTCAGATCGACATCTCCGCCCGCACGATCTGGATCTTCGAGAAGCTGGGCTGGGCCTGGAACGTGCGGTGGCCGAGCCCGCAGCGGCTGGCCAGGATCAGCGCCGCCAAGTAGGTGACATATCGTGGCTGCCGATGGCGGCCCGGCGCAGGACACGTGACGGCAGGGGCGACGCGGACGGCGTCGCCCCTGTGACGCGCGTGCGCATGACCGGCAAGGAGCGCCGGCAGCAGCTGCTCGACGTGGCTCGGGAGCTGTTCGCCGAGAAGGGCTTCGACGGCACCTCCATCGAGGAGATCGCCCACCGTGCCGGCGTCTCCAAGCCCGTCGTCTACGAGCACTTCGGCGGCAAGGAAGGCGTCTACGCCGTCGTCGTCGACCGGGAGATGCAGTACCTGCTCGACTCTGTCGTCGCCGTCCTCGGCGACGGCTCCGGGCATCCCCGTGAGCTCCTGGAGCGGGCCGCCCGAGCCCTGCTCAACTACATCGAGGGCTCCAGCGACGGCTTCCGCATCATGGTCCGCGACTCCCCCGTCGCCAGCGCCAGCGGCACCTTCTCCAGCCTGCTCAACGACATCGCCAGCCAGGTCGAGCACATCCTCGGCCTGCACTTCGACTCCCGCGGCTACGACCCCAAACTCGCCGGCCTCTACGCCCAGGCCCTCGTCGGCATGGTCGCGCTCACCGGCCAGTGGTGGCTCGAGGTCCGCAAGCCCAAGAAGGACGAGGTCGCCGCCCACCTGGTCAACTTGGCCTGGAACGGCCTCTCCCACCTGGAGGGCAAGCCCCGACTGCGCAGTCGCTAGGGGCAGATGAGCTGAGATTGTCGCCCGTCGATGGCGGCGGGCGAAGTCGCTGCGTTTCGCTCTGCTCGGTTTGCGGAGTGCTGGAGTCCTGCTGAGATGCGGGACTCCAGCACCCACGTCGGCGGGTTGGAACATGCGATGTGGAAATCGGTTCAGGAGCTCGCGGGATGGGGTTGTCCTGAAACGAGATCCCAGAATCCAAGGCGTGTGACCCCGGGGCTGTCGTCGAGCGTTTTGGTGATCTCGATCATGAACCCCTTCCACAGCGCCGCGGAGGCCAGACAGTCGAGCACAACCTGCACGGTGCCGGCGTCGACGCTGTCCAGGTGAGGGCGAGTTGCGAACTCCGAGAGCAGGGTCCTGTCATGCCCACCCGTCTTCTGTTGTAGCCAGCCATCGAGCGCCTCCCGCATGGCGGGCAGTGATGCGACATCAGGGACGGCGTACCTGACGGCGACAGTGAAGGTTCCATCATTGCGCCGTTGGGGGAACAGGGTCTCGGTCACGTTGATCACCCTCCCGTGGACGAGACAAGCTCGTAGGTAGCGATCTTGTTCAATCCTGCCCAGTCTGCCACGGTGAACGCGCCGGGCAACTGTGGCACCTCTTGAAGGACGCCGCTGCGCACTCCTGCCTCGATGCCACCTTGAATGCGAATGCCTACGACCCCAGTGTTCTCGGACAAGGCGGGGTTGACCTGCGCGAAGAGCTCGGCGTCGGCTTGGTTCGTCGTCGTCCAGAACACGTCGCCGCCGCCCAAAGCACGTGCCGCATTGGCGTTGAGGCCATTGCGCACGATGTTCTGCGCGCTAGCCAGATCGGTGCCGTGGAACAGATCGCAAACCCCCGCGCCAGCGTTGTGCACAAGGATCGGAGTGCTACCGGCAAGCACATAGAAGGTGTGGAGATCGTTCACGGTGAGGTTGTAGGTGCGGATGCTGGAGGTGAACCGCCAGTTGGAGACGACGGTGGCGGTGCCGTTGCCGCCGGTGTCGAGTTGATCGCCGGGTTTGAGGTCGACGGCGGTTCGTCAACCAGGTCGCCAACGTCACCTCGTTCGCCAGCACCGGGCCCTTCGCCATCGGCCGGGAACGCTGGAACGACGCCGACGACCGCTTCTTCCCCGGCCGGATCAGCGATGCCCAGGCCTGGGACTACGCCCTGGCCCCGACCCAGGTCACCGCGCTGTACCAACGGATCAAGTGACCGCGAATGAGGCCCCGGGACTCCCGGGGCCTCATTCATATCCGGTAGTCCGAGTCCAGGGCGTCGGTGATGAGCATGTGGCCGGGGACGTGGGTGATCGCGAACGGCGGCCGGGACGCCATCACCGCGGCTTGGGGCGTCACGCCGCAGGCCCAGAACACCGGCACCTCACCGGGCCGCACCTCGACCGGCACGCCGAAATCCGGTGACTGGAGGTCGGCGATCCCCAGCTCCGCCGGATCCCCCGCGTGCACCGGCGCGCCGTGCACCGCCGGCATCAGACGCGTCACCTCGATCGCCGTCGCCACGAGATCGGCCGGGACGGGCCGCATGCTGACCACCAGTGGCCCCCGCAGCCTCGGCGTCGGTCGGCACTGCCGGTTGGTGACGTACATCGGGACGTTCGAGCCCCGCAGCGGGATACCGGCTTCGGCCAGCGCCGACTCGAAGGTGAAGCTGCACCCGATCAGCATCGCCACCAGGTCGTCCCGCCAGAACTCCGTGGCGTCCGGGCATTCCCGCACCAGCTCGCCGTCCACCCAGATCCGGTAGGCCGGCAGGTCCGTCCGCAGATCCGCGTCCGGGGCCAGCACCGTGCGGGGGCTGCCCGGGTCGCTCACGTCCAACACCGGGCACGGCTTCGGATTCCGCTGCGCGAACAGCAGCACTTCGTACGCCCAGTCGGCGGGCACTGCGATCAGGTTCGCTTGCGTGTGCCCCGCCGCCCTCCCCGCCGTCGGCGTCACCAGCCCGTCCCGAAACCTCGCCCGCTCCTGCGCCGCAGTCATGGCCGTCAGCTTCCCGCCGGTACGGGAAATCCACACCCGGGGTGGCTGCCGGCGCTGCTAACGTGCGGGACAGCGGCGGGTGACCACATCCCCGCATATCGCGCTGACCAGGCCTTTCAGACCACGGACGGTTCTTGTCGGGGTGGCGTCCTAGGCTTGGTGGCGTGTCGAAGCGCACCCGAGGGGGACTGTCGAAGTGACCCAGCCCGGCCGACTGTCCGGTCTGTTGACCGCCGTGCTCGCGGACAAGTCGCTGCGTGAGGCGCTGGAGGCGGTGGGAGCGCCGCGCCTGGAGCTGGAGGGGCCGCCGGCGGGGCGGTCGCTGCTGGTGGCGGCGCTGGCCACGGAGCGGCCGGTGCTGGCGATCACGGCGACGGGCCGCGAGGCCGAGGAGCTGGGGGCGATCGCCAAGGACCTGCTGGGCGACGGGGCGGTGGAGCTGTTCCCGTCCTGGGAGACGCTGCCGCACGAGCGTCTGTCGCCCCGGGCGGACACGGTGGGCCGCCGGCTGGAGGTGCTCAGGCGGCTCGCGCATCCGGAGGAGCACCCGGCGGGCCAGGCCAAGGTGGTCGTGGCCACGGTCCGCAGCCTGATCCAGCCGATGGCCCCGAACCTGGGCGAGCTGGCCCCGGTGCACTTGGCCGTTGGCGCGGAGCACGACTTCGAGCAGCTGGTGGCACGCCTGGCCGAGCTGGCCTACGTGCGCGTGGACATGGTGGAGAAGCGCGGCGAGTTCGCGGTCCGGGGCGGCATCCTGGACGTCTTCCCGCCGACCTCGGAACACCCGGTCCGGGTGGAGTTCTGGGGCGACGAGGTGACCGAGATCCGGCCCTTCTCGGTGGCCGACCAGCGGTCGCTGCCCAGCCAGATCGAGGCCTTCACGGCCCCGCCCTGCCGTGAGCTGCTGCTGACCGACGAGGTCAAGGCGATCGCGGGAGAGCTGGCGGCCGAGCACCGGGCCGACGCCCAGCTGGCGGAGATGCTGGACAAGCTGTCCAACGGCATCGCGGTGGAGGGCATGGAGGCGCTGATCCCGGCGTTGTGCCCGGGCGAGCTCCAGCTGCTCACGGAGGTCGTCCCGGACGGCACGATCGTGCTGGTCAACGACCCGGAGAAGATCCGCACCCGGGCCCAGGACCTGGTCCGCACCGGCCAGGAGTTCCTGGAGGCCTCCTGGATGGCGGCCGCGGGCGGCGGCAAGGCCCCGATCGACCTGGGGGCCTCGGCCTACCGGGCGCTGGCCGACGTGGCGACGACCACGGTGGACGGCGGCCGGGCCTGGTGGACGCTGAGCCAGCTGACCACCGACGCGGACGGCGTGCTGCGACTGGACATCGCGCCGGTGGAGTCCTACCGGGGCGACGTGGACCGGGCCTTCACCGACCTGCGCGCGCACGCGGCGGCCGGCGGCACGGCGGTGCTGGTGGTGCCGGGAACCGGCACGGCGCAGCGGGCCGTGGAGCAGCTGGCCGAGGCCGAGGTGCCGGCCCGGCTGGCCGAGAACGGCCTGGCCGAGGCCCCGGAGCCGGGCCTGGTGACGGTGGCCAGAGGCTCGCTGGAGGACGGCTTCCTGGCCAGCGGCCTGAGCCTGGTGGTGCTCACCGAGACCGACCTGACCGGCGGCCGCGGCGGCACCTCCACCCGGGACATGCGCAAGATGCCGTCCCGCCGCCGCAACGCGGTGGACCCGCTGGCCCTGCGGGCCGGCGACTACGTGGTGCACGAGCAGCACGGCATCGGCCGCTACGTGGAGATGGTGCAGCGTACGGTGGCCGGCGCCACCCGCGAGTACCTGGTGCTGGAGTACGCCGCCAGCAAGCGCGGCCAGCCCGGCGATCGCCTGTTCGTGCCGACCGACCAGCTCGACGAGGTCTCCCGCTACGTCGGCGGCGAGCTGCCGACGCTGAACAAGCTGGGCGGCTCGGACTGGAAGAACACCAAGGCCAAGGCCAAGAAGGCGGTCAAGCAGATCGCCGCCGAGCTGGTGCAGCTGTACGCGGCCCGGCAGTCGGCCCCCGGCCACGCCTTCGGCCCGGACACCCCCTGGCAGCGCGAGCTGGAGGACGCCTTCCCGTTCACCGAGACGGCCGACCAGCTGGCGGCCATCGACGAGGTGAAGGGGGACATGGAGCGCGCGGTCCCGATGGACCGGGTGATCTGCGGCGACGTCGGCTACGGCAAGACCGAGATCGCCGTCCGCGCCGCGTTCAAGGCGGTGCAGGACGGCAAGCAGGTGGCGGTGCTGGTGCCGACCACGCTGCTGGCCCAGCAGCACCTCAACACCTTCAGCGAGCGGATGCGGCAGTTCCCGGTCAACGTCCGCGGCCTGTCCCGGTTCACCGACCCGATGGAGTCGGAGAAGGTGGTCACCGGCCTGGCCGACGGCGAGGTCGACATCGTCATCGGCACGCACCGGCTGCTCCAGACCGGCCTGCGCTACAAGGACCTCGGCCTGGTCATCGTGGACGAGGAGCAGCGCTTCGGCGTCGAGCACAAAGAACACATCAAGGCCCTGCGCACGCACGTGGACGTGCTGACCATGTCAGCGACCCCGATCCCGCGCACCCTGGAGATGAGCCTGGCCGGCATCCGTGAGATGTCCACCATCCTCACCCCGCCCGAGGAGCGGCACCCGATCCTGACCTACGTCGGCGCCTACGACGACAAG
The DNA here is from genome assembly GCF_044547355.1 of Kutzneria sp. NPDC052558. Taxonomy (NCBI): domain Bacteria; kingdom Bacillati; phylum Actinomycetota; class Actinomycetes; order Pseudonocardiales; family Pseudonocardiaceae; genus Kutzneria; species Kutzneria sp. NPDC052558. The sequence goes on from NZ_JBIUAG010000024.1 coordinate 101,173, forward strand.
CAGGTCGGCGCGGCCATCCGCCGCGAGCTGCTGCGCGACGGCCAGGTGTTCTACGTGCACAACCGGGTGTCCTCGATCGAGCGGGCCGCCCGCCGGCTGCGCGAGCTGGTGCCGGAGGCCCGGGTGGCCACCGCGCACGGCCAGATGAACGAGGACCGCCTGGAGAAGCTGATCGAGGGCTTCTGGGAGCGGGAGTTCGACGTCCTGGTCTGCACCACGATCATCGAGACCGGCCTGGACATCTCCAACGCCAACACGCTGATCGTGGAGCGCGGCGACATGCTCGGCCTGGCCCAGCTGCACCAGCTGCGGGGCCGCGTCGGCCGGGCCCGCGAGCGCGGCTACGCCTACTTCCTGTACCCGCCGGACGGCACGCTCACCGAGACCGCGCACGACCGGCTGGCCACCATCGCCCAGAACACCGAACTGGGCGCGGGCATGGCCGTGGCGATGAAGGACCTGGAGATCCGCGGCGCCGGCAACATCCTCGGCGCCGAGCAGTCCGGGCACATCGCCGGCGTCGGCTTCGACCTCTACGTCCGCCTGGTCGGCGAGGCCGTGGAGGCCTTCCGCAAGAGTGCCGGCGCGCCGTCCGAGGAGGACGCCGACGAAATGGCCGAGGTCCGCGTCGACCTGCCGGTCGACGCCCACATCCCGCACGACTACGTGCCGGGGGAGCGGCTGCGGCTGGAGGCGTACCGCAAGATCGCGGCCGCCTTCGACGAGACCGCGTTGCAGGCCGTGCGGGAGGAGCTCCAGGACCGCTACGGCGAGCCGCCGGCCCCGGTCGAGCGGCTGCTGGCGGTGGCCCGCTTCCGCCAGACCTGCCGCGCCCACGGCGTCACCGAGGTGGCCACCCAGGCCAGCTCGATCCGCTTCGCGCCGATGGAACTGCTGGACTCGCAGCTGATCCGGATGAAGCGCCTGTACCCCAAGGCCGTGCACAAGGCCGCCACCCACACCGTCTCCGTGCCCCGCCCCACCGAGGGCCCGGCCGGCGGCCGCATCGGCGCGCCGCCGCTGCGGGACACCGAGTTGCTGGACTGGTGCGCCCACTTCATCGAGTCCCTTGTCGGAAAACCCAAGCCGGTAGCGGCTGGTTGAGATCATCTTCACTGTGAGAGAGTGCGCACTGTGACGATCGCCATTCGCCGTCCGATTGCCGTCCTCGCCGCGTGCGCCGCCGTCGGCGCCCTGGTCACCGGTTGTGGCACCGGACCGGGTGGTGGTGACATCGGAGCCGCGGCCGTGGTCGGCGGCAGCACGGTCGGCCTGGACGCGGTCCAGGCCGACATCGCCTCGGTGCTGGCCGGCAGCGCGGACGCCCGGCAGTTGCAGCAGCAGAAGCCGAGCACCTTCCCGCCGATCGCCCGGACGATCGTCCAACTCGCGGTGTGGGACGAGGCGACCAAGCAGCTGGCGGCCAAGCTCGGGGTGAAGGTCAGCGAGGACCAGGTGGACCGGGCCTACGCCCAGCAGGCCGCCTCCGGCCAGGCGCCCTCGTTCAGCCAGACCGCGAACATCCCGGTCAAGGGCGACATGTACAAGAACTACATCCGCGACCAGCTGCTGTGGAACGCCATCGGCGCCAAGCAGGTCCGCACCACCAGCGTCACCTACGACTACGCGGTCACCCAGGACCGCAACGGCGCGCAGGCGCTGGTGGACAAGGTGGTGGCCAACCCCGACCAGCACGCCCAGATCTTCAAGGCGGCGATGGCCGGCGCGCAGAGCCAGGACGGCACCGCCCAGTCCACGGTCAACCTGACCGGTTCCCCGGCGACCACGCCGCAGGAGCTGGGCCAGATGTTCGCCGCCAACGCCGGCTCGGTCATCGCGTTCCCGGTGCAGCAGGAGAACATCTGGGTCATCGCCTACGTGATCAAGCGCTCGGACAACGCCGGCGACACCACCGGCGGCCAGGACGTCAGCCAGGTCGCGGGGGCGTTCGGCCAGGAGCAGATGGTCCGCTACGCCCAGCAGGTCGGCATCACGCTCAACCCGCGCTTCGGCGTGTGGGAGCCGCTGACCGGCCTGGTCTCGCCCAGCGACGGCGAGTCCTCGTCCATCCTGAAGACGGTGAGGACCGCGAACCCGTGACCGCCGTAGTCGTCCTGCTCAGCCCGCGCCTGCCCGGTGTGCTGCCGGCGGCGGCGCTGCCCGCGCTGCGGGCCGCCGCCGAGGTGTGGGCCGGCAAGGACGTTCCGGAGCAGCTGCGGCAGTCCCTCGGCGCCCGGGAGGTGGCGGCCGAGGAGGTGACGGCCGACGCCGACGCGGTGCTGATCGCCGCCGACGCCTCCGAGCCGGCGGCGGCCGCGTTGCTGGCCGCCGGCGCGACCCGGATCGACACGCCCGAGCCGGCCGGCTCGGGCCTGCTGGACGCGGCCGCGGTGATGGACCGGCTGCGTTCGCCCGGCGGCTGCCCGTGGGACGCCGAGCAGACCCACGAGTCGCTGCGGCAGTACCTGGTCGAGGAGACCTACGAGCTGCTGGAGGCCATCGAGGACGGCGACCGGCCGGCGCTGCGCGAGGAGCTCGGCGACGTGCTGCTCCAGGTGCTGTTCCACGCCCGGGTGGCGGCCGAGCACGCCACCGAGCCGTTCGACATCGACCAGGTCGCCGGGGACCTGGTGGACAAGCTGGTCGGCCGGCATCCGCACGTGTTCGCCACCGAGGAGGAGGGCTTCGAGCCCGACGGCCACGACCGGCGGTGGGAAGAGCTCAAGCAGGCCGAGAAGAAGCGCGAGTCCAGCGTGGACGGCGTGGCGCTGGGCCAGCCCGCGGTGTCGCTGGCGGCCAAGCTGACCCAGCGGGTGGCCCGCGTCGGCCTGCCGGTGGACCTGCTGCCGGCCGGCGACGACACCGGGGCCACGCTGTTCGGCGTGACCGCCGTGGCCAAGCTGGCCGGCGAGGATCCGGAGACCGAGCTGCGGGCCGTGGCCCGGCAGTTCGAACGGGATGTGCGCGCCGCGGAGCTCTCGGCCAAGGCCGCCGGCCTCGACCCGACCAGGCTCACCGCCGACGACTGGCGCCGGCACTGGCCACAGCCTCAGTCGCGTTTGGCCACGTAGCCTGGGGCTCATGGCCTACTCGACCCCTCCGCGCTCGCCGGCCGAGTCGCCATTCGCCCAGTCGCCGCGCCCGCCCCGCCGGGGTCGGGGCGGCGAGCTGTTCGGCAAGATCTTCCTGGTCGCGCTGGTGCTGGCCCTGGGGGCCGGCGCGATCTACGCCGTGAACTGGCTGAGCCATCCCGCCCCGCCGACTCCGCCGGGGCCGACCGGGCCGCCGCCGTTCGAGGTGCCGCCGCTGGACGTGGCCCGCGGCTCGGCGATCCCCGGCCCGGCCACCCCCGTGCCGGCCGCCCAGACCGCGGCGCCGCGGGAGAACTTCCAGGGCTGGATCAAGCGGGTCGCCTACTACACCGACGTGCCCGAGCGGGTGCTGGTCGCCTACGCCAACGCCGACCTGGCCTACCAGGCCAGGAATCCGGCCTGCCACCTGACCTGGGCCACCCTGGCCGGCGTCGGCCGGGTCGAGTCCAAGCACGGCCGCTACGGCGGGGCCAGCGTGCTGGCCAGCGGCGAGGAGTCCAAGCCGATCATCGGCCCGGCCCTGGACGGCTCGCCCGGCTTCCTGGCCGTGCCCGACACCGACAAGGGCGCGCTGGACGGGGACGCCACGTGGGACCACGCCGTCGGCCCCATGCAGTTCGCGCCGGCCACCTGGCGCCGCTGGGGCGTGCGGGCCAGCGGCGACGGCAAGGCCCCGGACCCGCAGAACATCGACGACGCCGCCATGACCGCCGGCCGCTACCTGTGCGCGATGGGCGGCGACCTGGCCGTGCCGAAGGACTGGTGGGACGGCGTGCTGGCCTACAACAACTCGACCGCCTACGGCCAGGACGTCTTCAGCAACGCCGACGCCTACGGCAAGGTCAGCCTCGGCCGCCTCTGACCCCCGCCCCCCGGCCTCTTGGCGCTTGGAAGGGGGCTTTCCTCCACTCCGAGTGGAGGAAAGCCCCCTTCCAAGCGCCGGGGTGGGGGTTAGTCGCCGGCTTGGGGGTCGGCGCGGAAGGCCAGGCGGGCGCTGACCTCGCCGAGGGCCTCCTGGTATTCGGGCTGCGGGCTCATGGCCACGGCCAGCCGCAGCTTGGCGACGGCCTCGCTGAACCGGCCCTGCCGTTGCAGGGTCTTGCCCAGCGCGAACAGCGAGTAGTGATCGCTCGGGTCCATCTCGACGAGCCGGCTGAACGCCTCCTCGGCCCGTCTGAACTGGGCGGAGTTGAGGTAGGCGCGGCCCGCCAGCTGCACGACGCTTGGCAGGTTGGGCGCGGCTTCGAGCACCGGGCGCAGCTCGCGCAGCGCGTCCAGCGGACGGCCGTTCGACACCAGCGCCTCGGCCCGTCGGAACGCCTCGAAGGTGCTGTCGCTCATGGTCGTTCCCACAGTACGCAAGATCGGCTGCGAGTTCGATGGACCATCCGGGCACAACCCCGGCGACAGGTGGCGCGCGCGACCAGCGGTTTGATAGATTTACCGGTCTGAGCGCACAGATATGCAGCACAAATAAACGTGGCTAGGCCAGAGATTAACGGTGAGTGAGGACAGTTGTCAAGCCCTGCGAGTATTCCGGACACCGAGGAAATCGGCCGTGAGCAGGAATACGTGTCGATGCTCTACGGACGCCTCGACGACCTCCGGGAACAGACGTCGCGCCGGCTGGCCCGGGTGCTGCTGGAAAGCGGCGGCACACCACAGGCCCGTTCCGAGCGGGACACCGCGACGGCGATGCACTCCAGCGATCTGGCCCAGTACAGCGCGGTGGAGAACGGCCTGTGCTTCGGCCGGCTCGATTTCTCCGACGGCGAACATCAGCACATCGGGCGAATCGGCATCTTCCGCACCGAGGGCGACTACGAACCGTTGCTGATGGACTGGCGCGCGCCGGCCGCCCGCCCGTTCTACCTGGCCACCGCCGCCTCCCCGGACGGCGTGACCCGCCGCCGGCACATCCGCACCCGCCGCCGCGACGTGGTCGGCCTGGACGACGAGGTGCTGGACCTGGCCCAGGCCGTGCCCGGCCGCAACGAGGGCCTGGTCGGCGAGGCGACCCTGCTGGCCGCGGTCGGGGCCAGCCGCACCGGCCGGATGAGCGACATCGTCGCCACCATCCAGGCCGAGCAGGACAAGATCATCCGGTCCGAGCTGAACGGCGTGCTGGTCGTGCAGGGCGGCCCCGGCACCGGCAAGACCGCGGTGGCCCTGCACCGCGCCGCCTACCTGCTCTACACCCACCGCCGCCAGCTGGAGAAGCGCGGCGTGCTGGTGGTCGGCCCCAACTCGACCTTCCTCAACTACATCAGCCAGGTCCTGCCGTCGCTGGGCGAGACCGGCGTGCTGCTCAACACCGTCGGCGAGCTGTATCCGGGGCTCAAGGCCGTGGGCGCCGAGCCGGTGGAGGTCAGCGCGGTCAAGGGCCGCCTGGTCATGGCCGACGTGCTGGCCGCGGCGGTGCGGGACCGGCAGTGGGTGCCGCGTGACGGCATCGAGATCCCGCACGAGCGCGACACGCTGGTGCTGGACCGCAAGACCCTGGCCGACGCCCGCGGCCGGGCCCGTCGCTCGCGCCGTCCGCACAACGCGGCCCGGCCGGTGTTCGAGCGGGAGATCATCGGCGCGCTGGCCCGGCTGGTGGCCAACCGGCTCGGCTCGCAGTTCCTGGACGCCGACGACGTCGCCGACATCCGCGCCGAGCTGCGCGAGGACGACCGGGTGATGGCCGCGATCGACAAGCTGTGGCCGATCCTGACCCCGGAGCAGCTGCTCACCGACCTGTACGCGTCCGAGAAGCGGCTGAACGCCGCCGGCCGCGGCCTCTCCCCGGCCGACCGGACGCTGCTGCACCGTGATCCCGGCGCGGAGTGGACGCCGGCCGACGCGCCGCTGCTGGACGAGGCGGCCGAGCTGCTGGGCGAGGACGACCGGGCGATCAAGGCCGCCGCCGCGGCCAAGCGCCGGCAGGACCTGGCCTACGCCCAGGGTGTGCTGGACATCCTGGATCTCCAGGACGAGTCCGACCCCGACGTGCTGATGGCCGTGGACATGCTCAACGCCGACGCCCTGGTCGCCCGCGTGGCCCAGAGCGACTACCTGACCGCCGCCGAGCGCGCCGCCGACGACCGGACCTGGACCTTCGGCCATGTGATCGTGGACGAGGCGCAGGAGCTGTCGGAGATGGCGTGGCGGGTGCTGATGCGACGCTGCCCCAGCCGGTCCATGACCGTGGTCGGCGACATCGCGCAGACCGGCGACCTGGCCGGCACCACGTCGTGGGGCCAGGTGCTCAGCCCGTACGTGGCCGACCGGTGGCGGCTGGCCGAACTCACCGTGAACTATCGGACCCCGGCCGAGATCATGGCCGTGGCCACCGACGTGCTGGCCAGCCTGGACCCGGACGCGGTGCCGCCGAGCTCGGTCCGCGACTCGGGGCTGCCGCCGTGGCACGAGCAGGTCGCCGACCTCAAGGAGGCGGTGGCCCGGGCCGTGGAGCGCGAGGTGGCGCGGCTGGACGACGGCCGGCTCGCGGTGCTGGTGCCGCGGTCGCTGGCCGGCGAGTTCCCGGTCGGCGGGGACGACCTGGAGAGCCCCGTGGTGGTGCTGACCGTCGGCCAGGCCAAGGGCCTGGAGTTCGACTCGGTGCTGCTGGTCGAGCCGGGGCTGCTGCTGGACGAGTCGCCGCGCGGCGCGAACGACCTGTACGTGGCCATGACCAGGGCCACCCGGCGGCTCGGGGTGGTGCATACCGGACCGCTGCCGGCCGTGCTCGGCAAGCTGACCCCGTTCTCCCTCGATTCAGATTGATTACCCTCACGTTTCGGCTCACGTGCGTGCCTCCTCCGGGTGATCGCCCACCCCGGCTAGGCTGGTCGCGGGACGAGCCCCTGAACGCTGGATAGGAGCTGTTGTGGCGGTCATCGAGCAGGTCGGCGCGCGCGAGATTTTGGACTCGCGGGGCAACCCCGCCGTGGAGGTGGAGGTCGCGCTGGACGACGGCACGCTGGCCCGGGCGGCGGTGCCGTCGGGCGCGTCGACCGGCGAGCACGAGGCCGTCGAGCTGCGTGACGGCGACTCGACCCGGTACAACGGCAAGGGCGTGGAGAAGGCCGTCACCGCGGTGCTCGACGAGATCGGGCCCGAGCTGGTCGGCATCGAGGCCGTCGAGCAGCGGGTGGTGGACCAGAAGCTGGTCGACCTGGACGGCACCCCGGACAAGAGCCGCCTGGGCGCGAACGCCATCCTCGGCGTCTCGCTGGCGGTGGCCAAGGCCGCCGCCGAGTCCAGCGGCTTGGAGCTGTTCCGCTACCTGGGCGGCCCCAACGCGCACATCCTGCCGGTGCCGATGCTGAACATCCTCAACGGCGGCGCGCACGCCGACACCGACGTGGACATCCAGGAGTTCATGATCGCGCCGATCGGCGCCGAGTCCTTCCGCGAGGGCCTGCGCTGGGGCGTGGAGGTCTACCACGCGCTCAAGTCCGTGCTGAAGAGCAAGGGCCTGGCCACCGGCCTCGGCGACGAGGGCGGCTTCGCGCCCAGCCTGGCCAGCAACCGCGAGGCGCTCGACCTGATCGTCTCCGCCGTGGAGAAGGCCGGCTACAAGCTGGGCCGGGACGTGGCGCTGGCCCTGGACGTGGCCGCCACCGAGTTCTACTCGGACGGCGCTTACACGTTCGAGAAGACCAAGCGCAGCGCCGAGCAGATGGCGGCGTACTACGCCGAGCTGGTCAGCTCCTATCCGCTGGTGTCGATCGAGGACCCGATGTCCGAGGACGACTGGGACGGCTGGGTGCAGCTGACCTCCGAGCTCGGCGACAAGGTGCAGCTGGTCGGCGACGACCTGTTCGTCACCAACCCGGAGCGCCTGGAGGAGGGCATCTCCCGCCGGGCCGCCAACGCGCTGCTGGTGAAGGTCAACCAGATCGGCACGCTGTCGGAGACGCTGGACGCGGTCGCGCTGGCCACCTCCTACGGCTACCGGTCGATGATGAGCCACCGGTCCGGCGAGACCGAGGACACCACCATCGCCGACCTGGCCGTGGCCACCGGCGTCGGCCAGATCAAGTCCGGCGCGCCGGCCCGCGGCGAGCGCACCGCCAAGTACAACCAGCTGCTGCGCATCGAGGAGACCCTCGGCGACGCCGCCCGCTACGCCGGCGAGCTGGCCTTCCCGCGGTTCAGCGCGGAGGCCTGACGGCATGCCCGAGCGCGGTCGGCAGCCGCGGCGCAGGCAGGACACCTCCGGCCAGCGTCGCGGCGCCGACCGTGCCCGGCGAACGGGCCGCCCGGCCGTCTCCGAGCAGGAGCAGCCGCCACGGCCGCCCCGGGCGCGGCGCACCGCCGACCGGGCCCGCACCGGCGGCGCGTTCGGCCTGTCGGCCACCCGGCAGGCCGCGGTGCTGGCGATGGTGGTCTGCGCGCTGGCGCTGTCCATCGCCGTGCCGCTGCGCACGTACCTGACCCAGCACGCGCAGGTCGAGCAGGAGCTGGCCGAGCAGGCCCAGCTCCAGGCCCAGGCCCAGCAGCTGGAGCAGCGCAAGCAGCAGTTGTCCGATCCCGCGCAGATCCAGGCCGAGGCCCGCAGCCGGCTCGGCATGGTGATGCCGGGGGAGACGCCGTACACCGTCCAGCTGCCCGGCGACGGGCAGCAGGGCGACCAGCACGGCTCGCCGCAGCAGCAGGCGGCCGATCAGCCTTGGTTCGAGCAGTTGTGGAATTCGATCATCGGGAGTGGCTCGTGACGGCGGGGGTTCGGGAACCGATCACCGAGGCGGACCGGGAGGTGATCGCCCGGCAGCTCGGCCGTCCGCCGCGCGCGCTGCGGGCGATCGCGCACCGCTGTCCCAGCGGGCACCCCTCGGTCGTGCAGACCGCGCCGCGGCTGGAGGACGGCACGCCGTTCCCGACGCTGTACTACCTGACCTGCCCGCGGCTGACCTCGCTGGCCAGCAGGCTGGAGGCGGCCGGGATGATGCGGGAGCAGACCGCTCGGCTGGCCGAGGACGAGGAGCTGGCCGCCCGGTACCTGGCCGCGCACCGCTCCTACCTGGCCGAACGCGACGCCATCGACTCGTTGGGCACCGAGGTGAGCGCCGGCGGCATGCCCGGCCGGGTCAAGTGCCTGCACGTGCACATCGCCCACGCCCTGGCCTGCGGCCCCGGCGTCAACCCGTTCGGCGACGAGGCCCTGGCCGCGCTGGCCGAGGACTGGCCAGCAGGCGACTGCGCCTGACGTCAAGGGACCGGCATCTGTACGTCGGTGACATCTTTGGTGACTCTGTGTCTTCCATTTGGGCTACTGTGCCGACCCCGAGGTGCAAATATGCCACGACACAGTGACACCTGCTCGGGTGTGTAGCAGGCTGACCGTGAGCTAACGGCGTGTAGGCGACGATCGCATCTGGGTCATGTGGTCGAGACGAGGAGCGTGGATCCGCGTGGGTGTGCACAGCGTCAGAGCCCGGACTCCCAAGGCCGCGCGAGTCGCACCCGACCGCCGATGGCGTGCAGCGGTGACCGTCACCGCGATGCTGGCCCCCATGGTCCTGGCCGGCGACGCCGCGTTCGCGTGGGTCAACACCGCGCACACCACGCCGATCAACCAGCCCCAGCCGACCAACCCGCTGGGCGCCACCGGTCAGCTCCCGCAGAACCTCGACCCCAGCCCCCAGATCGGCGACCCGGCCAGCACCGACGGCGCCAGCGCCCTGGGCCTGCCCAACGGCCCCCTCGGCATCCCCGGCGCCGCGCTGGCCGCGTACCAGCGGGCCGAGCAGCTCGAGGCCGCGCACAACCCCAACTGCCACCTGGACTGGCCGCTGCTGGCCGGCATCGGCCGTATCGAGTCCAACCACGCCCGCGGCGGGGCCGTGGACGCCACCGGCAACACCCTCGCGCCCATTCTCGGCCCGGTGCTCGACGGCAGCGGCGGCTTCGCCCTGATCCACGACACCGACGGCGGCAAATGGGACGGCAACACGGTCTACGACCGGGCCGTCGGTCCCATGCAGTTCATCCCGCAGACGTGGGCGGCGTACGCGGCCGACTCCAACGCCAAGACCTACGGCACCGCGAGCCCGAACAACATCTACGACGCCGCCTTCGCCGCCGCCAACTACCTGTGCGCCGGCGGCGGCGACATGCGCGATCCCGCGCAGCGGTCCGCCGCCGTGTTCCGCTACAACCAGTCCGACGCCTACGTGGCCAACGTCCTGTCGTGGGCCGCCTCGTACGCGACCGGCGTGGAGACGCTGCCCAACAACACCAGCGTCCCGATGATCCAGCCGGCCCCCGCGCCGCCGTTCGTCGGTCCGACCGACCCGCCCAAGCACACGATCGACCCCACGACCCCGACGACGCCCACGGACCCGACCACGTCGACGTCGACCACCACGACCACCACGCCGACGTCCACCACCACGGTCACCACGACCACCACCGCGACGTCGACGACCACGACCACCACCACGACGACGACCGACGGCACGAGCACCACGACCACCACCACGACCCCCACGTGCCCGACCGCGCCGACGTCGACCACCACGACCAGCCCCACGCCGACCAGCACCTCCGTGCCGCCCGGCTGCCCGACGCCGACCACCACCTCCACGCCTTCGGAGACCAGCAAGCCGAGCTGAACCGGCTAGTTTGGTGGCATGAAGCACTCGCGGGTGGCCGCCATCGACTGTGGGACGAACTCGATCCGTCTGCTCATCGCGGACATCACCGTCGGCGACGATGGATCGAGTTCGCTGCGTGACGTCCATCGCGAGATGCGCATCGTGCGCCTCGGGCAGGGCGTCGACGCCACCGGCCGGCTCGCCCCCGAGGCGCTGGAGCGCACTCGGGCCGCCCTCGTCGACTACACCGCTTTGTTGCGGCGCAAGGGCGTCGAGGCCGTGCGCATGGTCGCCACCTCCGCCACCCGGGACGCCGCCAACCGGGACGACTTCTTCGCCATGACCCGAGAGGTCCTCGGCGTCGAGGCCGAGGTCATCAGCGGCGACGAGGAGGCCCGGCTCTCCTTCACCGGCGCCGTCGGCGACTGCGACCCCGCCGACGGGCCCTTCCTCGTCGTCGACATCGGCGGCGGCTCCACCGAACTCGTGCTCGGCTCCGACTCCGGCGTCGAGGCCGCCAAGTCCGTCGACATCGGCTGCGTCCGCATCACCGAACGCTGCCTGCAGTCCGATCCCCCCACGCCTTCTCAAATCGCCGAGGCCTCCGCCTTGGCCTCGTCGGTCCTGTCCGCCGCCTTCGACGCCGTCCCCGTGGCCAAGGCCCGCACCTGGATCGGCGTAGCCGGCACCGTCACCACCCTCTCCGCCGTCGCCCAGGACCTCCCGTCCTACGACGTCCTCGCCACCCACCTCTCCACCCTGTCCACGGAGCAGATCCACTCCGTCGGCGACCGCCTGCTGACCATGACCCACGACGAGCGCGCCGCCGTCCCCACCATCCACCCCGGCCGCGTCGACGTCATCGGCGGCGGCGCCATCATCCTCCGCGTCCTCGCCGACCACCTCGCCGAGCACGCCGGCATCACCCACCTCACCGTCAGCGAGAAGGACATCCTCGACGGCATCGCCCTCTCCCTGCTCAAGTAACCCCCGCCCCGTCTCTCCCCCCCCCATGCCTTCATCGCTTGGAAGGGGGCCTTCCTCCACTCCGAGTGGTGGAAGGCCCCCTTCCAAGCCTCGACAGGTCGTCAGGCGGCACTGGAGGGGTGGACGGTGACGGCTGGGCGTGGTCGTGCCTTCGCAGCGGCGTATGCGGCACGCAGCTCGGCTATGACGCCCTGTGGATCGTCGCGCAGACGTGAGGGCAGGGTCTGCACCACGACGATGCCCGCACCGGCGTAACGCGTGTTGCGTGCGACGGTTCTGGCGTATCCCTTGGTGCTGAGGTGCCACTCGAATGAGTCGATCTCCCAGGCGAGCGCGACGTCGTCACACCAGGCGTCCGGCACCGCGATGAACTGACCGGAGCTGTCGAACACGGGAAGGTTCCACACTGCCATCGGCAACCCCGAGGCCTTCCAGAGTCGAAGACCGTACGCCTCAGCGACGGATCGCGCGCCGGAGTCGATCTCGCCGAGCACCCGACGCGGGAGGGCGGACCCTCGGCTGCTTCCCGAATCGAGTTCGACCATCAGGTCCTGCGGCCGGCATCGACCACGCTGCACGGCCTCGCTGAGCAATGCTCGTACCGGGTCGATCTTGCGCCAACGACGTGCGGCATCCAGTACGGCTCGGTCCAGTGGAGCCAATGGCACGCCGTTGCGTCGAATCGACTCAGGCATGTGGATCGTTCGTTCGACGCGCACGAAGCCCGCGCTACGGATTTGTCTGCCGTGCGGCACTAGGAGGTGGATCAAGGGATCTGGTGGAAGGTTGGCGAGTCCGTATCGCAGTGCGGCCTCGGTTCCGGTGACGATGGCGTCCGGTCCGCCGTGCAGCAAGGCCGCTTCGACCTGTTGTTGCCTCGTCGGCTCGCCGTTCGACAGTAGGACGATGCCAGGCAGCAACCACCGCCAGGGGCCACCGGGTTGACATCGTTTGTACGAGGTCGACTCAGGTACGCCCAGCCGGTGGAGCCTACGCACCTTGATGACGCCCCGATGGCTCTCTTTGACCAACTTGTCAGCATGGGCTGACCAGCATGTTCTATCCATACGCCCATGCTGCCGCAGCAACCTGGCAATCCCGGCCGATGAGCTTGGAAGGGGGCTTTCCTCCACTTGGAGTGGAGGAAAGCCCCCTTCCAAGCGTCAAGGGGTGGCGGGGGTGGGGGTTAGCGGTTGGAGGAGGTGCGGACGAAGGCGGCGATGTCGGCGGACTGTTGGAGGCGGCTGGGTTCGTGGATGTACATCATGTGGCCGGCCTCGTAGTAGGCGAGGTCGATGTTGGCGCGGAGCTCGTCGGGGATGGCGAGGTGGGCGACGACGTGGTCGCTGCCGGCGAAGGGGGTGGCGCCGTCGTGGTAGCCGGCGGCGATGTGCACGCGGAGGTGGGGGTTGGTGCGCATTGCGGCGGCGAGCTTGTCGGCCACGGTGACGTGGGAGTTCTCGAAGTCCTTGTAGGACCAGGGGCGAACCCGGTCGGAGAGGACCTCGTAGGGCAGCTCGTTGCGGTAGTTGAGTTCCCCGTGCAGGTAGTGGTTCAGCGCGGAGGCGTACGGGCCGGTGATGGCGCTGATGGACGGGTCGTGGCTGAAGCGCTCACGCCCGTAGTCGGCCTCCCAGCCGGTGAAGCGGCCGTCGATGCGGCCGACGGTGAGGCGGCGCGAGCGCAGGAGCTCGGTGAAGAAGCGGATGTGCTCGATGCGCAGGTTGACCCGGTCGACGTAGTCGGGGGACAGGCCGGTGATGGCGGCGAGTCGGTCCACAGTGGACTGACGGTCTTCCGGAGACAGGCGGCTGCCCTGCACGAGAGCCCAGAGGTAGTCCCGGTTGGCGAACTCCACGGCCTCGGCGACCACGTCGGACAGGGCGCGGTCGCCGTGCAGGCCGTGGTAGTGGGCGATGGCGGCGTAGGTCGGCACGAACAGCGCGTACGGGAGTTCGTTGCCCTCGCTGAAGTCCAGGGCGTTGAAGTCCATCGCGGTGGAGATGAGGATCAGTCCGTTGAGGTACATGCCGTACTTGGACTGCAGCCGTTCGGCGATGGCCGCGCCACGGGTGGTGCCGTAGGACTCGCCGGCGATGAACTTGGGCGACATCCAGCGGTCGTGGCGCGAGGTCCACAGCCGGATGACCTCGCTGATGTACTCGATGTCGGCGGCGAAGCCGTGGAACTCCTCGGGCTTGCCGCCCTTGACGGCCCGCGAGTAGCCGGTGGACACCGGGTCGATGAACACGAGGTCGCTGTCGGCCAGCAGCGTCTCGGCGTTGTCGACGAGCGCGTACGGCGGGGGCGTCAGGTCGCCGACATCGCCGCTGACGACCCGGCGGGGCCCGAACAGCCCCAGGTGCAGCCAGACGCTGGCCGAGCCCGGCCCGCCGTTGAACGCGAAGGTCACGGGGCGCTGGCCGGGATCGGCGTCGTCGAGGGTGTACGCGGTGAGGAACACCTCGGCCTTGGCCACGTTGCCGTCGAAGGCCCCGTCGGTGTGCTTCTCCTGCCGCAGCACGATCCGCCCGGCGGTCGCGGTGTAGGCCAGCTCCCGGCCGCCGACGGTGATCGAGTGCTGGCTGGTGACCAGGTCGTCGGTGGGCTCTTCGCTGGGCTTCTGCTCGTCGTTGGCTGCCATGGGTGAAACCCTAACCATCGTGGATCTACAGGATCTGGACAACGCGGTGATCACTTGTCGACGGTGTCCGCGGCTGGTGGCCTGGCGGGAGGCGGCGGCGACGCAGAGCCGGGCCCGAAAAGAGCAGTACTGGGCCAGGCCGGTGCCGGGGTTCGGCCCGGCGGACGCGCGGATCATGGTGGTCGGGCTGGCGCCGGCGGCGCACGGCTCGAACCGGACCGGGCGCATGTTCACCGGCGACCGCAGCGGCGACTTCCTCTTCGAGGCGCTGCACGCGGTGGGGCTGGCCTCGCAGGCGCACGCGGTGTCCCGCGCGGACGGCATGCGGTTGATCGACACGAGGATGGCGGCCCCGGTGCGGTGCGCGCCGCCGGAGAACAAGCCGACGCCGCAGGAGCGGGACACCTGCCGGCCCTGGCTGGCGACGGAGTTGGAGCTGCTGCGGCCCACACTGCGAGCGGTGGTCGTGCTCGGGGCGTTCGGCTGGCAGGCGCTGTTGCCGGTGTTGAGCGCGGCGGGTTGGCAGGTGCCGAAGCCGCGGCCGGTGTTCGGGCACGGTGTGGAGATCACGCTGCCGGCGGCGGACGGCGGCCCGGCGCTCACGCTGCTGGGCTGCTATCACGTGTCGCCGCACAACACCTTCACCGGTCGGTTGACCCAGGCGATGCTGCGCGACGTGTTTCGCCGGGCCCAGGAGTTCGCCGGTGACCGAAAGTGACGGTAAGGTGCGCCGATCCTGCCCCTTTCGGTCGGTGAACCGATTCGGCCAACCGGGATGAACCAGTCAAGTCGGACCGGCTGGCAACGGTCAGTGATCATGGTCACCAGGGATCGCCGTCACATCGGGCCGGTTGTGGGCAGCGGCCCGGGGCGGCGGGTGCGACCATTACGCGTATGGCGGCAGTGAAGTCGGAACCCGCGAGGATCCTGATCGTCGGCGGTGGCTACGTCGGCATGTACACCGCGTTGGGCCTGCAGAAGAAACTGAGGTCCCGGGAGGCGTCGGTCACGGTTGTCGACCCGCAGCCGCACATGACCTACCAGCCCTTCCTGCCCGAGGCCGCGGCCGGCTCGATCGAGCCGCGCCACGTGGTCGTGCCGCTGCGCCGGGTGCTGCGCAAGTGCCACGTGCTCACCGGCCGGGTCACCAAGATCAGCAACGCGAACAAGGTCGCGACCGTCGAGATGACCGACGGCCACGTCGAGGAGATCGGCTACGACGTGCTGGTCGTGGCCCTCGGCTCGGTCGCCCGCACGCTGCCGATCCCCGGCCTTGCCGAGCGCGGCATCGCCTTCAAGACCATCGGCGAGGCCATCTACCTGCGCAACCACGTGCTGTCGCGGCTGGACCTGGCCTCCACCACCGACGACCCGGAGATCCGCAAGAAGCTGCTCACGTTCACCGTGATCGGCGGCGGCTACGCCGGCATCGAGGCGCTGGCCGAGCTGGAGGACATGGCCCGCTACGCGCTGCGCTACTACGAGAACCTGGACCCGGCCGACATGCGCTGGGTGCTGGTCGAGGCCACCGGCCGGATCATGCCCGAGGTCCGCGAGAGCCTGGGCGTCTACACGGTCAAGCAGCTGGAGGCCCGCGGCATCGAGGTCTACCTCGACACCCGGATCAAGACCATGGAGGACGGCCACGTCGTCCTCGACGACGGCACCGAGTACGACGGCGACACCATCATCTGGACCGCCGGCGTGAAGGCCAACCCGGTGCTGGCCGAGACCGACCTGCCGCTGGACCAGCGCGGCCGGGTGATCTGCACGGCCACCATGCAGGTGCAGGGCCTGGACAACGTCTGGTCGGCCGGCGACAACGCCGCCGTGCCGGACCTGTCCAAGACCGACGTCGACCCGGCCGCCACGTGCAGCCCGTCGGCCCAGCACGCGGTGCGGCAGGCCGCGCAGCTGTCCAAGAACATCGTGTCGGTGCTGCGTGGCCGCAAGCCGAAGCCGTACCTGCACAAGTACGTCGGTTCGGTGGCCAGCCTGGGCCTCTACAAGGGCGTGGCCGACGTCTACGGGGTCAAGGCCAAGGGCTTCGTCGCCTGGGGCATGCACCGCGCCTACCACGTGTCCCGGATGCCCACGTTCAACCGCAAGGTGCGGGTGGCCTTCGACTGGCTGGGCTCGTGGCTGCTCAAGCGCGAGGTGGTGTCGCTGGGTCAGATCAACGACCCTAGGGCCGAGTTCGACCGGGTTACGAAGAGCTGAGAATCTCCTCTTCGGCACACGACACGCCGGGCTTGATCCGCCGAATGGGCTATGATCGGTGTCAGTCGTCTTGACATTGCGTTAGGCGGGTCCCGAAACTACCCGGGGCGGATCGCCTGAACGTGTGATGCGCCTTCGGGGAAAGAGGTGACCGCGATGTCGATGGAGGACCTGGCCGCGCAACTGCGCAGCGGCGAGATCGAGGACCAGGCGCTCGCGGAGTTCGCTGCCGAGTACGCACGCGCGGAGCGGATCTCCCGCAGCAAGAAGGACGACTGAGCATGATCGGCGCTGGGCGGGCCCAGTCGGACGGCCCGCCCCAGCCGATGCTCCCCGCCCGTCCGACTCCGCTGCTCCTTCAGGGCCAGGACTACGTCTTCCGCGCGCCCAGCGGCTGTTACGACTTCCAGGAGCAGATCCACCGCCTCGAGATGGTCGAGGACAGCGGCGAGCCCTCGCCCTGCGTGCTGGTGCTGGCCCGATCGGCCGACATGGAGATGAACGAGCTGTCCATCGCCCTGGCCGAGCGGGGCATCCGGATGGCCCGCATCGACGTGGACCGCTGCCTCGACCTGGCGTTGACGATCTACACCGACACCCCGCTGCTGGAGCTCGACCGCTGGCTGCTGCGCCCCCTGCTGGTCTGGCGGCGCCATTTCGAGCTGGCGGCCATGCCGGTGGACCCGCGGACCATCAGCGGCGCCTACGCGCTGGACCAGTGGTCGACCGTGGCCGGCTGGCTCACCGAGCGCACCGAGTGGGCCCACGTGAACCCGGCCAGGGCCACCGGGCACCTCAACCGGCTCACCCAGCTCGCCGATGCCGCCGCTTTCGGGCTGAGGACGCCCAGGACGGCCGTGACGACCCAACCCGGGCGGAGCAGGCCCGGCGGCGGGCAGTGCATCGTCAAGACGTCCGGGCGGCACCTCGTCGAGCCGCGGCCCGGCGTGCAGCACGGGCTGTTCCCCCGGCCGCTGGACACCGCCCGGGCCGGGGACGTGCCCGAGGCCGCGCCGGTGATCGTGCAGCAGTACCTGGCCGCCGACACCGAGCTGCGGATCTTCGTGGTCGGCGAGCGGCTGATCGGCTTCCAGGTGGACAAGTACGACCCGGCCCAGCTGTGGGTCGACCCCGACAACGTCTCGGTCAAGCCCACCGAGGTGCCGTGCGCGCTGGCCGACCGGCTGCGGGCGCTGGCCCGGCACTGGCGGCTCCAGGTCGCCGCCTTCGACCTGCTGGTCGTCGATGGTGAGCACGTCTTCCTTGAGGTCAACGTCAACTGCGACTGGCGCTGGTTCGAGCACCGCGCCGGCAGCACCGACGTGTCCGACGCCGTGCACGAGTGGGTGGCCGTGCGTTTCGGCGAGCTGCTCGCCGCCGATCGGGGCCGTTGAGTGACGTGCTCGTACCCCCACCGGATGCCCGAACGATCCGCCGGCCGGGCGAACAGGGTCTCAATTGGCTGTAAGTACCTGACCTTGGGCAGTCGGACGGCTTAGGCTCCCCAGGCCCCCGTAGCCCAATCAGGCAGAGGCAGGCCCCTTAAAAGGGTCAGAGTGTCGGTTCGAGTCCGATCGGGGGCACTCAGCGTCACCAGGTCGAACCGCCCCTCGACCAGCGTTAACCCGGTCGAGGGACGATCAACCCCAGTCCAGTGATGTCCGGCCCTGTCCGGCCGACTCCGGCTGTTCTTGCCCTATTTCTGCCCCAAGGCAGGGCGCTCACCCGCCCCGCAGGGCCGCCGTGATGCGCTGCCGGGCGATCACCTCCTGACCTTCAAGCTGTGTGGCGTAGATCTCGTTCAGCACGGTGAGGCTGTGTCCGGCCCATGCAGCCACCGTCGTCGGCGGTGTGCCGCTGGTGATCCAGAAACTCACCGCAGCGTGGCGGAGGTCGTATGGCCTGTCCGCCAGCGGCGACTCGTAGACGCTGTCAACGAAGACCGCCCGACGCGTTTGGTCCCAGACGCGGCAGTACGTGCTCTCCGAGAGTTGGCCGCCCCGCCAGCCGTAGAACAGCCGTCCTGTGCCGTCGGTGCCGAACCATGCGATGTGGGCGCACAGCATGAACGCCAGCGGCGGCGGGACCGGAACGGGCCTCACCTCCCCGACTTCCCGCCCCTTGAGCGGACTTGACTCCTCTCGTCTCAGACCGGAGTTGCTCCACGCCTGACCGGGCGACGGCGCGCTTGCGGCCACATGCATCGCTCCCCATGCCTCGTCCGGGGCCTTCCACCATGGAACGTTCGGATCCCACAATTGCCAAGGCAAGGTCAGATCCTGTTCCCGCAAGTTGGCCGCTTCCTCCGGTCGTAGAGCCGAGAAGTACATCGAACCGAAAAACGCTTCAAGCATGGGGCCGCTTGACCCATGATTCGGAACTTCTATGAGGAGTGTGCGTGCCTGCACGGTGCTGACAACACGTCGAGAGTCCAATCGACGGCTCTTGCGCGACGCCTTTCGCTTCGTTCCTTTCGTGGGGTTGGCGTCTAGGATGTGCGGCACTGCCGAGTGGGCAGGCAAAGCGTTGCCGACAAGCCAGCAATGGGAGAAAGTGGCGCGCGGAACCCGTGGGGTGGTCTATCCCTGGGGGGATCAGCCCACTCCGGCAAAGTGCAACGTCAGGGAGAATGGGATCGGCAGCACCACGCCCGGCGACCGCTACCAGAGAGGTATCAGCCCGTACGGCGCATACGACATGTGCGGCAACGTGTGGGAGTGGTGTTCCTCCGAGTCCACGCCGGGTAGGCGCGAACTCAAGGGCGGGACGTGGACAAGCCCGTTCAGCAGGGCAACGCCATCCTCCTTCAACGATGCGGCCGAGTCGATGTGCGATGACGACACGGGCTTCCGCTGTGTCACGCCGGCCGAGAGCTTGGAAAAGCTGCTGGGCCTCTAAAGAGAAGCGTGCTCGTGTATCCGGGCCATGCACGCCGGGCACCGGGGCCAATGTGACCGACGCCGGACCGTCGCTAGCCCGCACAGTCCGAAACGGACAGTGCGGCCGTCCGCGAGTGTCACCGCTGGGATGTCCACTGGAACCGCGTGCCGCCACTCGAACCATTGCCCTGGCAACCAGGAGTAGCGCTCCACTCACCGGGGCTGGGGGACGTTCGCGTCCGGAGTCACCGGCAACCCCACGTCGATGGCCGTCAGAGGGGCGCCCGGTTGCCCCGGACGCGGCACTAGTGCGATGGCCGTCACCACCTCGGCGACCGTGCCCTCCCGCTGCCACGTGACCGGCCCTTCGATCATCGACCGCACCGCGTGCGCATCATTCGGACCGAATATCCACATCACGTCCATCCAAGCCGGCGAGACCTGCCGGTACCCGCACAACCCGACCTCCCCCAAATCGCCCTCGCCGGTGCCGCGCTGCCATCGCCAGCCGTCCAGGTGGCGGAGGTCAGCCAGCTCCGGCCACAGCACGATCGCCAGCTCAAGCGCAGCCATGCGGTCGCCTCCTTCGGGCGTCGGGGAGTCCCGACGCTAGGGCGGGCCGGTGTTCCTCGGGAAGGAAGTTGCGAAATGTTGCGAGCCTTACCCAGGTGGGCCGATCGACGTCGGCAAGCTGGTGACAGCCGTTGACGTGGGGTGATTGGCGGGGAGAGCATGTCACTGCAACACCTCGCAACGTGGGTGACACGGGAGGCACGCAATGCAGCTGACGTTGGTCGTACGAGACCCTGACTCCAACCCAACCGGATCGCCCACCCTTTACCGGACCGATCGTGGGTCATGGGTCGTGCAGGGCTGGGTAGTGGATGATCCGGGTGCCCTGGCGGCAATGGATATCCCTGCCGGGGAGACCTGTGTGGAAATTCCCGACCGGATGATCCCGTTTTTCCAGCAGAACGGCCAGTGAAGGGGTGGCTTCGATCACCGACCGGGAGTTCGATGAGCTGCTGGCTTCGGGATTCGTCAGGGAGGCTGTTCACCTCGAAACCAGGGATGCCTACGGCACCGCGGTTGAGCTGCCACACATGGCGCAGTGGGTCGCAGGCGAGCCGGACGATCTTGCGTGGTTGGACGGTTGGTGCGATCAACTGAAGCTGCATGTTGCGGCTGGGCGGTCGGTGCGGCGGGTTCGCATCGTGTCGGAACCGTTGAGCGACTATCAGCGCTGGTCGTACAGCATTGCAAGCCCAATGGTCAATGCCGGGGAAGACATACGTTGGATACCGCGCAAAGGTGTTTCATCTATTGGACTGCCAGGCAACGACTACTACCTGTTTGACGAGCGCCTAGTCGTGTTTCTTCACTACGCCGGTAATGGGCTTGGAATCGACAAAACTGCGTCAACCGATCCGGCTGATATTCTGCTATGTAGAATGGCATTTGAGACCGTGTGGCCTCTGGCAATTCCTCACTATGAGTACACGCCCATCGTCTGACGCTGCAAAAGCGGCGCAGGCGGCACTCGGGGCGCGGCTGCGGGACCTGCGTAAAGACGCGGGACACACCGGCCGCGCCCTTGCTGTGCTCACTGGGCAGCACTATACTCGCGTCTCCAAAATCGAAAACGGCATCCAACCGCCCACTGATAGCGATATTCGGGCTTGGTGTGTTGCATGCGGAGCTGAAGGGCAAGTTCCGGACCTGATAGCCAGCTTGCGGGCCGTTGAGTCGGCGTACGTCGAGTTTCGTCGACAGGCTCGGTCTGGCATGAAACGTGTGCTTGGGGCGCATACGCTCGCCACTTATAGGCGTACCCGCCTGTTTCGAATCTATGAACACAACGCTGTGCCTGGCTTGTTTCAGACCGCGGACTACTGTGCCGCCATGCTCCGCAGGTGGATCGACTTCCTTGACATCGTTGATGACCTGGATGAAGCGGTCGCTGTGCGAATGGAGCGACAGCGCATTCTTTACCGTGGAGACAAGAGGTTTATTGCGATCATGGAGGAACAGGCGCTGCGGACATGGTTTGGCACAGCTGAAATTCAGGCCGGTCAGCTCGATCGACTCTTGGCGCTATCGACGCTTCCTAACGTTGTTGTGGGCATCGTGCCAATGATGACCCTTCGGGTAGGTCCTGTACCGTCGGGTGGGTTCTGGATTTTCGACGATAAACGAGTCGCGCTCGAAACGCCAACGGCGAGTATTGATGTCACTCAACCCGGCGAACGTCGTCTGTATGAGACCTTGTTTGAGGAGGTGAGGAAATCGGCCGTGTTCGGCGCTGCTGCGCGAAGAATTATTACCCGCACCTTGGCGAAAATTGACGATCTAATGACCGGCGGGGCTGACGTGTAATGGGGCTAGAACCAGCTAGAGTCTCGTTTGATGCCATCTGGGCGAACTTGTTCTGTGTAGCCATTTTCGAATTGAACGATAATTGAATCGGACAGCAGGCCTCGCTCCATGCTGACGATCTCACCGCTAGTGCCAGCGGGTACGGCTCCGCCGAGGATGCCGCCGAGGTTGCGCCGCGCACTGACGGAATCGCCCTCGCTGTAATCCCCAAAGGTGGCAGAGACTCTGTTGTCAACGTCCGAGCCGACGTTAGACGTCGGCCCCTTGTCTGAAGTGCGATCTCCTGGCCGGAACGGCACGAACGCCGCCAGCTCGTCGGGATCCGCCTGAACGTCCTCCCACTGATGATGGCTGCCTGACTCCGGTCGCGACATGTTGCACCACACCCTTCATGCTCAACTGACCTTGCTTCAGTCTCGTCCTTGACCGCCGGCTTCGTCGCCGAAACTGGCAGACGTGTCAGGGTGGGAGCGCCCAGGCCGACGCCTTGGTGTGTCGGCACCCCCGCCGATGCCTGGGCAGACTTCCCTTCGTTGCAGGTCAGGGGGAAATATAGAACGTATGGTCGGTGAGGATCTGTCTGGGCGGACGAAACAGGGGTGGCCGATTGCCTCACCATGGCGTCCTGCGTGGGTCAACCTGCCAGCGTTGTTCCCGATGTCGGAGGGCGTGGTTGCGAGAGTGGCTGACGGGGGTCGCCGTCGACCGGGAGGTCGTCGGCGTCGTTCGGCGATGGCTCTCCGAGCGGATGGCGGTCTGTGGTTCGCTCAGTGCAACTACCGGCACCCGTGCCTCGATGGTCGACCCGACGGCGAGGCGGCTGTTGATCAGTGGGCGCCCGCTACTGCCCTTCGACCTCGAACCGAGCAGTCGACCGCGGTTGGTGACGAGTAGGGCGACGTTTCCTCTCAGGCCCCCAATTCAGTGTTCATGAACAGCAAGCTCAGACCAAGGTGTCGATGGTGGCACCGTCGCCGATCCCCTCGGGACGGATTTCGTAAAGGTCAGGTTCGATCTCGATGGAGTAGATGCGAATTCGCTCAACCCATTGATCTGGCCAGCGTGTTTCGCTTGACCAGCGCAAGCCGTCAAGACGGATTCCGTGTAGATTTGCTTGCCTGAGATCGGCGTTGGTCATGTTGGTGAGCGCATCGCTTAGACGATTGCAACCGAGAGTCAATTCGAGATGAAATTCTTGACGATCATCGAGATTGTTGGCGAGGTCGCGGATGCGATTGCGATCGAACTCGATGGCGCGGGCAAGGGTGTAAGTGAGATTGCGATTGAACGCTCGGTAGGGGCTGAGGGGGTGGTCAAATATATTCACGTACGCGTGGACAAAATCGAGATTGGGGTTGCTAAGGGCGCTGTGTGTGAGATTGAGATTGAGGTCATAAGCGTTTGCGAGGTCGACGATTAGGTCGTTAGTGAGGATGCTTGCGTGAGCAAGGAATCGATTGAGGGTGCTGGCGGATTCGGGGGTTGGGGGATTTCTGTGTCCGATTACGCGGTTGAGGGTGAGGGAATGCGCCAGGACGTCAACGAGAGCGAGGTCAAGGTTGAGGTCGAGAGCGTGGGCGAGGGTGCGGGCGAGGGGACGCACGGGGTTGAAGGGATCGAAGGTGAGGTCGAGGGTGAGGTCGCTAGCTAGATCGATGTCACGGTCGAGGTCGATGTCATGGTCGAGGTTGAGGTCGATGTGGCTGGCAACCTCGCGTGCTCGTGAGAGGACGCGCGTCAGCTCATGTGCGCGGATGCGTGCGAGTTTGGGTCCGAATCTGGAATCGAGGTCGCGGTCACCTGTGAGGTCCCCAAGGAGGTCGTAGGCACGGAAGGTCAACTGCGCTGTAGATCGGAGCGCCGCTAGGTCCTTCATTGAAAACCAAGCCCGCACCACGAGCCGCTCGTAGGGCAGTAGGGTGGCGAAAGTAGCGGCGAACTCATTCAGTGCACTGCCAGTATCTTTCCTGGGTGTATCGCTCAGCGAGTCGTGGATGTGCTGGCGGCCAGTATGCAGGCGGATCCATTGGTCCAACAGGTCGTCGTCGGCCTGGGTGGTTGTGGGGCGTGAATTGTGTTCGTCTGTGTCGGTGCCGGGTGTGAAGGCGGGGGTGGAGCCCGCGAGCGCGGCAATTAGCCGCCTTCCGAACGTGACAGCCTCGGTGATCGTTCGCGTCGTAAAGGCGGGGGTGGAGCCGGACAGCGCCGACAGGAGCCGCCGGCCGATGCTGTCACGAGGCATCGTCTGCACCTCCGTCGAGTTGCGGCCGACCGTCACCGTCGTCGGCCGGAAGGAGCGTCTCCACGTACTTTGCCACCTTCTTGACAACGACCGGCGCGGCAGCGCCCATTCCGAAGGCGATGAAGTCATTGGCGACGATCCCCGTGGTAGACACGGCAGCGGTGGTGGCCGAGGCGATGCTGAGCTGGATGATGATCGACGCTGCGTAGACGCCCCCGCCTGGTCCCTTCGGGCGAGCCCACGGCCACCCCTTGACCCGCCGGGAAGCCTCCAGGAAGACAACGCCGATATTCGACGCGGCGCCGACTAGCCCCCACAAGGCGTACTGCCACATGCGGTGAAGGTACGCGAGTGAGTCTGCACACATACTTGGGCCCGGCGGCTGGGAGCGGTGGTAGACGACCGCGGCCAACTACTCCCTGGAGACGGTGTTGATGCCTCGTGAGGAGTAGAGCGGGAGCGACAGGACGCCGCCTTGCCCTATTCCTGCCTTGCGGGACCGGCCGGTGGTGCGGTGCGGCGGATTCCGCAGGTCACAGGCTTGTACTCGCTGTCTAGGCAGGCCCCTTAAAAGGGTCAGAGTGTCGGTTCGAGTCCGATCGGGGGCACTCAGAGTGATGACAACGCTGACAGAGCGCCGGCCGTCATCCGATGGTGGGTAGTTCACGGTCCGCCGAGTGACCAGGCTCGGCGGCTGCCGCGGGCCAGCGCGCGGGCCCGGCGGACCAGGTCGTCGATGACCGCGGCGTCGGCCGAGGGCGGGGTGCCGGTGGTCGGGTCGCAGCAGCTGGGCTTGGTGCGGCGGGTGTTGTCGGTGGGCCAGGTGCCGGCCAGCTGGTAGAGGGCGTCGTAGACGTTGCGGCCGGGATCGGTCTGCTCGTGCGGGCCGACCAGCACGACCCAGGCCCGGCCGGCGCCCTCGAAGGCGACCACGACGCGGTCGTTGTCCCGCAGGTGGCGCACGCACAGCCGGGGCAGCGGGGAGGGTCCGGTGACGCGGTAGCCCAGGGCGGCGCAGCCGCGGTGGGCGAGCTCGTCCAGGAAGGACTCGTAGGCCTTGCGGGCCGGTCCGCGCAGCAGCGCGGCCTGCGCCGAGGCGACGCGGGTCTCGACTACTTCGATCACTCAGGGATCGTCGTCCCCGGGCGCACGACCGTTCCCTCGCCCAGCACCACCTGGTCCAGGCTCTCGGCCAGGTCCTCGCGTTCCAGCAGGGCCTGGTCGGACAGCCGGCGGTGCACCTCGTCGAGCAGCCCGCGGTTGCGGCCGATGCGGCGGATCTCGCGGACCAGGTGCATCACCTCGTGCACCCGGCGCGGCTCCAGCCGCATGGTCGGCTCCTGCTCGCTGACCAGCAGCACGCCCTCGCTGGCCCAGGCGCGTACCGTCTTCTCGGTCAGTTCCAGCAGGTCGGCGGCGACCACCGGGCGGATCGGCAGGGCGCTGTCGAGCAGGTTGTCGGCCACGTCGTACAGCTTGCTGCGGGCGGGGGCGCCGCTGGGCAGCGTGCCGGCGACCTCCTCGATCGCCTCGACGTTGGCCAGCAGCCGCTCGGTCTGCTCTTTCTCGGCGGCCACCGACATGACTACCTCCCCGGGTCTACTACCGATTATGGGCGCTGTTTTCGGTAGTCGCAAGTGTGATTCACGTGAAACGTCAAGCGGACGCGCCGGTGAGCGCCAGGTTTCGCTCGGGACGGTGACGGGCGTCACGGAGTTGGGACCGGTCTGATGTAGGTTCGTCTCCCTGCTCCCGTAGAGATGACGCGATGCCCAGTCCCGAGTTCGAGGCGCTGCTCACGGCCATCCGCGCCAGCCCCCGGCCGGAGCCGGCGGCCGGCGCCGACGGCGTGCGCCAGGCCCGCGAGTCGATGGACCTCGCGCTGGGCGCCATTCCGCTGGCCGACGGCGTGCTGAGCGGCGAGACCGACGCCGGCGGCTGTCCGGCGGTGTGGGTGCGGCCGCAGGGCGGCGCGATGGACCGGGTGCTGCTCTACCTGCACGGCGGCGGCTACCGGGCCGGCTCGGCCCGGGCGTTCCGCGGCTTCGCCTCGCAGTTCGCGGCGGTGATGGGCATGCCGGCGCTGCTGCCGGACTACCGGCTGGCCCCGGAGCACCGGTTCCCGGCGGCGGTGGAGGACGTGCTGACCGCGTACCGGTGGCTACTGGACGAGGTCGGCTACTCGCCGGGGCGGGTGGTGCTGCTCGGCGACACCGCCGGCGGCGGCCTGGTGGTCGCGACCATGCTGGCCGCCCGTGGCCTGGGCTTACCGCAGCCGGCCGCCGGGGCCTGCCTGAGCCCGCTGTTCGACCTGACCGCGAGCGGCGAGTCCTACGACAAGTTCGCCGAGGACGACCCGATCTACAGCCGTGCGCAAGCGCTTGCGGCGGCGGCCGACTACCTGGGCGAGGCCAACCCCCGCGAGCCGCTGGCCTCACCCCTGTTCGCCGACCTGTCCGGCCTGGCCCCGCTCATGGTGCACGCCGCCGACCGAGAGGTCCTGGTGGACGACGCCCGTGCCCTGGTCGCCGGCGTGCTGGCCGCGGGCGGCCGCGCCAACCTGGAGGTCTGGCCCGACCTGATGCACTTCTGGCACCTGTTCGTGCCCGACGTCCCCGAATCCACCGCCGCCGTCCTCGGCGTCGCCGAGTTCCTCCTGACCTACATCGGCGCCTGACCGCCCCTGTCTTTTCGCCACATGTGGCCCTGGGGTGCGAATGTGGTCCACATGTGGCGTTCGCTGGGGGCTAGGGGTCGTCGTTGAGGCGGGCGTCCTCGAGGTCGAGGGTGCGTTGCAGGCGGCGGCGGGTGCTGTCGTCGATGTCGCCGTCGTCGAAGAGCCTGGTCAGCTCGGCCATCTCGACCGCCAGCACCTCGCGGCGCACCTTCTTGTAGACGGCGGCGGAGGACGAGCCGGGGGGCTCCTCCTCGGCGTCGCCGTGGTCGATCCGGGCCAGCAGGGCCTGGCGGAGGCGGTCGAGCACGGCGCGCGGCGCGGCGTCGAGGTCGTAGAGCTGTTCCAGGTGGGCCAAGCCGGCCTCGGCCAGGCGGACGTTGGCCAGGTCCTGCTCGCGGCGGGCATCGGCCGGCGTGCGGGCGATGCCGGCCCGTTTGACCAGCGGCGCGAGCGTGAAACCCTGGGCCACCAGGGTGATCACGATGACCGTGGTGGCCAGCGCCAGCACGAGGTCACGCTGCGGCACCGGTTCGCCGGTGTCGGTGAACAGGGGAATGGACAGCACGGCGGCCAGCGGCACCACGCCCCGGGCCCCGGCCCAGGAGACCACTGTGGATGTTCGCCAGTTGAGTCGACGGTTGCCCCGCCGCAACTGCATGATCCAGCCCAGCGGGAACACCCACAGGAACCGGATCACGATCAGCGCCGCGGTGATCACCAGCGCCTGCCACGGCCACCCCGGATCGGAGCCGGCCAGCCCACGCACCAGGTAGGGCAACTGGAGGCCGATCAGCCCGAACACCGCGCTCTCCAGGATGAAGATCACCGTGCCGTACACCGCGTCGATCTGGAGCCGGATATGCGCGGTGGTGATCTTCGGCGTCTGCGCGCCGAGCACCACGCTGCACACCACCACCGCCGTCACGCCCGAGCCGCCCAACGTCTCCGCCAGCACGTAGGCGGAATACGGGCTGACCAGCGCGATCACCGTCTCCAGCACCGGATCCACGGTCCGCCGCCGGATCAGCCAGATGCCGCCGGCCACCACCAGCCCGACGATCAGGCCGCCGCCGGCCAGCAGCAGGAACTCACCGCCCACCGACGTCAGCGACAGCGCCCCGCCGGCCAGCGCCGCCGACACGGCCAGCCGGAACAGCACCAGGCTCGTCGCGTCGTTGAACAGGCTTTCCGCCTGCACCAGCACCTGGATCCGCGGCGGCAGCGAGAGTCTTCGCCCCAGCGCGCTGACCGCCACCGGGTCCGTGCTCGCCAGCACCGCCCCCAAGACGAACGCCATGCTCGCCGGCAACGGCGCGACCAGCGCCGCCACCAGGCCCACCGCCGCCGCCGAGGCCAGCACCAGACCCACCGCCAGCACCGTCACCGGCCGCCACACCGCGCGCAGGTCCCGCCAGGGCATCTCCTCGCCCGCCGCGTAGATCAGCGGCGGCAGCACCACCAGGCTCACCAGCTCCGGCGTCGCCCGGATCTCCGGCACCCCCGGGAACAGGCCCACCACCACGCCCGCCACCACCAGCAGCGAGGGCGCGGGAATGCTCAGCCGCCGGGCGAAGGTAGCGACCACCGTCGCCAGCACCACCAGCAGCAGCACCGTTTCCACGCTCTGCATCGCTGGCACCTTTCGCCGGGGGTCCACGAAACTCGCCGACCAGACTTCCCGGCACACCGGTCCAGACCCTACCTGCCACGCCACCCGAACGAGTGGATCAGGCGGTCACCCGTTCAAATACGTCAGCACCGCCAGCACCCGGCGGTTGTCGTCCTCGTGCTGGTGCAGGTTCAGCTTGGTGAAGATGTTGTTGGTGTGCTTGCCCACGGCCTTCTCGGTGACGAACAGACGGGCGGCGATGGCGGCGTTGGACCGGCCCTCGGCCATCAGACCGAGCACCTCCTTCTCCCGCGGCGTGAGCGTGGCCAGCGGGGCGTCGCGCTCACGGCTGGACAGCAGCTGGGCCACCACCTCGGGGTCCATCGCCGTGCCGCCGTCGGCCACCCGGCGCACGGCGTCCACGAACTGCTTCACGTCGGAGATGCGGTCCTTGAGCAGGTAGCCGACGCCGCCGCTGCGATCGGACAGCAGCTCGCGGGCGTACAGCTGCTCGACGTACTGGGACAGCACCAGCACCGGCAGCCCCGGGATGTCCCGCCGGGCCTGGATCGCCGCCCGCACCCCCTCGTCGGTGAACGTCGGCGGCAGCCGCACGTCGACCACGGCCACGTCCGGCTTGTGCTCGGTGAGCGCGGCCGACAGCTCCGGCCCCGATTCCACGGCCGCGACCACCTCGAAGCCATGAGCCTGCAACAACCGGATCATGCCGTCCCGGAGCAGCAGCAGGTCTTCCGCGATGACTACACGCACACGGAAAGCTAACCACACCACACTGTCGGCAGCGGGTGGATTGCCGCTGGGACAATGGGACAACCCTCAGAGAGTGATCACGGCGCCGTCCGGCACGACCTCGACGCCGGCGGCGGCGATCTCGGCCGACTCGGGGGAGGCCGGGTCGAGCAGGGGATTGGTGTTGTTGAGGTGGGTGTAGATCCGGCGCACGGCCGGGAATCGGCGCAGCTCAGGCAGGCTGCCGCCGTCGCCGAGGACGGGGAGGTGGCCCATGGCGGACTGGCCCTTGGAGTGGCCGGTGCGCTCGCCCATCTCGTCGGGGGAGGCGAAGGTGCCGTCGAGCAGGAGACAGTCGACACCGGCCAGCAGGGCCTCGAACTCCGGGGTCCACGCGGCCAGGCACGGGGCGTAGAGCAGGGTGCCGCCGGTGACGGGGTCGTGGACGCGGTAGGCGACGACCCAGGGTCCGGGCCGCTCGTCGGTGTACTTGGGGCGTTTGACGCCGAGGGCGTGGGCGGTGGCGACGAGCCCGCCGGTGAGCGGGAACGGCTGCTCGGGAACGGCCTCGTGCCAGGACCAGCCGGCGTACTTGTCGAGCACGGGCCCGAGGCCGAGGTCGGCGCGCAGGGCGGCGAGGGCGTTGGCCGGGGCGTGCAGGGCCTGGCCGCCGCCCTCACGAAGGGAGAAGACGCCGAGGGAGTGGTCGAGCTCGGCGGAGGTGAGCAGGACGCCGCGAAGCGGGGTGTCACGCCGGCCGGGGCCGGGAGTGAACTCGGGGGCGTCGACCAGCTGCGTCCGGATGTCGGGGGAGGCGTTGAGCAGCCACCAGTCCACGCCGTTGCCGCTGACGGCCAGGCAGTCCTGGGTTCTGGACGGCAGCAAACCCTTGCGGGCCAAGGAACACGGCGGGCAGGCGCAGTTCCACTGAGGGAAGCCGCCGCCGGCGGCGGTGCCGAGCACGACAACCTTCACACGGACCGCCGCATGGCGAAGGCCGGCCGCTGCACCGTGATCTCGGTGGCCAGGATGTCCTGCACCAGGCCATGATCCGGCGAGAGCGTGCACACGGGGTCGGTGGCGGCGGCGTCGCCGGTGAGCTGGAAGGCCTGGCACCGGCAGCCGCCGAAGTCGAGCTCCTTGCGCGGGCAGCTCCGGCACGGCTCGCGCATCCACTCCGTGCCACGGAAGGCGTTGAACGTCTCGGACCCGTACCAGATCTCGGAAAGGGAGGACCGTAGGACGTTCTGCACCGGCAGCGAGGTGATCACGCTGGCGGCCGGGCAGGGCAGCACATCGCCGTTGGGGGCGACGGTCAGCTGCACCGCGCCCCAGCCGTACATGCAGGGCTTGGGGTTGGCCTCGTGGTAGTCGGCGATGACGTAGACGATCTCCATCCGGTCGCCCAGCCGCTGCTTCGCCTGCTGCACAACGGGTCCGGCGGCGGCAAGCTGCTCCCGGGTGGGCAGCAGGGCGGCCCGGTTGCGCAGCGCCCAGCCGTAGTACTGGGTGTTGGCCAGCTCCAGCCGGTCCGCGCCCATCTGCTCGGCCAGCTCGATGATGCCGCCGATATGGTCGAGATTGGCCTTGTGCAGCACGGCGTTCACGGTCAGCGGCAGCTCGGCGTCCTTGATCAGCGCGGCGGCGGCCAGCTTGCGGTCGAAGCCCTTGACGCCGGCGATCAGGTTGGCGTTGCGGGGATCCGCGTCCTGCACGGACAGCTGGACGTGATCCAGGCCCAGCGACACCAGCTCGTCCAGGCGTTCCCTGGTCAACCCCAGGCCGCTGGTGACCAGATTGGTGTAGCAGCCCAGGCCGCTGGCGTGGGCCAGCAGCACGGGCAGATCGGGCCGGGCCAGCGGCTCGCCGCCGGACAGGTGTATCTGCAACACGCCGAGCTCTCGACCCTCGTCGAAAACCCGTTGCCACGTCGAGGTTTCCAGCTCGTCGGCCCGCTGGACCAGCTCGACCGGGTTGGAGCAGTACGGGCAGTGCAGCGGGCACCGGTGCGTCAGTTCGGCCAGCAGTCCCATCGGCGCGTCAGTCAACGTCCACCACCCGTCGGGCCACGAGCCGGTCCACCAGCTCGATCACGTCGTCGGCCTGCACGCCGTCGAACTCGTCGGCCAGGGCCAGGGCGATGTCGCCGACGCTGGCAGTGCCGTCGCAGCGGGACACCACGGCGGCGGCGGTCTCGTTCAACAGCAGCACACCCTCGGGGAACAGCACGACATCGCTGTCCCGGGTCCTGTCGTAGGTGTACCGCACGCCGCGGCGCACCCGGGGCACGGACTCCAGCGAGGTCATGAGTGGTAGTCCACGGCGTCCAGGATCGCTTGCAGCACATCGCATTTGAACGCCAGGGCGGCCACGCAGGCCTCCTGCTGCTCGCGGGTGCGCGCGTGCTCCACAACGATGTCCAAAGTGGACTTTCCCTCGCCGGCGATCACGGTCAGCCGGGACACGAAGTAGGCGAAGCCCTCCTCGCCGATCCACGGGTAGCGCTCCCGCATGTCGGCCAGCCGCCGCTTCATCAGCCCGGGCGAGAACATCTCGGTCAGCCCGGAGGCGATCGACTCCACCCACGGCCTGGTGCGGGCGAAGTTGACGTAGGCGTCGACCGCGAACCGCACGCCCGGCAGCACATGCCGCTCGTCGAGCACCTCGGCCCGGTCCAGGCCGACGGCCTCGGCCATGCGCAGCCAGTTCTCCGCGCCGCCCTCGCCGTCCCGGGCGCCGTCGTGGTAGACGATGCGCTCCATCCACTGCCGCCGGACCTGCGGCAGTGGACAGTTGGCCAGGATGGCGGCGTCCTTCTGGGGCAGGCAACGCTGGTAGTACCAGCGGTTGGCCGCCCACCGCTGGAGCTCATCGCGGCTCAGCTCGCCGGCGTGCAGCCGCAGGTGGAACGGGTGGTCGTGCCAGTAGCGCGGGGACAGCGCCCGCAGCTCGGCGATGAAGTCCTCGGCCGCCAGCATGATCGACTCCTCGATGGGCGTGTTGGAAGGCGGCATTCCTGCACTCGGAGTGGAGGAATGCCGCCTTCCAAACAGGACTGCTTGACAGGTCAGGCCCGCGCGGAGTAGGCCGTGACCTCCAGCGGCGTGTCGTACTGGTTGAAGTCCGGCTTCACCCAGGTGCGGCGGGCGGACTTGCGGACGGCCTTCTCGGCGCGCTTGACGGTCTTCGGTGCGGACATCGCTCACTCCTTCAACGACATCTGGTGGGCAAGGCCGCGGCGGAACTCCACAGTAAGCCCTTTCTACGGCCCGCGGCTAGACACCTTCCGACCGCCGGCGCACCTCCTTCGTGGGATTGACGGCCTAGTTGTGGGCCGCCGGCAGCGTGCGCAGCGCGTCCAGAGTGGCCGGATCCTGCAGCTGCATCCACTGGATCACCTGCGTGTAGGTGGCGCACACCGTCTCCGGCTTGCCGCAGGTCTCGCCCATGAACTGCTCCACCGCGCCGGAGAAGGCGTTGCCGGCCCACTCGTTGAAGTGGTTGGCGATCACCAGCGGCGCCCGGTTGCCGTTGAACACGCTCTGGTACACCGACCGATAGGTGTCCAGCACGATCGGCTGGAACTCCGGCCCGCGCGCGTCGTCGCCCTCCTTGGCCCCGTCCAGCAGGTACCAGAAGTTGAAGTCCATCATCACCACGTTCTTGTCCAGCGCCGGCACCCGCACCTCCGGCAGCGGGAACTCCCACAGCCCGCGGTCCACCGTCGGCCAGGTCACGCCGAAGGAGACATGGCTGGTGTCATAGACAAAACCGTGCGCCCTGATCGACGGGAACAGTTGGTCCCAGTTGCCCTCCAGGCACGGCGTGCGGCCACCCTTGATCATGTCGGGGGTGATCTTCAGGCCCTTGCCGTCGATGTCCTTGAGAAACGAGAAGAACTGGTCCAGCTCGGAGTTCCAGGCGGCGGTCGACCAGAAGCCGACGCTCGGCTCGGCCCCCTGGCAGAAGTGCCCGTTGTAGTGGGTGCCGAACTCCATGCCGTCGACCAGCGCCCGGTTCAGGTAGTCGACGCGGAGCTTGATGTCGGCGTCGGTGCCGCCGAAGCCGATCTCGCTGGCCCCCTTCGGGTGGCCCGGACCGGTGTAGGAGTTCTTCTCGCTGTCCGGGATCAGGTACGGCCCGGACAGCATCGCCGTGACCTTGGCCCCGGTCCGCTCGGCGATCGGCAGCACCCGGTCCCAGTGCTCCTTGGACACGCCGCCGTCGAAGGAGAACAGAATGAACTGCGGCGGCTTCTCGCCGGCCTTGAGCTTGTGCATCCACGCCGGCTGCGCGCCGGTGGGCGCGGGCACCGTCGGCGTCGGGCCGGCGGCCGGGGTGGCCTGGCCCGCGGGCGTGATCGGCCCGGGGTTGGTGGTGGTCGTGGGTCCCGCCTGTGGTGTCGTCCCGCCCGTTCCCCGCCCCATCACGATCACGACCACCACGGCCAGCGTCAACGCCACCGCGGTGGTCAGCCAACCCCACCTCTGCCTGAGCCCCATGGTGGTTGAGACGACGCAGGGCCCGGTCGGGTTGTCAGGACACGGGGTGCGCGATCACCACCCGGTTCTGGTCGTAGCCCAGGGCCCCGCCGACCCACTTGCCGCCGCAAGTGACCAGCACCAGCCGGTGCGGGCCGGTCTGCCCGAACAGTTCGTCCGCGTGCTGCGGCAGATTGTCCTTGTCCACGGTCAGGACCTGGTCGACGACGAACTTCAGCTGCTGGCCGTGCTCGTCGACGACGGTGACGGTCTGCCCGGCCTGCGCGCCCCAGAGCTCGGCGAACGGGCCGGCGACGCCCTCCCAGTTGATGTGCCCGGCGATCAGCGTCGCCCCGGCGTTGCCGTTCAGGGCCGCGCCCCACAGCGCGGCCTTGGTCACACCGTTGGGAATCTGCAGCGTCCCGTCGCCGGCCACGCCGCTGCGTACCAGCGACGACCGGCCGCCCTTGGGTAACAGGACGGTGTTCGGGGCGGGCGGCTGCGGCGCCTGCTGGCTCGACGGCGGCGGTGGCGGGACCGCGGTCGTCGAGGTGGCGCCGGTGTCCGGCACGGCGACCGGGGCCGGGCCGGCCTGCGGGTCGACCGTCTGGCTGTGGCCGACCGCCAGCGGCGAGCCCGACACCGACTGGGGCTGGCCCAGCAGCGTCGCCCCGGCAGCCACCACGATCATCGTCAGCCCGACCGCGCCGCTGACGGCGGTGCCGGCAGCGGCGGTCGGGTTCCGGTAGCGGGACCGGCCGGCGGCCGGAAACCCGCCGGCCGAGACCGGCCAGCGGGCTTTCGGCGCCCGGTGCTTAGCCACGCGTGGCGTGCCGACGCCGGCGCAGCATCAGGCCGACGCCGCCCAGTGCGATCACCACGAGGCCGCCGACCGCGCCCAGCGCGGCCGGGTCGAGCGTGGTGACGGTGGCCGCGTCCGCGACCATCGGCGAGCCACCGGCCGGGATCTTGACCGGCACGGTCGGCGTGTTCGGCGTGTTGGCCACCTTCAAGGCCAGCGTCTGACCGGCCTGCACGGTGCCGCAGACGTTCGGCGGCGACGAGGCGTTGAAGTTCTGGTCATAGCCGGCCGGGGCGGCCACCTCGATCAGGCAGATGTCCTGAGGCGTCTTCAGGTTGTCCACAGTGGCCGTTCCGTCGGCCCCGGTGGTGACCACCACCGGCTTGCCGTCGGCGCCGTTGAGCGGGCTGCCGTCCTGCTTGATCGCCGAGGCGGTCTTGTCGCCGGCGGTGATCCGCAGCTGCGCATTCGCGATGCCGGCGCCGGTCTTGCTGTCCACCTTGGTCACCTTGACCGTGCCCGGCGCGGTGACGGCCGTGGTCTTCGCGGTGCCGCTCAACGCCTTCTCGCCGCCGGTGGAGACGATCCACTGGAGGTTGCCGCCGGTGTTCACCGGGGCCTGCACGACCGGCTGATCGGCCGGGGCGCTGAGGTCGACCTTGATCGTCGGGTTGGGACCGGTCGGCGTGACGTCGACCACCAGCGGGCTGCCGTCGGCCGGCGTGGTCACGGTGTCCTTCTCGACCGTGCCGTCGGAGACGGTCAGCTTCACCGGCACACCGGTGACCAGCTTGTCGGTGCCGGCGTGCGTGACCTTGACCGTCCACTTGTCCGCGGTGCCGATGATCTGGGCCGCGGTCGGCGCGACGACGGAGACATCCCAGGGACCCTGGTTGGCCGTGGCGTCAGCCTCTTCCTTGGCCACGGCGGCGTATGCGCCGGGGAACTGCGCCTGGAGCTTCGCCAGGTGGCCCGCGGTGTCGTAGCCGATGTGGTTGAAGTCGTTGGCCGGGTCGAGCCTCGGGTCCTTCGCGGGCACGCCCGAGGTGTAGCTGTGCAACAGGTGCGCCAGCGCCGCCGCCTGATCCGGGTCGGTGGTGTCCGCGTAACGCAGCAGCAGGTACGAGATCTTCGCGGCGACATCGGGGGCCAGTGCGTTGCCCCACTTGTCCTTGAGCACGTCGCCGGGCTTGTACGGGGTGTCGCTGTCGGGCGCGTTGAGCGCGAAGCGGACGCAGTAGACCTGCTTGCCGCCCACGACGTACGAGCCCAGCCAGTCGGACGTGTCCGGGTTGTGCAGATACGGCTGGGCCGGAGTGACGGCGTGGCCGTAGCCGGTGGTCGGTGCGGCTGATGCGACGACCGGCGCGGCGAGCATCGCCGCTCCCGCCAACATCGTGATCCCGGTCACCCCAGCGACCAGTTTGCTCAGTCCCATAACGGTCCTGCGCTCCCTCATGGGCGCCGTGCCGCTTCCCCGCGGCGCGGCGCCCCTCGTTTAGGTCGGACGTGTGCATGGCGACGGTCCGGGGCTCGTTCCCCCGACGGAACGAGAAGGCCGTGGTAGCCGCCCTGCGAGCCTGGCTGGCGCGCGGGCGGCGGGCAAGCCGCCAGCGGGAGGATGTCCGAGCGCACTCTGAGTGTCAATACAGTGTGAAGTAGTTGATCGCTACGCCGAACGGATCAGTGCACGTTCGTCCCTCTTGGTAAAGTGACCTTTGCCTCGTGGGGAACTGATCGACCACGGTTACCGTTGTACGAGCTGTAGGCGCCACACGTTCCAGGAGGACCAGGTGCGCACATCGAGCAACCCGGCGTTCCGCGCGCTGTCCGGCAGGGGTCAGGGCCAGGGCGGCTACGCGAACTTCGGGTACCAGGGGCAGCAGCCGACCGGGTACGGCTACCCGGCCGCGCCGCCCACCGCCGCCGACCGGCCGATGACCATCGACGACGTGGTCACCAAGACCGCGATCACGCTCGGCACCACCGTCGTCGTCGGCGGCCTGACCGCCGCCGTCGGCCTGCCGCCCGCCTTCGCGTTCGTCGGCATGATCGTCGGCTTGGTGCTGGCGCTGATCATCACCTTCCGGCAGTCGACCAACCCGGCGCTCGTCATCGGCTACGCCGTGGCCGAGGGTGTGTTCCTCGGCACCGTCACCAAGCTCATCGACTACCTGGTGCCGGGCGTGGCTGTGCAGGCCATCATCAGCACCATGGTCGTGTTCGCCACCATGCTGGTGGTGTACAAGACCGGCGCGGTCAAGGTGACGCCGCGCGTGACCAAGTGGATCATCGGCGCCACCATGGGCGCGGCCGCCCTGATGGTGCTCAACCTGCTGATGTCGTTCTTCGGCCTCAACCTCGGGGTCCGCGGCAACGGCACGCTGGCGATCGTGGTCAGCCTGGTGTTCATCGGCATCGCCGCGTTCAACCTGCTGCTGGACTTCGACCAGGCCGACCGGGCCATCCGCGCCGGCGCCCCGGCCAGGTTCGCCTGGTACATCGCCTTCGGCCTGATGGTCACCCTGGTCTGGCTGTACATCGAGATCCTGAACCTGCTGGCCCAGTTGCAACGCAATTAGTCAACGACGCTTGTCAGGAGCGCCGGCATCCGTGAGGATGTCGGCGCTTTCTGTTGTAACGGGTCGATTTCTCGTCCTGCTGAACCCGAACCGCCGAGGCGGCGTAGTCGCTACCGGTGGAGTGGGCTCTCGTGGAGGAGTGGACCCGTGACCGACAGACCGATGCGCTGGAAGACGATCAGACCGACCTTTACGCTGCCGCAGCTGAAGAAGCTGACCGTGCGCAGCCGGCTCGCCCTCGGCGTGCCGGTGTTGGGGGTGTTCGCGGCCGCCGTGGCCGTGGTGGCATCAGTTGCCGTGCAAGGTGATCCGCAGCTGGCCGCCAACCAGGCCGACATCGCCAACCCGGACTGCGTCCTGCAGGTGCCGGCCAACCCGTTGTCGGCCAAGGGCTTGGCCACGCCCTACCAGCTGAGCGCGACCAAGGGACACTGCCATGAGACCAACGCCGACCAGTCGGCGTTCGTGCAGGCGACGATCCTGGACCCGGCCACCGGCGCGCTGTCGGTGTACGACCCGTTGGTGATCGACAAGGGCAGCCGGCCGGCGATCGCGCCGACCCCGCCCACGCTGCCCCGCGGCGCGGTCGTCGGCATCTGGTTCGGCTTCAACGGCGACAACCTCACGCTGCGCGGCGACACCGGCACGTGCGTGAACGGCGACCACAACTCCGTGTTCGGGCAGTACGCCTACTGCAACGCCCAACCGTTCTTCGCCGCCGCCGACAACGCGATCGCCGGCAAGAAGCTGGTCATCCCGCCGCTGGGCACCGGCAAGGACGGCCGGCCGTGCATGACCACCCGTGACTTCGGCCTGGTCGACCAGGACCAGAGCGACAACGTCACCACGACCTACCTCCAGGCCCGGGACGGCCGCGTCGCCCAGGACACGCCGGCCAACGAGACCCGGCTGGGCACCGGGAACCGGCTCACCAACGGCAGCGACAACGTGCTGCTGGACGCCTTCGTCGACCCGGCGCTGGGCTGCACGCCGTTCACCGCGCGGGATCTGGCCAGCGGCAAGCAGGTCACGTCGCTGGCCCTGGACGAGCTCCATGCCGCCGCGCGGCAGAAGCCGCCGATCGCCCTCGTGCCGACCAACGACCCGATGGCCATGGACGGCGCCCGGACCTCCGTCGCCAAGACCAATCTCTACCGCGTCGGCGTGAACATGCCGCAGATCAACACCCGGACCGAGACCCCGCAGGCCTACTGCCGTTCCCTGTTCACCACCGGCCTCCAGCGCACCAGGCTGGATGCCCGCTTCACCAAGGCCGCCCCGTCGCCGGAGCCGGCCGCCGCGAGCAACCTGTTCGCGTTCCTGGCCCAACGGCTGGCCGGCTCGTTCGACAACCTCGGATGCGGCAAGCTGTTGCACACCGCCGATCCCGTGCACCTGAAGACGAACAAGGCCGGCGTCGTGGTCGACGCCGGCCTGTGAACGTCAGATCTGGGGGATCAGCTCAGGCGCTCCAGCACCATCGCCATGCCCTGGCCGCCGCCGACGCACATCGTCTCCAGGCCGAACTGCTTGTCGTGGAACTGGAGCGAGTTGATCAGCGTGGTGGCGATGCGGGCGCCGGTCATGCCGAACGGGTGGCCGACGGCGATCGCGCCGCCGTTGACGTTCAGCTTCTCCAGCGGGATGCCCAGGTCCTTGTAGGACGGGATGACCTGGGCCGCGAAGGCCTCGTTGATCTCGACCAGGTCGATGTCCGAAATGGACAGTCCGGCCTTGGCCAGCGCCTTCTTCGACGCCTCGACCGGGCCGAGGCCCATGATCTCCGGGGACAGGCCGGACACGCCGGTGGACACGATCCGGGCCAGCGGGGTGAGGCCGAGCTCCTTGGCCTTGGTGTCACTCATGACCACCAGCGCCGCCGCGCCGTCGTTGAGGGGGCAGCAGTTGCCGGCGGTGACCCGGCCGTCCGGGCGGAAGACCGGCTTGAGCGTGGCCGTCTTCTCCAGCGTGATGCCTGGCCGGGGGCCGTCGTCGGCCGAGACCACCGTGCCGTCCGGCAGGGTCACCGGGGTGATCTCCCGCTGCCAGAAGCCGTCGGCGATGGCCTTCTCGGCCAGGTTCTGCGAGCGGACGCCGAACTCGTCCATCTCCTCGCGGCTGACGTCCTTGGCCAGCGCCAGGTTCTCCGCGGTCTGGCCCATCGCGATGTAGACGTCGGGGATGTTGCCGTCGCCCCGCGGGTCGTGCCACTCGCCGCCGCTGTGCTCCGCCGTGGCCACCGTCCGCGCCTCGGCGTCGCCGAAGATCGGGTTCTTGGTGTCGGGCAGGCCGTCCGAGCTGCCCTTGGCGAACCGGGAGACCGTCTCCACGCCGGCGGAGATGAAGACATCACCCTCGCCCGCCTTGATCGCGTGGAAGGCCATCCGGGTGGACTGGAGGCTGGAGGCGCAGTAGCGGGTCACCGTGCAGCCGGGCAGGTGGTCGAAGCCCAGCAGCACCGACACCACCCGGCCGATGTTGTACCCCTGCTCGCCGCCGGGCAGGCCGCACCCCATGATCAGATCGTCGATCTGCGTCGGGTCCAGGGCCGGCACCTTGTCCAGCGCCGCCCGCACCATCTGCACCGCCAGGTCGTCCGGGCGGATGGACACCAGCGATCCCTTGCCGGCCCGGCCGATCGGCGAGCGGGCTGCGGAGACGATCACGGCCTCGGGCATCGCGAAACTCCTTCGGTTCGCTACTCATTGGTAACCAGCGGAGTCTAGCGACCGGACCCACCCCGTGACTGTGGTGGAGCTCTCCTCGATCGATGGAGCACGGACGTTCGGGGTCCGGCATGCCGCTGGTCCGTGGGTGTGGTTCGGGTGCCCGCGCCGCACGGTTGCCGGGGGTTTGCTTTGTGGGTGGGGGTTTTGTTCGGTTGGAGATGGGGTGGGGCGGTTGGTTGGTGACTCCGGGTGGATTTTGTGTGGAGTCCTCTGGGCGATGGCGTATCAAGGCGCTATCGGGCAGGCTCCGCCTGCCTCGATACGCAAGAAGCTTATGCCATCGCCCCCCTCCACACAAAATCCACCCTCCGATTGTCGAAGCGGAAAGTCTGCGTGGCCGACTGCTTTCCCGGGTTGCCGGCTTTGTGTTGCCGGAGGGGGTGTTTCGGTTCGCTGTGGAATTGTCAAAGAACAGGTGCGGTAGGCGGTATTCGAGGCGGGTTGTGGTCAGTACTGGTGGGGCTGGGTGATGTAATGCCGACCCTGCGGAGTGACCCAATGCAAGGTCCCGTCGTCGTCGAGGGTGACGGTGTGGTCGCCGTGCTTGATGTGGTGGTGGTGTTGACAGTAGCCCTTGAGCTGGTCCGGATTCGTCTTGCCTTTCGGCCACGGGACGGTGTGGTCGATTTCCTGGATCGGGTTGACACAGCCGGGGGCGCAGCAGGTGCCGCCGTCACGGAGCTTGGTGAACTCCCGACACCGGGCTGGGGGCTTGTAGAGGTGGGTGGCCATCGCAGCGGCCCGCTGGTACTCATCGAGCAGGACCCCGCGCCACGGGCCGAGCATCGCGAGCTCGCGGGCGGAGTCGGCGCTGATCGGGCCGTAGCCATCGAGCAGGCCCGGGTCCTCGGTCAAGCCCATCAACGTCTCCATCGAGAGGGTGACGTGGACCTGGACCTTGCGGTCGATGCCGTACCCGAGGAACCGGTCCAGGAAGGCGTCCACCCGCTTCTGGTCGGTGGTGCGGCAGTCCTTGCACAACGCACGGGCGTCGGCGGTGGCGATGTCGTAGCACTGCCGGGCGTCGATCGCCGACATCCGGATCCGCAGTTCGGCCATGCCGTTGGGCAGCGGGTAGAACTCGATCCGCCGCTCCTTGTCACGGGCCTTCTGACGGCGCTGCTCGTAGCCCAGCGGATCGGCCTCGGCGACCAGCTTGGTGGTCCGGCGGGCCAACTGGGTCCGGGTCAGCTCGGCGGCCACTCCGACCAGCTGGTCTTCGATCTGGGGGATCGTGGCCGGGTCAAGGTGGACCACCCGCTCGTCGACGGTCTCCAGCCGGCGCAGGTCGATCTCCCCGCGTCGCAGCTGCTCACACAGCCGAGGCAGGCGGTCCAGGACCTCGGCGCGCTCCTGCTGGCGGAACAGCGACTGTTCGGACTCGTGGGTGGCCATGGACATCTCAGCCAGGTCGTCGAAACTGCGAAGAATGCACAGCCGAGCGTGGTCGGCAACCGCCGTGATCTTGCGGGCCATAACGAATGCGGTGACTTGTTGCTCGGGTGTGAGGGTGGAGAGATCCGCGCCGAGGAGCAGGTCCAGCATCGCTCCCGAAGGCTCGGCGGACTCTAGCTCTCGGGTGATTTCTTCCATACCCCAACGATACCCCTATTGAAGATCCAAATCGAACCACTAACGGGTGAACCTGTGTTTCATGCATAATCGAGACGACCCCACCCGCAGCACCACGGCGACAATCATCTACACCTTCAGGCTCCGGAGGGTGGATTTTGCGCGGAGGGGGGCGATGGCATAAGCTTCTTGCGTATCGAGGCAGGCGGAGCCTGCCCGATAGCGCCTTGATACGCCATCGCCCAGAGGTCTCCGCGCAAAATCCACCCGGAGTCACTAACCAAACTGGCCCCGGAGTCAGCTGGATAACGATCCCCCGCCCCGGAAAGCGGTGTCCCGCCGGACATCCCCGATCACGTCGACATGCGTCTCGCCGCGCCGGCGGATCACGCTCACCAGGCCCGGACACTCGCCGTTGTCGACATGCCGGGTGAGGGTGTCCCGCAGACGCGATAAACCCTTGCTGGACAGGCTCATCGGGTGAATTCCGCGACCCAGCGGTCATCCCGCCGCTCGACGGACACGGCGGTCACGCCCTTGACCGCGAAGCCGTCCACCTGGCTGCGGGTCAGCGGCCACGGCGGCCCGTCGGGGATGGTGCCCTCCTCGCGTGCGCTGGCGACGACAAAAAGCGTGCCCTCGGGCGCGACGAGACTGGAGACGGCGGCGCTGGCCTCGGCCCGCACCGATTCGGGCAGCGCCTGCACGGTGAAGATCTCGACCACGAAGTCGAAGGCCCACAACCACTGCTCGGGTAGGCGGAACAGATCGGCCACGTGGAAGTCGACGCCGGGATGCCGCTCACGGGCGACCTCGATGGCCGTCTCCGAGACGTCGAAAGCGGTGGTGTCAAAGCCCAAACCGGCCAGGAATCCGGCGTCCACCCCGAGCCCGCAGCCAACGACCAATCCCCGCTTGCCCTGACCGGACACGCCCTGAAGACGCTCCTCCAGAGCCAGGCTCGGCTTCTGACGGTTCCACGGCATGGCGACGTCGCCGCGCACGCCCTCGACGTAGATGCGGTCGAACCATTCGGTGGGCCGGCCGACGGCGATCGCTTGCGCGGCAAGGCGACTGGCGCGGTGATCCCAGTCCGTGGTGGCCTGCTGGGCGATCACGCCGATCACCGTGTCCCACGCGCGGGCCGGCAGCTCGTGGCCCACCTGCGGCAGGGTCACCAGCTCCGCACCGGGGATCACGGCGGCGAGCGAACGGCCGTGCTCGATCGGGAACAGCGGGTCCTCGTCACCGTGGATGACGGTGGTGGGCGCCGTGATCTGCGACAGCCGGTCGAACCAGGAGTCGATGCGCTCGGTCGCGTGCACGTTGCTGTTGGCGGCCTCGATGTTCCTGGTCCGCGCGTGCTCCTCGGCGATCACCTCACGGGCCGCCGCCTCGTCGAACTCCACCGAGTGCGCCGCGAACGCCCGCCAGGCCGCCACCTGCTGCTCGATGAGGTCTCCCACCGGCTTCGCGGCGGAGTACGCCCGCATACGCTCCGTCGGCCCGGGCAGGCCCTCCGCGCCGGAGCTGGTGGCGATCAGGGTCAGCGAGGCGACGCGGTCCCCGTGGTCGATGCCGATGAGCTGCGCGACCGCGCCGCCCATGGAGATGCCGACCAGGTGCGCCCGCGCCACGCCGAAGTGGTCCAGCAGCGCCACCGCGTCCTCGGCCAGGTCGAGCAGGGTGTACCCCGGTTCGCCCACTGGATAGCTCACCGACTGGCCGGTGTCCCGCATGTCGTAGCGGATGACCAGCCCGGTCTGCTCGGCCAGCCGCCGGCAGAACTCCGGTCGCCAGAAGTCCTTCGAGCTGCCCGCCCCGGCCAGCAGCAGCACCGTCGCCCGGCCCGGCTCCCCGAAGGTGTCCGCCTCGATCTCGACGCCGTTGACATGAATGATCATGAATTCCCCTCCCGGACCGACCCTACCGCGTGATCCGGACCACCACAGGTCGAACACACGTTCGAGCGAGTGCTACACTGCCAATGGGCGGTGTGCCGTGAGGGGAAGTCACGGCACACCGCCTTCTTCCCTCCGCGAAGAGCGCGACCCACGCCACTCCGCGCGCCTTGCGGGGACCCGCACTCCCACGCTCAGGCAGGATGGCCACCGTGGACATCGACACCGGCAACCTTCGCGAGCTGGCCCGCGTGATCTCGGAACACCTGCGCGCCAACGGTTTTTCGGCCGAGGGCGCGGCCAACCGGCAGGTGCTGGCGCTGGCCGAGGAGTGCGGGGAGTTCGTCGGGGCCTATCGGCGCTGGTCCGGGCAGGCCCGGCGGACCGGCACGGCCGAGGAGATGCGGGCCGAGCTGGCCGACGTGGTGATCACGGCCTTCGGCGCGGCCGAGGAGCTGGGCATCGACCTGGACGAGGCGATCACCGAGAAGGCCGGGGTGGTCTTCACCCGCGGCTGGCGCGAGCAAGCATCGACTCCGTGACCTCCCACAGCCGGTCGGCGTTGCCCTCGTCGAGCGCCCACGGCGCGACGCCGATCATCCAGCCGCTGCTGTCGTGCACGACCGACGCCTCGCCGCAGTCCTCGAAGTAGCGGCCGCCGACACCCTTCAGCAGGGGTGAGGTGGCCACCAGCACCGAGGTCGCGGCCCCCTGTTCCACGGTCTTGGGGCTGCCGGGCAGGGCGAACCGGGTCATGCCGACCATCGCGTCCTCGGTCACGTGCTGTTGCAGGTTGGTCTGGATGTAGCCGGGCATCACGGCGTTGACGGTGATGCCGTCGGCGGCCCAGCGCTTGCTGGCCCCGACCGCGAACAGCACGTCGGCGGTCTTGGACTGGGCGTACGCCACGAACGGGTGATACGGCCGGAACAGGAAGTGGATGTCGTCGAACACGATCGGCGACGCCAGGTGCAGCGCGGAGCTCACCGACACCACGCGGGCGTCGTCGGCGGCCGCGAGCGCGCCGTGCAGGGCGTTGGCCAGGGCGAAGTGGCCCAGGTAGTTGGTGGCGAAGTGCAGTTCCCAGCCCTCGGGCGTGTACTGCTCCGGCACCGCCATGATGCCGGCGTTGTTGATCAGGATGTGCAGCGGCCCCGACCACTGCCGGGCGAACGCCGCGACCGACGCCGGGTCGGCGGTGTCCAGCCGGCCCACGTGGATCTTGCCGTTGCCGGTGGTCTTCGCCAGCTCGGCGGCGATCGCCGCGCCGAGCTCGACGTTGCGCACCGCGAAGGTCACCTCGGCCCCCGCCGCGGCGAGCGCTCGGGCCGTCTCCGTGCCGAGGCCGGAGGTCGCGCCGGTGACGATCGCGCGCCGGCCGGTGAGGTCGATGCCGTCCAGAACCTGAGCCGTCGTCGACTCATGGTCGAACGGC
Source organism: Kutzneria sp. NPDC052558 (assembly GCF_044547355.1). Lineage (NCBI taxonomy): Bacteria > Bacillati > Actinomycetota > Actinomycetes > Pseudonocardiales > Pseudonocardiaceae > Kutzneria > Kutzneria sp. NPDC052558. The sequence goes on from NZ_JBIUAG010000024.1 coordinate 145,737, forward strand.
GTGAGGATTTGTGCCATGCCCCGACGGTACGAGCGCCTGTCAGTCACTGTCAAGTTCGACAGCAGCTGTCAGAAGCGGCAGGATATGCTGGGTCGGTGGATCTTCAACGCGGCGCGGGCCTGCGCGAGACGACCCGCCGGGCGGTCCGGAGCCAGATCGCCGCCGCGGCCGTGGACCTGTTCGTCGAGCACGGCTTCGAGCAGACCACCGTCGACCAGATCGCCACGGCCGTCGGCATGTCCCAGCGCAGCGTCTTCCGCTACTTCGCCACCAAGGAGGACATGGCCGTCGACGGCCTGGTCGAACGCGGTCCCGAGGTCCTCGCCGCCCTGCGCGCCCGCCCCGACACCGAGCCGCCGCACGTGGCGCTGCGCCAGGCCCTGAACCTCTGCCTCGGCCTGCGCGCCGACACCGACCTGCGCCGGGCCCGTCTGTTCGCCGAGACGCCGGCCCTGCGGCTGGCCATCATGCGCAAGCACCTGCAATGGACCGAACTCCTGCTGCCCGAGATGACCCGCCGCCTGGCCGGCGCCGCTCGCCCGGAGCTCACCGCCGACGCGATCATCGCCGCCACGTTGTCGTGCCTGGACGTCGCCACCGCCGAGTGGGTGCGCAGGGAGGGCGTGGAGTCCTTCGCCGACCTGTTCGACGCCGCGCTGGCGTCCCTGCGGGCCTGAGCCGACCCGCCATTTCGTCACAGCTCGGGACGCGCGGAAGAGGAATGGGAGACAAGCCGCACGGGGAGGGTGACTCACCCCCAGCGGGCCACCCTCCCCCGTATCGCCTATCCAGCGTGAAACGCTTTTCTGCGATTCGCGGGCCAGTGTAACCCAGCGATCGGGAGGCGACCAGCAAATTCCGTTACAACGTCGGCGACCTGCGACAACGGCCGAACGAGGGCGGGTTCGAAACGCCGTCGCGAATCGGTCGGCCGGTTTTGTGTCTGACGATGGTTTTGCTGGTCGAAGGGCATTTACCGGGAGTACGAGCGAGTGGTGGCCGACGGTCCGCCACCCCGGACCGGATGGCCATTTCCGTCACTGAACACAATGTCGACAGTCGACAGATTGTCAGAAAGAATCGAAGCCGCTTCGGCTCTTACCGGCCGGCGGCCTTGGCCCGAGCCCGGTGCGCCCGCAGGTTCTCCAGGTTGCCGCAGATCTTGGTGGCGTGCCAGACGCCGCTGTTGTTGCGGGACCGGTCGTAGAACGCGACCTGGCAGCGGGCATTGCGGCAGACCTTGAGCCGCCGCCAGGTGTCGGCCTGCTGGGCAGCCAGCATCTCGATCAGCACCAGCGACGACACCAGCCGCGCGCCGCCGCCCCGGGGCTCGATGGCCACCCGACCGGAGGCGTCCAGGCGCAGCGTGGCCGACGAGAGCTCCCGCGCCGTCGCCTCGGCGCCGGTGAGCAGGCCCTTGAGCTCGTCCCGCAAGGTACGAACCTGGTCGAGGTCCCGTTCGGTCAAGGCCACCTCGGGCCGCGGGCGGCCGGTCTGCTCGGCCCAGACCGCCAGGGCCTCGTCCAGCCACGGCTGGGCGTCGGCCACCTCGGCCAACAGGTCGGGCTTGCGCGGCCGCCCGGCCGGGATGGTGTTCAGCAGGTCGTGCACGAAGCCGAGGCCCGCCGGGGCGGCGTCCATCCGGTACCGCCCGCTCGCCGGCCACGACATCGCCGCCACCTCCTCGATACGAAACAGGTATCGAGCTTACAGTCATTTCAGACGCATGGGGGAGGCCGGTCCCTCCCCCACGCGGCCGGGTCACGGATAGTCGGTGACAAAAACCGGCTGGCCGATCTTGGTGGTGTCGGCCGGCCCGCCGACGCCGTCGACGACGTGGTCGATGGTGCCGGCGGCGAGGTTGACCGTCATGAGGTGGTGCAGCTTCACCCCGGGCGTGGTCGGGACCTCGAAGCCGTTGGCGGTGTGGATGGCCGGGTTGTTCTGGTTGAACACGTACACGCCGGCGCCGTAGAGGCGGTGGGTCTTGACCTTGTCGCCGACCTTGTAGCCGCCGTAGCCCTGCACCGACCCGTTCATCCAGTCGGCCTGCGTCGGCGGGTCGTAGGGCAGCTCGTTCTGGTACATGATCGTGGTGCCGTCATTGCCGTTCCAGACCGTGTTGTACGTCTGGAAGTGCTCGACGAACATGCCGGTCGCGGTGACGTGGTCGCCGTTGATCACCGCGCCCAGCCGGCCGATGTTGGTGTTCCAGCGCTGGGTGTTGGTCAGGTTCTCCACGCCGTGGTCGGCCCGCCACACCCAGGTGTTGTCGATGATCACGTTGTCGCTGTTGACCTGGAGCGCGGTGTCGGCGCTGCCCACGTGCGGCCCGCCGACCCGGAAGTACACATCGGACAGTGTGGTCGGGTCGTCGGCGGAGCTGAAGCCGAGGCCGTGCTGGGAGCCGACGCGCAGCAGCACCGGGGACTTCTGGGCCCCGGCGTCGAAGGTGACGCCGGCGACGATCACGCCGGGCACGCCGGCGATGTCGAGCGGGATGGCCCCGCGGTCGGCGGTGAGGGTGGCGTGCCCGAGGCCGAGGATCACGGTGTCGGGCCGGTAGACGTGGATGCTCCGGGCGATGTCGTACACGCCCGGCGTGAGCAGAAGGTTCTTGCCCAGCGCCAAGTTCGCGTTGATCAGCCACACCGGGTCGGACGGCTTGGCCACGAAGAAGTCCGACAGCGGCACGGTGCGGCCGGGCGTGATGCCGTCAGCCCAGGTGATGCCGCGGCTGTTGTGCTGCACGGAGGGCACGCGCACGTTCCACTTCCCGTGCGAGTCGACAAAAAGGTAGGACTTCTCGCGGCTGGCCGGGGTGGTGTCGAGCGTGGTGTACGGCGGGTTGGGGAACGCCGTCTCGGCCGGCGCGCCGACCACCCCGGAGAAGACCTGGTTCCACACGCCGTTGGACCAGCCGGCGATCTCGCTGTTGCGGATCAGCCACTGCTGCTGCGAGCCGTTGGTCACCGAGGGCAGCTTGGAGTCGGCGATGAAGCCGCCGCTGGCGTACTGCGGGCCGGCGGTGCAGTAGTCCATCAGCGACAGTCCGCCGCCGGTGATGTCGACCCGGCGGATCGAGGCGGCCTGGGACACGGCCCAGAAGTCGGCGGAGGCGCGGCAGCCGTCCTGCCCGGCCGCGTTGATGTTGAGCGACAGGTTGGACACCGTGCGCCAGAAGTTCACCAGCGCCAGGCAGTTGCTGGTGCCGCCGCCCTCAAGGCAGCGGTTGTACGAGTCGATCTTGCCGTTGATCACGACGTCGTCGGGGGACGCGCCGAGGCCGGCGATCTCGGTGTAGTAGCCGACCTTGATCTGCAACGGCTGGGTCGCGGTGCCGTAGGCGCCGGGCTTGAACAGGAAGGCGTAGCGCTGGCTGCCCATCTCGTTGTCGACCTGCTGGGCGTACGCCTTGTCCAGCGCCGCCTGGATCTGGCCGACCGGCATCGACGGGTCGAACACGGTGACGTTGCCGCCCAGGTCGGGCGTGCCCCCGCCGGGATGGGGCGGCGGCGCCGCGACCGCCGCCGCAGGCAGTGTCGTCGCCGCCGCGGGCAGGGTTGCGGCTAGGGCGATGCCGAGCGCCAGCGCCCGGCCGAGTCTTCGGGCCATGATCATGCGAACCGTCCTGTCGTCGATGACAGGCCCGCGTGAGAGCGCTCTCTCAGGCGGGCCGGAGGGGTCCTTGGTCAGGGTTTGTCATGGGGTTGGCTAGTTCTACCCTGTGGCCGGCCGCGACGCCATGGCCCGCACCGATTCCGGGACGGGCGGCCCCCTGTCTCGGCATGATCATCTCGATAGGCTGGACGGATGCCTGTGACCGTCCGTGTCGGTGAGGTCGACATCGCGTATCGGGAGACCGGCAATCCCGACGGACGGCCGGTGGTGCTGCTGCACGCGATGGCCGGCGACGGCGGCACGTGGCGGCGGCTGGCGGCGGCCCTGGCCGGCCGGCGGGTGATCATCCCGGATCTGCGCGGGCACGGCCGCAGCTCGCGCGCGGCGGGCTACTCGCTGCCGGGGTTCCGGGACGACATCGTCGGCCTGCTGGACGAGCTGGGGCTGGGCCAGGTGGACCTGGTCGGGCATTCGCTCGGCGGCCGGGTCGCCTGCCTGATCGCCCAGCACACACCGGGCCGCGTGCGAAGGCTGGTCCTGGAGGAGACCCCGCCGCCGCCCCACGAGCCGGGCCCGCCGCCGAAGCGGTCCCTGGCCGGGCTGGCGTTCTGGCCCACCTTCGACCGGAAGATGGCCGGTCCGCTGATCGCCGAGTGCCGCACGCCGGATCCCCAGTGGTGGTCCCGACTGGCGGCGATCACCGCCCAGACGCTGCTCGTGCACGGCGGCCCGGCCAGCCCGGTTCGGCTGGACCACCTGCACGAGATGATCCGTCGCCTGCCGCACGGCCGGCTGGTCGCCATCGCGGCCGGGCACCGCGTGCACAGCAAGCGGCCGGCCGAGTTCCGCGATGTGGTGACGCCGTTCCTGCAGAGCCGCGACACCTGGTAGTGCCGGATCTTCTCACCCTCGACCAGCAGGCTGAGCTGCCCGGGCGGGGGCTTGCGCCGGCACCTACATTGCTCAGGCATGGCTGACTTCACCCGGCAAGACCTCAGCGGCGCCCGGTTCGAACGCGTGGACCTGATCGGGGCCGAGTTCCGTTCCGTCGACCTGACCGGCGTGCGGTTCCGCGGCGTCCTGCTGCGCGACGCCACGCTGCGCGGCATGGAGATGCGCGATGTGGAGATCGACGCCGAGCTGGTCAACGTGACCGTGAACGGCGTCGACATCGGCCCGCTGGTGGAGGCCGAACTCGACCGCAGACACCCCGATCGGGCGAAGATGCGGCCCACCGATCCGGCCGGCTTCCGTGAGGCGTGGGATGTGGTGGAACGCCTGTGGGACGGCACAGTTCGGCGGGCCCGCGCCTTCGATCCCGCGCTGCTGCACGAATCCGTCAACGGCGAGTGGTCCTTCACCGAGACGCTGCGGCATCTCGTGTTCGCCACGGAGTCCTGGATCCTGCGCGGCATCCTGGGCGATCCGTCGCCGTGGCACGAGCTTTCCCTGCCGTGGGACGGAATGCCGGACACGCCGGGCGTGCCCCGCGACCGGGCGGCGCGGCCGTCCCTGGACGAGGTGCTGGAGCTGCGGCGGGACCGGATGGCCTCGATGCGCGAGGTCGTCGACGACCTGACCGAGGAGCAGCTGGCCGGCGACACCAAGCCGGTCGACGGTCCCGGCTGGCCGCCGGCCGGGCGCAGCTTCCCGGTGCGGGAGTGCCTGCTGACCGTGCTGAACGAGGAATGGGAGCACCGGCTCTACGCCGAACGCGATCTCACCGCGTTGGAGAGTTCCGGTCGTGAATCGTCCGGAACTGGTCGTAGCGTGGCCCCATGACCGAAGTGCTCACCGAACCGCCGATGGCCGGCGACGAGGTCACCACGCTGCTGGCCACCCTGGAGCGCAACCGCCGGACGCTGGCCTGGAAGTGCGCCGACCTGGACGCCGCCGCGATGGGGACCAGGATCGGCAGGTCGGCGATCACCCTCGGCGGCCTGCTGCGGCACCTGACCCGGTGCGAGGCCTCGTCGTTCGTGTGGAAACTCAACGGCGGCCCCGGATTCAGCGGGGCCGAGTGGGAGTCCGACTGGGAGTGGTCGGCCGACAGCGATGTCGAGAAGACGTGGCGGGAGTGGCGGGCGGCGGTCGAGCGGTCCCGGCGGCTGGTCGACGAGGCGCTGGCCGACGGCGGGCTGGACCGGGCCAAGGGGCACGAGTTCCCCGACGGCTGGGGCACGCCGAGCCTGCGCCGGATCGTCACCGACATGATCGAGGAGTACGCCCGGCACCTCGGCCACGCCGACCTGATCCGCGAGGCCATCGACGGCCGGGTCGGCGAGGACGCGCCGTGATGCGGCTCAGCTTCAGCGGCGAGATCTGGTACTGGCGCGGGCCTTCGCCGTTCTACTTCGTCACCGTGCCCGAGGAGCAGTGCCGGGACCTGCGCGAGGTGTCGGCCGCGTTGAGCTACGGCTGGGGCTGCCTGCCGTGCACCGTCACCCTCGGCGGCAGCACGTGGCGGACGTCCATGTTTCCCAAGGACGGCGGCTACATCGTGCCGCTGAAGGCCAAGGTGCGGCGGGCCGAGGAGGTCGACGACGGCATGGTCGTCGACCTCCGGCTGGAGATGGACGTGGCGCCGGCGTGATCAGCGGGCGGCGGCCGCCGGCTTGAGCACGTCCTCGCACCACTGGCGGAAACTGGTGGGGCTGCTGGATTCCGGGGTGCGCGGCTCGCCCTGGTCCAGGCCGCTGTTCTTGGCGGTCATCATGTCGTAGAAGCCATGGACGACCGCCTCAGACATGCCGGAAGCCTTGAGCCCGGCCAGAAACGCCTCGGGCGGGGTGTGCTCGCAGCGGACGGGGCGGCCGAGCACGTCACCCATGATCGCCGCCATGTCGTTGCTGGACACGTCTTCCGGCCCGAGCACGGCGACATGGTCCTGGCCGGTCCAGGTGTCGTCGAGCAGCAGCCGGGTCGCCACGCCGGCGATGTCCCCGGTGCAGCAGTGCGGGAGTTTGAGGTCGGGGCGCAGCGGGGTGCGGTAGACGCCGTGGTCGACGATCTCGTCGAGATCCCGCAGCACGTTGTCCATGAAGCCGGGCAGCGCCAGGGAACGGAAGTTGACGCCGGACGCGGCGATCACGTCGTCCATCCCCAGGGCCGCGGTGACGAAGCCGGCCCGGTCGGCCACCGGCGTGCCGCGACCGAGGGCGGAGACGCCGACCACGCGGCCGACGCCGTGGCGGGCGAAGGCCGCGGCGGCCGGGCGGGCGAAGTCGGCGTAGAAGGACGCGAGGCTGTCGGCGTGGAGGTTCGGCGGCGCGAGCCAGAACACGGCCTCGGCGCCGGCGAAAGCGGTGTTGACGACGTCGGCGTCGCCGTGCGAGCCGGGCACGACCTCGACCCGGTCGCGGACGGATTCGGCCAGCTTGGCCGGGTCGCGCACGATCACGCGGACCTTGGCGTCGCGCTCCAGCAGGTTCCGCACGACCTTGCTGCCGATGGCCCCGGTGGGTGTGGTCACAACGATCATGGCACTCAGTGAAGCCGGATCTCCGGTCAACCGGAATGACCAATCCGGTTAAGATTGATACCCTGACGATATGAGTGACCTGGAGGTGCGGCAGCTCCGGTACTTCGTCGCCGTCGCTGAGGAACTGCACTTCGGGCGGGCGGCCGAGCGGCTCGGCATGGCTCAGCCGCCGCTGTCCCGGGCGATCCGCGACCTCGAACGGCAGCTGGGCGTGCAACTGCTGGTGCGCACCACCCGGCAGGTCACGCTCACCGATGCCGGCGAGGTGCTGCTGCGCGACGGCCGGGCCGTGCTGGAGGCCGTGGCGGCGGCCGGGCGGCGGGCCCAACACGCCGGCAACCCCGAGCCCACGCTGCGGCTCACGTTGAAGGCCGACTACGACGCCGGGCTGCTGCCGCAGATCTTGGCTCTGTACGAGCAAGATGACGCCGCCATCCCGGTGTCGGTGCACCACGGCGGCCGTGACGAGCAGGCCCCGGCGCTGCGCGAGGGGCGGGCCGACGTCGCCCTGATCACGCTGCCGTTCGACGACCGGGACATCGACTACGAGGTGCTCGTGACCGAGCCCAAGGTGGTCGCGCTGGCGGCGACGGATCCGCTGGCGGCCCGGGACACCCTGCGCATGGCCGACCTCTCGGGCCGGCCGGGCCCGGACGATCTCCAGCCGCAGCGGCGGATGGACCTGTCGCAGATCTTCAGCCTCGTCGAGCTGGGCCAGATCGTCTGGTTCCCGCCGGAATCGGTGGCCCTGCGGCACATGCGGCCGGACATCGCGTACCGGCTGGTCACCGATCTGGAGCCGACTACCGTCACCGTAGCCTGGCCGCGGGAGGCGCGGTCGAGGGCCGTCGCCGCGTTCGTGCGGGCCGCGACGACTGTGGCCGACCGCGCGCTGACGCGGCCGCGCTAGGCTCGCGTCCATGGTCGTCCGCCCCGACGAGCTGGCCGCCGCGTTGCAGGACAGCATCAGCCTGCTCGCGCGCCGGCTGCGCCAGACCCCGACGCCCGGCGAGCTGACGCTGCCCGAGCGGTCGGCACTGTCCCGTTTGGACCGTGGCGGCCCGGCGACCTCGGCCGAACTGGCCCGGACCGAGCAGATTTCGCCGCAGGCCATGGCCGCCACCCTCGGCGGGCTGGAGCAGCGGGGGCTGGTCGAGCGGCGCAACGACCCGCACGACGGGCGGCGGATCATCATGTCCCTGAGCGACTCCGGGCGCGAAGTGTTGCGGCGCAAGCGAGCCGCGCACGCCCAGCAGCTGGCCGCCGCACTGGGCACGTTCTCGGCCGATGAGCTCGCCGTGCTGGCCGCCGCCGCGCCGCTGATCGAACGAATCGCCGAGGGCATCTAAGCTCGCGCCGCACCCGGCCCTTGAGCCTGCGCATCGCCGAGCGAGCCTAGGGCGTCAGCACGATTTTCCCTTGGCTGGCCCGGGATTCCATGATCCGGTGCGCCTCGGCCGCCTGATCCAACGGCAAGGTGGCGTGGATGGCCGGCTTGAGCACGCCCTGGGCATTCAGGTCCCACAACTCCTGACGGTGGCGGGCGTAGACCTCCGGGCGACGGGAGGCCAGGTGCGCCATGGCGAATCCGATAACGGCACGAGCGTTATACCGCAGGTCGTTGACGTCCACCGGCTGCCCGACAGCGTTGAACGAGACCAGCCGACCGAACGGCGCAAGTTGTTGCAGGGCGGCGTTTTGCGCCTCGCCGCCGGCTCCGTCGAGCACCACGTCGACCGGGTCGCCGATCTGGCCGTAGCGGATGACCTCGTGCGCGCCCACGCTTCGTACGAAGGCGGCCTTGCTGTCATCGCCGATCGCCCCGACCACCCGACTCGCACCGAAGATGGTGGCCAGCTGGATCGCGAGGTTGCCGACACTGCCGGCCGCCGCGGTGACCAGCACGCTCTCGCCGGCCTGGAACCCACCGACCCGCAAGGCTCCGAGGGCAACCTGGCCGCTGCGGACCAGGGCGACCGCCGCCGCGTCGTCGACGTTGTCCGGGATCGGGGACAGGAACGGCGCGGCCACGGTGGCGTACTCGGCGTAGGCGCCCGTGAAGGCCAACCCCGCCGCCCGCTGCCCCAGCTTCCAGCCCGTGACGCCCTGGCCGATCGCCACGATCCGCCCGACCACCTCGCCGCCCGGCACGTGCGGCAACGCTGTGCTGTCCGCCCTGCTCAGGCGCACCACCGGCAGGCTGACGCCGATGGCGTGCACCGCCACCAGCAGTTCGCCCTCCCCCGGCTCCGGGCGCGGCGCCTCGTCGACCTCCAGCACCTCCGGGCCGCCGTGTCGACGGTAGACAACTCGACGCATTCCCCCACCTTCTTCAACACCGTTGAACTTCAACGCCGTTGAAGTCTGCGGCATACTGGCGACCGTCGTCAACCGGAGGTCCCGTGCGAATCAACCGCTCCCAGGTGCTGGCCGCCGCTCTCGACCTGCTCGACGAGGCCGGTCTCGACCAGCTGTCCATGCGCCGGCTGGCCGTCGCCCTCGGCGTGCAGAACGGGGCCACCTACTGGCATTTCCGCAGCAAGCAGGCCCTGCTGGAGGCCATGGCCGACGAGCTCATCGCCGGCGTCGCCGAGGTCGAGGACCTCCCTTGGGACGAGCGCGTCACCGCCCTCGCCTCTCGCCTCCGCCTCGCCCTGCTCTCCCGCCGCGACGGCGCGCGGGTGTTCTCCAGCGCCTTCTTCCCCCTGCCCAACGCTCTCGCCTACGGCGACGCCCTCATCGGCGCGCTGCTTGCCGCCGGCCTCTCCCCCCGCGCCGCCGCCTGGTCCGCCGACACCGTCACCTACCACGTCGTCGCCCACACCCTTGAAGAGCAACTGGCCGGCGAGGACCCCTCCCGCCTCCAGTCCGCCGTCGATCCGGTCCGGCACCCCCATCTCCACACCGCCCTGGCCCACGTGCCCGCACCCCACCCCGAGGAGCATTTCCGGCACGGGCTAAGGCTTGTCGTCGCCGGCATCCGCGCCGAGGTCGGCGATCCAGCGCAGGAACACTGACGGCCGCCGGACGACGACTGCCGGCCGGGTCGCAGAGACCCGACCGACCCGCTGATCGTCAGCGCGACTGACGGTCAGGCCTACTGAAAATCCTCGAACTCGACGACCTGACGGACCTCGACCTCGATCTCGGTGAACAGGGCGGCGTACTCCTGGGCGTAGGCGACGGCCTGGGCCCGGTCGGCCGCGTTGATCAGAGCGAAGCCGCCGATGACCTCCTTGGCCTCGGTGAACGGCCCGTCGGTGGCGCTGGTGGCGCCGCCGCTGGACTTGCGGACCAGCGCGCCCTTCACCGACGGGTGCACGCCCTCGGCGGTGATCAGGATGCCCCGCTCGGTCCAGTCCTGGATCTTCGCGCCCATCCGCTCGATGAACTCCGGGCTGGGGTTCCAGGCCTCGGGCAGGCTCTCGTCCATCCGGTGCACCATGAGAAACCGCATGTCGTGCTCCTCGCGTCAGGGGTCGGGACCGCCCCTACCCTCACCTGCGCGTCGAGCGGCCGCACCCGGAATCGACAACGTTTCCGCAAGCAAATTCAGACCAGCAACCGCGCCAGCTCGGCCGGCCTGGTCACCATGGGCCAGTGCCCGGAGTCGATGTCCACCAGCTCCACGTGCTTGGCCGTGGCCAGCTCGGGGATCTCGCCGGCGTCGATCCACTTGCGGGCCTGGGCCGGGCTGAACTCGGGGCAGACCAGCGTGACCGGCACGTCGAAGCGGCGTTCGTCGGCGTACCGCACGATCCCGTTGGCCACGCCCGCCGGCACCGGGATCGCGGTGGCGGCCAAATGGTCACGGGTCGGCTGGTCCAGGTCGGCGGTGTCCGGCCCCTCGAACGGGGTCCAGCCGGGGAAGGCCATGGCGCCGTCCCGGATCTCGAAGAAGTCGGCGTAGGCCCGGCCGCCGGTGGTCGGGAAGCCGCCGATCAACACCACCCGGGCGATCCGGTCCGGCCGCGCGTCGGCGGCCAGCCAGGCCAGCGTGCAGGCGGCGGAATGGCCTACCACAACGGGTTTCTCGGCGGCACTGTCCACAGCGGACAGCACGGCGGCCAGCTGGTCGTCCAAGGTGGCGGCGGCGTTGCCGTCGCCCTGGCCGGGCAGCGTGAGCGGCACGGCCCGGTGGCCGAGCGGCTCCAGCGCGGACACGACGTCGTTCCAGACCACGGACCCGTCCAGCCACAGGCCGGCGGCGAGCACAAGTTCCATGACCGGCACCGTAGGGGCAATTCCGGACGTTCCGCTTCCTGTTCGCCTAGCCTGCCGGAGTGAGCACGGACATCAGCCCCACCGCGCGAGCGCTGCGGACCCTGGAGATCCTCCAGACCCGCCCCGGCACCACGGCCGAGGAACTGGCCCGGCGGCTGGGCGTCACCGAGCGCGCCGCCCGCCGGTACGTCGGCATCCTGCGCGAGGCCGGCATCCCAGTCGAGTCGGTGCGCGGCCCGCACGGCGGGTACACGCTGGGGCGCGGCCTGAAGCTGCCGCCCATCGTCTTCACCCAGGCCGAGGCGCTGGTGCTGGTCATGGCCGTGCTCGACGGCCAGCCGGCCGGCGACGACCTGCTCGGCGGCGCGCTGGGCAAGGTCATCCGGGCCCTGCCGGAGAGCGTCGGCCGGCAGGCGGCCGCCCTGCGCGAGCACGCCGCCGCCGCGCCCGACCGCAACGCCGCCCGGCCCGATCCGGCCACCACCAGCGCCTTGGTCGCCGCGGTCGCGGCCGGCCGCAGTGTGGTCGTCACGTATCGCAGCGAGGGCGGCAACGAATGGACCACCGAGGTCGATCCGTGGGCGGTGGTCGTGCGACATGGGCGCTGGTACCTGTTGTGCCTGTCCCACCGGGCTCAGGCCGTCCGCACCTACCGCATCGACCGGGTCCGGTCGGTCGAGCAGACCTCGCATCCCTTCGAACCGCCGGCCGACCTCGACCCGGTCACGTCGTTGGAGGAGAACCTGGGCGCGGGCTGGGAGTTCCCCACCCGGGTGGTCTTCGACGCCCCGGTCGAGCAGGTCGCGCCGTGGATCCGGGGGCCGATGGGCCGGCTGGAGCCGTGCGGCGACGGCTGCGTCCTGGTCGGCAGCACCAACAATCCCACCATGTACGCCCAGGAGTGGCTGGCGACCGTGTCGCTGCCGTTCCGCGTCGAAGGCGGCCCGGAGCTGCGCGCCGCCATGGCGACCTTGGTGGCGAGACTGACCGCGTCGCTGAAGGTCATGGAGTGATACAGTCAAGATAAATTACTATTGAGCTCTCAACCTCAACCGAGGAGCAGGACGCGATGAAGATCGGCATCGGACTCCCCAACCAGGTGCGCGACGTCAACCCGACGATCATCCCGGCCTGGGCGCAGCGCGCGGAGCGGGCGGGCTTCTCGACCGTGGGCACGATCGGCCGCATCGCCTACCCCGGCGTGATGGACACCGTCGCGCTGGCCGCCGCGGCCGGCGCCACCAGCACCATCGGCCTGACCACCAACATCCTGCTGGCCACCGTGTGGCCGGGCAGGCTGCTGGCCAAGGAGCTGGCCGGCATCGACGGCGTGTCCGGCGGGCGGCTCACCGTCGGCATCGGCCTCGGCGGCCGGCCGGACGACTTCGTCGTCGACGGGCTCGGGCCCCAGGGCCTGGGCAAGCGCATCGACGCCGACCTGGAGCACTACCGGGAGCTGTGGACCGGCCAGCCGGTCGGCGGCGGCGGCAACCCCGGCGTGCCGGCCGGCGCCCGCGAGGTGCCGCTGCTGGTCGGCGGCACCGCCCCGGTCTCCTTCGCCCGCATGGCCAAGTGGGGCGTCGGCTACATCGCCGGCGGCGGCTCGCCCTCGGACGTCGCCGGCTTCTTCGAGCAGGCCCGCGCCGCCTGGAAGGACGCCGGCCGCCCCGGTGAGCCGCGCCTGGTCGCCCTCTCCTACTTCGCCCTGGGCCGCCCCGACGAGGGCCGGGCCAAGCTGCACGACTACTACTCCGTCATGGGCGACTACGCCGACCACGTCGCCGCCGGCATGAGCGGCGACGCCGACGCCGTGCGGGCCACCATCGCCGCCTTCGCCGAGATCGGCACCGACGAGCTCATCCTCTCCCCCGGCACCGCCGACATCGACGACGTCGAGCGTCTGGCCGAAATCGCCCTTTAGGGTCGTCGGACAGGCCGTCGAGCAGACGCAGCAGGTCGGTCCGCTGTCCGCGTGTGTCGGTCCGCGGTTGATCCTATCGTGGTGGCGTGACGGGATTCGCGATCGTGGGAACGGGCTGGCGGGCCGAGTTCTTCTGGCGGCTGGCGGTGGAGCTGGACGACCTGGACTGCGTCGGGGTGGTGTCGCGGGGCAAGGACGGCCTGCCGGTGCCGGTGTTCCGGACGTTGGACGAGTGCTTGACCGCGAAGCCCTCCTTCGTGGTGACGGCGACCCCGTGGTCGGTGACGCCGGGGCTGGTGGCGGAGCTGGTCGAGCGCGGGGTGCCGGTGTTGGCGGAGACGCCGCCGGCCCCGGACCTGGCCGGGCTGCGGGAACTGTGGGCCCGCGTCGGGGCCAGCGGCCTGGTGCAGGTGGCCGAGCAGTACACCCGGATGCCCGCGCACGCGGCCCGGTTGGCCTTGGTGCGCAAGGGAATCATCGGCGAGCCGACCCGTGTGGACGTCTCGTCGACGCACCAGTACCACGCCGTGTCGCTGATCCGGACGCTGCTGGGCATCGGGCGGGGTCAGGCCGACGTGCGGGCGGTGCGGACCATCGCCCGGCTGGCCGATCCCCTCAGCCGGGCCGGCTGGGCCGAGCCGATGGAGGTCAAGGACGCGGCCACGGTCATCGCCACCATCGAGTTCGACGGCGGCGGCCTCGGGCTCTACGACTTCACCGACAACCAGTGGCACAACCAGCTGCTGATGCGGCGTCTGCTCGTCCGCGGCACGCTGGGTGAGTTGCGGGACAACGAGGTCGTGCGCCTGGCCGCGCCGAAGACCATAGCCCGCACCGAGATCGTGCGCCGGCAGACCGGTTACGACCTGGACCTGGACGGCTTCGACACCGACCACATCACCTTCGGCGACGAGGTCCTCTACCGCAATCCCTTCCAGGGCAAGCGATGGAACGACGAGGAGATCGCCATCGCCACCCTGCTGCTGGACATGGCGGCCTGGGTCCGTGACGACGGGCCCGAGCCCTACCCCCTCGCCGAGGGCATCCAGGACCACCGCATCGCCCTGGCCATCGAGGAGGCGGCCAACACCGGCCTGGTCTCCCGCGTGAACCCGGAACCCTGGCACGACTGACCTCCCGCGGGGTTCGGCGGGAACCCGCTCACGCCGGGTACGGCCCGATAGCAGTGAAGGGACCCTTCCTCTCACTGAACGTCAGGAAGGGCCCCTTCATGGCGTTTGACAGTACTTTGTCACTTTGTCAGGGAGTGTGGTTTGATCTTGTGCTGTGGATCTTGGTCAGGTGGAGTCGCTCAATGACGAGTTGACCCGGTTTG